>JBLHWO010000077.1:0-15324 GCA_047629215.1 Cellvibrionaceae bacterium | reverse complement strand
AGAGCATCCCCTGTAAAAGTTAAATTGAGTATGTAAAGACCACTACCCTCTTATATTTACTGGTTCTTGAAAGTACATCTAAATACCAATGTCTTGTAGTACTTTTAATATTTCCTTAACAATAATGCCAGCTTTAGGGTGTTGCTGTTCAATATCGATCATTAAAGTCTCTAATGTATCTTCGATACTAGGATCTTCTGGATCTGGCTTATCTATATCGTGAAGGTGACGCTCTACTTGTTGCATCAGTAAGTATTGTGAGTCGCTTACATTACTATTGAGTGAGATTTTCAGCTCAGAAAGCAATTTTTCAGCGTCTGGATTAGCCTTTGGGCTCACTTGTTTATCTTGTATGTCCACCTACTTCTCCCGTTTACTTTAGATTTACTTCTCAGTGAAAGATAGCGTTGATTGCCTATTTTCGTCGGTGCTATTGCCTGTTATCGCTTTTAATTTTGAGTGACCCGCAGCGCTTAGAGACAATGTTATTACCTTCTAAAACCTTCTAAAACCTTCTAAAACCTTCTAAAACCTTCTAAAACCTTCTAAAACCTTCTAAAAAAACGTATAGCACCCGCAGCAAGCAAAAAAGACACTTCCCAATTGGTAGGAATAGCCAATAGCGACATCGTCTGTGTGCCCTGCTACATCGAGATTTTTGTCAGAATCAGCCAGCGCTATTCACAACTCGGATTAATACCACATCACCTTTAGGAAGAATTTTTATACTGCCTGAACGAAAAAAATTTCATCCATCACCTTAACAGTTAGATAGCCCACGTAACGTTTCTATTTCATTATTGTTTACTTCGATATCGCTAGAAAGCCATTGTCTAAGTTCTCTCTCCCTCTGTAACAGTTCTTGATCCTCCACTGCTATGAGCGATAGCTCTTAGCTACATTCACACTTAGTTTTATTAAGCTGACCCTTATAACTCTTGAGATCGTAGCGTAGTTGTGCTGTCAGCTAATTCCGCATGCCAATTTGAGTGTCTTTTTCTGCGATAACAGCTTTGTCTCGGTACAAACGCTCAAACCAATCAACGCCCATTGTCATTATTACTAGGGTATCGAAGTAACTTTTTTCATGATTTATCTAAATATAGATTAGAGCGATTGACGAATACGCTGATAACCCTCCTTTATTTCTTCGCTCAATAACTTTATAGCGGTCCAAACATCTCTAGTGACTTCGCTTGCCTCATGGCCCACTCTGTGTGTTTTTTCATTAAAACGCTCCCACTTCACTTCAATTTTTTCCCACTCATCACGTACTTCAGATCGTGCTAAATGTGCTTTAACGTTTAATTCGTCTCGCTCTTTTTTTAATTCATCCATTAATTTATGGAGCTGATCTTTTGTTTTTCTCGAAACACTATTGATCTCAGTGACCTTGTTATCTTCATTCTTATCTTTGTTAATAGTCTCGTTCATTTTGATCTCGGCTCGATAGCAATGACTTGATTAATAATTAGATTGTATTAGCAATTTCTCAAGTGAGTATTGATCTATATCAATCAGAATTTGCATTGTCTTAAGCTGCACTTCAAGCCACGCCACATTCACTTAAACGGCTTTATTCTAGCTTAATCGACTATGGCACCATGCCAGCCGGTAAAGGGGCCGACCGTTTGCGTTTACACGATGCCAGTGGTAAAACTATTCATAGCGTTTAAGTAGCTCTTACGAAGCCGGCGGCCGACAATGCTTCGATGCCACGCTGATTACTGGCAAGACTCTGGCACAACGTAAGACCTTAATCCCCCTGGCCCCATTACACTTGCCCATAGAGATCCGCGTCATTGACATTCAACTCAAGCGTATCATTAACTATCTATAACGACGCCAATCAGAAATACGAGCTACGCATTTCAATTTCGGAAAGTAAGGTCGCGGTACAGGTTATCCCCACCGATGAAGAATTCATATTCGCGAAGAAAGCCTTGACTATATTCCTTAAAAAACAATAAGTATCAATGACTTGGGAATCTTTCTTAAAGCAATACTGGACACTTGATGATGCGCACTCCCGATGCCCTTGCATCACATTAAGCACCGACTTTAACTATATGATTTGCAAGTAAATTTAACCATATTTTATTCGTATTAAATTTACCACTCCAAGCCTCTTCCAATATGAAATGAGTCTGAACAGGGTGTCGTGATTCCAGTATGAAATGAGCCTCAACAATGTGGCTCGCTTCGCCCATGATGGCAGGATGAACGTCATCATGAATATTAAATAAATCAAAACGCTTGAGCCAGCCTATGGCTCGTGAACACCACGGATACCATCAATTACACCGCCTCCAAAGACGAAGGCTAGCGATGGCTTGAATACACCCTCAAACACTTTCGCTATCGCTTCTTAAAGCGACCAGACAAAGGATTGATTCGCCAGTTCCCATTCGCCATCGTCGGTTTTTCTGCAGACAATGGCTCGGAATGCATCAACAGCAAGGTGATCAAAATCTTGAACAAGTTGCGTATTGACCAAATCCCCCAGCCGGCAGACCAAAGCTTCCGCTCCTGCTCACGCCCCTTACCTATCCTTTACCTATGTCCCTGCAGGCAATGACAACGCGCTGGCAGAAAGTAAAAACGCTTCAACAGCGCGGAAAATACTTGGCTATTGTCATATTCCCCAATGCTTTGCACCGCAGCTTATGTGCATGTATTTTCTTAACAGTGAGAAATATTAGATACGTACTTTTCACGAATATAGCTCGCCATATAAATCCAAGTGCGTTAAATACAAACGTAAATCAAATTCATATTGGTGATACTGTGGCTCCATGTGTCTACACAGACGATAGAAACTTTTGTTATGTTCTTTTTCACGAAAATGTGCGAGTTCATGGACCAAAATCATGTTTAAAAATGCTGCCGACGCTGATCTGAAGACACTAGCAATTTTTATTTCGTTAACGGTTTTGGTTTTATTACCATGAACTCGGGTAATATAATGGTGCTGCCCTAGGGCCTGTTGGATCACTTTAATCTTTGAATCATAAACTACGCGATTCAGTGAATGTGTTTTACCCAGGTAGCAATTTTTTAACTCCATTGTGTACTCATACAACTGCTTATCGGAACGTATCTCATGGCGCTTAGGATATTTTTCAAGGAGTGTTGCGCCTAAGTTGCCAGCGTTGATAACCGCTTGGACCTGCTGAAGGGTTTCCGCTGGATAACCTCTTAGGTACTTAAATATCGTCATTGTTATTGTTTATTATCGTTAGCTGTCGGAATCATTTAGTTGTTTTTTGCGCCAAATAGAAACGAACCAAGGCTGCTGCTGACGCGCTAGCCCTTCAGGTCGGTAATAATGTTCTACCGGCTCAAACTGGGCTTGTTGTAACAATGCGGTCCATGTTTCGGGGCTATGGTAGGCACCGAATCGCTCGCCTTGAAGGCTCTGTTCATCATTACCGCGCGGGTTAGAACTTAACAAAATACCGTTGGGTTTCAAGGTGCCATTAAGCTCGCTTAGTATTCTTGGAAGTTCTTGAGTCGGCACATGAAATAAAGACGCGTTAGCGAAAATGCCATCGTAAGTATTTGCAAGCAAATTCAATGCAAGAAAATTTTGTTGCAGCACTATACAGCCAGAGGCTTCGCGCGCCATTTCGCAAAATGCTTCGGAGCCATCGAGTCCAACCACTTCTGCACCTAGCGCTGTAAACGCAACGAGGTCTCTACCCGGGCCACATCCGAAATCGAGGATGCGATGAGGGCCCGCACCGTTCAAGGCTTCAATCAATGCATGTCTATTTTGGCTAACATCGTGGTCCCAAGTCCCTTCGCGGAAGGCTACAGCATTATTTTGATAATGCCCTAGCGTTGAGCCGGTCATGTTATTGAGCTCTACTTTATCCATGATTTATCTGGGCGCTAACTTTGAGTAAAAACAACGTTGAGTAAAAACCTAGGCGATATAAACTCGCGCGAACACGGCTTTTAAATACTCCGTTTCTGGAATAGCTGGATGCACCGGATGATCAGGCCCCTGCCCGCCCTGCGCGATTATTTGAACCTGTCGATCCAAATGTCGACCAGCGGCGCGGACAATCTCAACCAGGGTGGCGTTGCTTAAATGCATCGAGCAAGAGCCTGACACTAACAAGCCATCGCGGCCCAACAAACGCATCGCTAATTCATTAATGTGACGATACGCCGCCTCACCGGCTTTTTGATCTTTGCGCCGTTTTATAAACGCCGGCGGGTCCAGCACGATCACATCAAAACGTTCATCCTCTGCGATTAAACGTTTCAGTACATCAATTGCCTTACCGTAAATAGTCTTAACGCGATCAGCCACATCGTTCATGGTCGCATTGTTAGCAACGCCCGCAAGCGCTTGCTCGGAAGCATCTACACACGTCACTTCGCTTGCGCCCGCGACTGCAGCCTGCACACCCCAGCCGCCAATGTAAGAAAACACATCCAACACCCGCTTACCTTTCACGTAGTGCTGTAATTGCGCACGATTGATACGGTGATCGTAGAACCAACCGGTTTTTTGCCCGCCATAAACGGGCGCCATAAAGCGGGTTCCGTTCTCGACCAACTCAACACACTCTGGCACCTCGCCATAAGCGACTTCGGTATATTCCGGCAAACCTTCAAGCACTCGCGCACTGTGCTCATTACTCAGCAAAATGCCTTTTGGTTTGATGACTTGCACCAAAGCTTCCACAATATCGTCTTTTAGCAGTTCCATGCCCGCGCCGGCAATTTGTACCACCAAATAATCGCCAAAACGATCAACCACTAAACCGGGTAACAAATCAGAATCGCCATAAATCAAGCGATAATAAGGCTCGCTGAATACAAGTTCGCGCAGCGCAAGCGACTGTTTAAACCGGTGAACAAACAATGATTTGTTCACCGGGCACGCCGCATCGCGACTCACCATGCGTCCACAAATCAAACCATTCGGGTTCATGAACGCAATACCCAAAGACTTACCATTATGTGCCGTCACCAACGCTTGCTGGCCCATGGTAAATGTTTTAAGCGGCGACTGTTTAGTATCCACTTCATTACTGAACACCCAAAGATGACCTAGTTTTAAACGGCGATCGGACTGGGATTTTAAAATAAGGTGAGGCAAAGGTAGAGACATGTGACGTACCAGTAAGATAAGAAGAATCGATATGAGCAAGAGTGGTGCGATAAAAAGGCGTGAATTATAGCCTTAATCACAGAAGAAATGAGGAATTAACACAAATGGTTTTTATATTTATGCGGCGTCACAAACGCTATAAACCTTCGTCTATCTAAATACTAAGTGAAGAATGAGGTAAGATTAATTATTGTTTGTCACCGACTCTGTTTCATATTTCTTTTCATAACCATAAATGAATAAATATATCCCATTTTATTTGTGCCGGCATTGCTTAGTCGATGGGTCAAGTCACATCACTACTATTTGTTAGAAAAGCACTTAATGAAGTGGATGATAACGTCGATAAGAACGCTCTTATGCGTTCACTGGGAATCGACCCAAATCAAGCCATTGATCCATCTTTAATGGTGTCTGATACCCGCTAATATGCTTTTCTGGAGGAACTTGCCGATATCGACCCAAATATCTTAACACTGCCGTTAAGAGTGGGCGCGTCCATGCGCTGCGATAATTATGGCGCCTTCGTGCTTGCTTGGAAGTCAGCCCCCAATCCTCGAAGTTCCTACGCTCGTACAGAACGCTACGCACGTATTTTGACGAGTGTTGCCAGCTGTGAAGTTGAATCGAATGATAGGGGTGTATTTATGCACTTGCATCGAGATGGTGGGAGACGTCTGAGTTTACGCCTTTTTAACGAAGCCACTATTGCGAGTTTCGTTTCAGTCAGACAGACAGCAAGTCCGTACCCAAATATTTAAGCCACTGGGCATTTATTTCAATCACCTACTCCAGCAGTCACGCCTAAGCGCAAAGAACATTTTAATTGCCAATCTATTTTGAATCTGGTGGAGATACTTTACTGGTCTCAACTATGGGCCTAAACCTACCGAACAAACTCGGTGCTGGACTTGAAAAAAACAATGATGATAGTTCACTTAACAGGCAGATTGGTACTTTTATTTCTCAGCAATTGAGTGAAGGCATACCGACAATTGATAAAGAGTAGCAGCTGCGACGCGAAAACATCTTTGTTCATGTGGATAAGGAACTAATCGAATTTATTTACTACTCACTTATTTTATATATACTTAAACAGAGAAACGGTAATGTCAATTTCAAACAAGGCTGAGTGCAGTATTCAAAAATTATGGACAACTCCCCCTCCACCTCCACCCCCACCACCACCAACAGGAGCAGATCCAGATGATCTTAACAATAATGGCATACCTGACTATCTTGAGGACATGATCAAGATGATGGACCCAGTATCGGCCGCAAAATTTCTAGTGGCAATGGGTGTCGCACCAGCTGCTATAGCCAACTTCCTAGGTTCGGCTGCACTTAATGAGGCAATGGGAGTGGAAGGTGGAGGAAAAAATAGTTTTTTTGAGTTAGAAGAAAATGAAGAAACCAATAAGGGTTTTGAATTCGCCTGATTTTATAAGCCAGTAAAGCGATTGACCTTTCTCCTAGTAGCTTAGGTCAATCAGCCAGCTCTCGGTGAGGTAAACCTTAATAAAACACCTAAGTCCACTCGAAAACCGTATTCATGTAATGTGAATGTGATGTAGAGGTTTCTTCCGGTGGCGTTTCTGTAGGCGAAGTTGACTACACCAAAGACATTCTCGATCAATTAAACAATATTAATTTTTTGAAAGTCGTCATCAAATTAGGCGAACCCTTTGCCTTTGGAAAAGCGCTTCTTCCTATTAGCTCTACCCTAAACGAGCTCCCTTACTTACCCCATATCAAAGTAATTTTTTTCAACAACATTATTTATGTTGCAAATAATTCCGATTCAATATCTTTAAACCCTTTAAACTCCAAGGCATTACCAGAAGGATCTGCAAAAAACATAGTCCCTTGCTCTCCTGGCTCACCTCTAAATCGCACATACGGCTCTATAATAAAATCATCGATAAACGTACTGACTTTTTGAGAAAATGAATCCCATTCAGCAAAGTTCATTACCACGCCAAAATGTGGAACTGGAACCCCATGACCATCTACTGGATTTGAGATATTTATTATTTTTCCAGCTTTACCAATTTGAGGATTAAAATGAGTAACAAGCTGGTGGCCAAACATATTAAAATCAATCCAGTTTTCCGAACTTCTGCCTTCAGAAAGCCCCATCTTGGATCCATAAAATTCTCTAGCCTCATCAATATCTCGAACCTGAACAGCTAAATGAAATGGTGTTAATTGCATTTTTTCTCCTGTGTATATGTGTAACAATTTAATATATCAGATGGTCACCTTTAGGAATTATGCCTACAGGTAACCATTTGTGCCCAGATATAAGCACTGATTGCTACATATGGCCATCTTACCTATTTCTTTTCAGACCGGGATTACTTTACTTGATCGATCCTGACGCAATTCTCTGTCTTAGGGCAAGCGCCACGACCTTACCCCTGGGTAATATCCATAATTTGCGCTCGCTATGCCATTGGCCACCCCATTTCTTTTAGCTACTGACGATGGCGCTTACCGGCTTCTCTTGATTGTCTATTCAGTTGTTATTTTACGGATCTTAATGTTTCTTTCCATTCCATATCTTTTTCCTGCCAGTCCAACCATTTAGTTTTTAATCCATTATAGCTCCAAATCACAACATCCGCTTTGGAACGACAGCAAACATCCATAAATGAACGACTTGACGCCATAATAATGCGCCATTCATATCTACCCTATTCGTCTTCCATGTAACACAGTGTTTAGATTAAACTAAATTTCTTATCCAACCGACTAAGCCCCAACCCACTCATTTTCTTAATTTCAATATGCACCGGCATTCGCTCTTTCAATGCATCCACATGGCTAATCACACCAATCATTTTGCCGCTAGCATTGAGGTTGCCTAAAGCATCCAGCGCGATATCTAGAGTTTCTCTATCCAGGCTGCCGAAGCCTTCATCTAAAAATAGGCTGTCGATTTTTATTTTACGCTTAATAGACAACTTACACATTACCCGAAAAAGATTTGAAATAAAGTTTGATCATCTCTGGATTCTACTGAGCTCCGACCACTAAGAAGACTAGTCATCGTCTGATGAAGTATCCAATTCACGCCTATCCGGGAATCCTGAGTATCAGTCACTAGGCAAAGGTGGGGTCGAATCGCTTGCTTAAGCATCGCAATTTCAAGATTGATTCTGAGTAATAGATTAAGTAGCTTGTAAAAAGTTAGCGTAGATAGCTAATGCTGTTTCATCATTCGCATGGATATTGGCAGCTAGCTCACACGCCAATACATGAGCTCACGAGTAATTAAAGCTGTTGGTGATGGACCGCCAAGGCTAAGTGCCGCCTGATTTTCAGCAGTACCAATATTTTCAACGCCGTCTACTGGCAGCGCAATGCTTAATTGATCGCACTGTTGAACAGTAAAGTCCAGTTCCGGCGCTCTGCAGTGCCTTTCCATTGATGATGAGGGGCTAAAATAAACTTCTTTATATGTAGCACGGGGCAACACAACGCTTACTCCATCCCGCTCTACCGACTGTTTGACGGTGGTACCTGAAGTATGACTAGCGCATCCATTAACCAATAAAATTGAAATTAATATGAAACCGGCGGCCAAGTTTTTTGACATTAATTACACATCCGAAAATATAAGGTGCGCAGCAATTTACAGCGTTAGTATAGTCTTGCATGCCTAATTTATAAAGTAGCAAAAAATATCCGAGGTTGATGGGGCGTGAACAGAAATAATAAAGGGGGCGCCGACAAGCCCTAATGCAGGCCTTTTATACATTATTAGCCATTGAAAACGAATTTTTACTCTGGTCCCAAAAATTCATCGTATTAATTTAATCGTAGGCTATACGTTCAAAACTATGATATCTCACCCGGCTTAATATCGTTAGGGGTGATCTTATGAAAGAGCCATTACCCCCTTAGATTGTGCAAAAATAGTTAAATTTCAACACCTTTTTGTTTTTGTAAAACGAAGACATCAGGCCGGTCTACTCCAAGAGCGCTTTGATATTCCGATGAAATATGAATTAGTTTAAAACTTTTATTCTCTAAAAGTTCAGACTCCAAAAGAGCCACAGTCGTATCAATGTTTTCGGCTCCGGGCTTATAAACAAGTAAGCCTCCTGTAGCTAATGCATCGGCAGCACAATTAAGGAAGTCATGCCTAATAGTTTTTGGCAAGTGAGCGCTCAAAACTAATTTGACGCTATTTCTAGGTAATTTTGATGAGAGATACTCTAATCCATCCATGGCTAAATGGTGCTTGTCTTGCTCTTTAATAGTGGGGTCAACAAATGTCAACTTATCACCCATCTCTCGATGAACTTCCCTAAACACGCCGTAATTTGAACCCTTAGCGATACCTACAGCACCAATTTCGATTGCAGAACCGCTGTTTCCTGCTTCTTGTAACATCGATTTAGTTGTCCCTAAATCCAATAGGTCTGGGTTGTTTTTCAGTGCTTTCATAGCGGGAAGCTGGCTGATAAGGTCATTATTTTTTCTTTCGTTAATACCGTAAGATTGAGTTAAAACCCGAGGTGCTCTCAAGGTGTTATCGTTATTGTTACGATCTAGATATTCAATCATGACGCCGGCAAAACCGTGGGTATTCAGAGGGTTATCATTAACGTTTTTGATATGCTTATTGGCAAATGAAAGTAATTCTTTATTAGTGCTGGCTTCACCTTCTGAGCCACGACCCGCCATCTTTTGAGAGGTTTTTCCCAATTGATGAAGATCTTGATAAAATACTTTTTTATGGGTTATCACAGCCGTCACTGCTTGACTAATTGTGGGGAGAGAATCTTGAGCAATAGTGGCTGCTGCCTGCAAAGCTGGAGATCGAAAGTTATTACCGTCTTTATTTTTCTGAATTTGATGAGAATGACTTTGTCTGACCGTGTGTACCCAATTAATACTGCCTACTTTGCCCATCTTGATAACCTAGTAAAAGTTGAAAGTTTCTTTTTGAAATTAAGAATCCATCTAAGATTCTGTGGTAATTGCTACCATTAGGTTCAAACTTTATGGGTAGGCAAGATACATACAAACAAATCGGCATCATGATCGCCTTATAGTGAAATGCCAAAAACGAAGGTTTTTGGTGCGCTAATGATGATGAGACGATATGCATAACAAGCGCATGATTGTTGATTCGGCCAAAAGACGCCCTCACAAAAAATATGCGAGCGTTATGCATCAATAAGAGTTCAGTATCTACGTTGAGTACCATGATTATTTTTCCAACGAAGCTTATCAAGTAACAGCTTGCTGCGTGACATGAAAAAATTTGCAAAATTAACCTGCCGAGGTGAAGGCTATAGCACCATGGATGTCAAGAACTGTAAGCTCATTGTCGCCATCCTAAAGCAAACAGATAGCGGAATTAGACGGTGAATGAATCCAAGCGCGCATTTACACCCTCCGGAGGCTTACCTTTACTTGGATCGGGGATCTAATTTTCAACCATCTCGATCATTTTTATATCCTCCATTCCCTATCCGCTTTAATTAGGGGGGCATCGCCCACCCTAGGATTTTAGGATGACATCGTTTATTATTTTAATGCGACTGGCTTAGCAATAAGCAAAGGATAAACACTACTAGCCACATTTTTTGGATTGATTGGCCCAATACTCACCTGCCAATCATCTGGCTGGGTGATAGCGTTGCCGCTGGGTGATAGGCGAGCAATGACCTCAACTTTGTCGGCACTGCTTAGATTCATGCCCGGGGCCATATTCATTGAGTCATTTAGCTCTATCATTAACGGCAGCTGACTAGCCTTGATTCTAGCAATAGCAAGAGGGACTTTAGCGCCCTGCCATGCACGAGCATAGACAAAAACAGTGGAGTCCGACTTAATGGGTACCGCTTCCCCAAGTGATACCGCTAACTTAATAACTGGGGCTCTATTTTTATCTTGCTGATTTTGTACTTGCCCCGCCTCTCCTTCTTCAGTTACTTCGCTTAGCCCACTTACTGATTGATCTTGGGCCTGTGGTTGAGCCGCTAATTTTACTTGCGCTTGGATAATACCACTTTGTAAAGCCCTGCCATTAGCTGAACCGGCAGGATAAATTGCGACTGCCTTTTGCCAATAACCTATCGCCTTTTCGTAATTAGCATTTTGAAATTCCGATATACCCATTAAGCCCAATGCAATTAGATTGTTGGGCTGTATAGATATGGCTCTACCTGCAAGCATAGAGACAACGGGCACTGCTCGATTATCCGCTTTAACAAAAACTGCCTGAGCTAATTCTGCCATCATCTGCGCGGCCTGGGGCTCTTTCTCCAAAATTTGTTGATATACCTCAATGGCTTTGTCGTAATCGCCTATCGATACTAAATTTCGAGCTAACAACACGGTTGTCTCGAGGTCATCGGGCTTATCGAGAAGGTACTTTTCTATATCGGCCACTAGCTCTCGATTTAGCTGATCAAGTTGCTCGCCAATCGCTGCTGAGCTTGGCGCACTCGCAAGTTGCTCCTCCAATGCTACCTGCTGCGTTAACTTAGCTTGCAATTGCCAGCCATCAGAGTGACCCAGCTCGCGATAAACACCCATCGCCATTAATGGCAATAAAACCACCACTAAGGCTGCATATATCATAGGCCGCTTAGCTAGAGCCACTGTAGAACTCACTGCTGCCTCTGCTGGTGAGGTGTTTGTATCAGTGCCACCCTTTTGCTGCTGACTATCTTCTATTAAATTACGCTCTAGCTCTTGCTTGAGCAGATCAAATTGGGGCTGATCGATACTCCCTAGCGCCAAGGCTTGCTCGAGCTCTTTTAAGTGATCACCATAGAGCGCTACATTGATCGCTTTACGCTCAATAATGGTTTCGGAACAAGTGCCACCAATATATAAAACGGATTTAATTAATGGCCATAGTGCAAATATAAGACCCAATAAAATGAGCGCGGCAGCGCCAATATAAAACGCCGTTGCGGCTTCATAAGAGGAAATCATAAATCTACATTCTCAGAATTAGTATTTACTTTAGTACCAACCAGTGAATCGAGCTTTGCCTGCTCTACCGCACTCAAAGGCATATCAATTACCGCTTTTTTACGTCGCTGACGAATAATTAGCGTTAAAATAATTAAACCTGTTAGGAGCATCAACAAGGGGAAGAACCACAGTACAAAAGTCGATCCCGTTAATGGTGGTTTGTACAAAACAAAATCGCCGTAGCGCTCGACCATATAGTCCTTGACTTCAACATCGGTCTTCCCCTCTTGTAATAAACGGTGTAACTCTCGCCGAAGATCTGTCGCTATTTGAGAATTTGAACCTGCAAGGTTTTGATTCTGGCATTTAGGACAGCGTAACTCCTCAGCTAGCACAAGGTAGCGTTGTCGCTGAGACTCCGTATCGAATTTATAAACATCGATTGCCGCCATACTGGGCCAAGATAATAGAACAACTAAAAACAACATTAAGCGACGATTTAAGAGTGACATAGAACTAACTCATCGTAAGGGATGTTAAACATTAGGGTATTGTGCGTCGGACTTTAAACATTATAACGATCATAGACTCATACTGCATGAACCAAGACCTCATTTTAGTCACTTTTATTATTAAAAAGTCCCTTCAGAAAAATAAGTGAGCAAATAAAGCTTGACCCTCTGAGGAAAAACCGACATCATAATGAGAATGATTATCATTAGCGTTTAAACAATACAGAAGAGAGGCTAATAACATGCTAGTAGAAACCGTTTTACCCCGATCAAATAAATACGACTCACGTACCCTTGTCGCGAATAATTATGATCAACTCAGATATGACTGGCGTCATAATGCAGATAAAGCACACTCACTGCATAAAAATGGAAAAATTAAGCACGCCACAGTTCTGTTCACCCAATGCATTTCTATAGCCACGAAGCTACTACACACACAAAGCCAAAATAATCCGGAGCAAAGTGGCATCGAGCTACTCTACTTTGCCTCTCATAATCTGGCGGCATGCCAAAACCTATTACGCCAAGGGACTAATGCAGAACATACGTTGAGACATGTTTATCAAACTATTATCGAACTGTGTGAAGCACCGAACATTGCTTACGAAACCAAACTAGAGGCATTAGCGGTATTGGACAAGAGTTTATTCTCTCTTACATCGCAACTTGCTTACTTAGGCAAAGTGGAACAGATACACACCTTAATTAAAATGACAGATACACTCGCCGAAAGAACGTTAAAACTTTTACAGAAAAAATGATCGAGTCAACTAGCTGTGCGGTAAACATCTATGCCTAAAAAGTAGTTAACGAAAAGTTTTTAACCCAGAGTCGCTAACGAGAAATGGTTATCCAAGACACTACCGCTAATGTGTCTAGATAAGAAATACTTAACATAACTGTTTAGAATTAATTTAATGTAAAAAACATTAATTAAAGAATATTTAAAAAATAAATCAACATTGAAGGCACTCAAATACTCTGCCATTACAGTAACAGCGCCCACATTTATAAAACCGTATACACTGGCGTCACCCACTACACCTTCACCACCCGCATAACCAAAGTCATTTTTTTGCAGGCCATCGGAATCGGCAAGATTAGACAAATAATCTAAGCCAAACGAAAAAGTGTCATTACTAAGGTCTAAGCGAGCACCGTAATTTCTGATGGGATTTTAATCATTCTTATCTTGATCGCCATTAAAAACAGAAGATGTACCACTGACCGAACCACTTTCATAATTAACAATAAATGTGGTTTCCCGAGACTCACCAATATCCAAAGCAAGAGGGTCATTAGCCAGCGCAGTCTCATAAGCACCAAATGTGAGATAATCTTGACCTAGAGGAAAAGAAAAATTATTACCATCGCGAACATACAGCGCACTCGCAACATCAACCTCAAGATCCGTATCGTCTTCTTCATATCACAAAGTCACTAAAGTACTTATTTCATCTGTAACGGCGGCTTCAAAACCCAACTCTGCCGTTGCGACAACCAAGTCTGATAAAGACGAATCTGAATCGCTGCCTTCATAGCTGGCCCCAAGCTCTAACACACCACCTACAGCAATATTGTCTGCCCAAAATTTATTCTCTTCTTTACTGATATTTGATTTTTCTAAAACGGCTAAACGCTGCTTTAAATCAGCGATTTCATGCTTTTCATCGCCCAAAGTAAAAGCGCTAACTGCAATAGACAATAAAAGCAGGCCATTGATTAAAAATGTTGTGCTCATAAAGGGTCTTCACTCAAATGTTTAATAAAAATACGACCCAATCACAAATGATAATGGTTACCAATAGCATTAACGGCATTAATAATAACTCCTATTCTCAACAACTACTCTGCTTCACATCAAGCACAAGGCATTAATTGACACTATTTAGAGGTAACACATAAATGAAAACCCGTTATTTGCGATAACCATCTTCCTCTTTTCAGCTATCCCATTTGTAAATGGTGCTGAATATCAGCGTGTTGCCATTGTGGTCGGATCTATTACCGACATTGTTTATCGCTTAAGTGAGGAGAAACGCATAGTGGGTAGATAAAACTAAGAAGAAGCTGCTTTTAACCTAAAAACCGCAGCTGGTGTGCTTAAGCTCTGCGCCAACAGAAGACCGCCTAGTGGGAGTTATTGATCTCTACAGGTTAAATATAGATCATATTTAATGTGCAAAAAAAGATAACTACATTCAGCTACTAGAAACCCAACGTTGCAGAAGAAATATAAAATAGATGAAAAAATTGTCACCAGTGAACAATCACTTGGCGCTGCGGTGTCCCGTGCCTATGCTACCAGAGGTAAATACCCTGCCACGTGCTCAATAGAAGCCAACACTCAATGTAAGGCACTGACAAGGAAGTGGCCGTTAACATGGACTTTATATGAGCCGGCATATCATCTGCTCGCTGAAATGTATGGTTATATAAGTGGTTATGTTCTGGAACCAAACGATTAACCAATTTTACAAACCGGCTTTCACGCTGCGATCAGCATTTTCCTGAATCAATAAACTAGCGTGAGTATGTTGTATAAAGAGTGTATATAAGCCTTCGAGAGTACCAGCCTGGGCCACTACCTTTCCAACCTACTGGCTAATACCATATAAGCCTTGCCCACTCGTGCAGACATCAACATTTATAATCATTTCATTAAACTCATCATTAAATTTTTTATCAAAATCTTCATTAAACCATAGGATCAATCATCCCGTTAGCATATAATGC
>JBLHWO010000076.1:0-15548 GCA_047629215.1 Cellvibrionaceae bacterium | reverse complement strand
AATTCCTTGTGCAACTAGAGTGACATTTTAAGGCGATATATTCAAGTTTAAACTTGCATGTCCTCTTAATGTGCTCTTAATGTGAGGCGATGTATTCAAGTGTAAACTTGCCTGTCCTCTTACTTTCAAGTGTAAACTTGCCTGTCCTCTTACTTTCTCCTCTTACTTTCTCAACTTTTGCGGATCAACTAAGTTTGGATTCAGATGAATTCGCTGTCTCTGGCACAAAACTGGCACAAGCGGCCAATTTAGAATAGGCACAAAAAAGCCCGCACGAGGCGGGCTATTCATTTGAGTGGTGGGGCGCGCGCGGTTCGAACGCGCGACCATCTGATTAAAAGTCGACCGTTGACACTATAAACTTAATATAATCAATGCCTTATAAGGCTAATTAGTTATAACAGTTATTTCTTTAGTTTCAGTAACTTAAGCCAATTTAGGCTAATTTATGCAAACTGAGCACTGTACCGTGTTGTACCCATTTTTAAGCCAGTAAAAAAATTTGTGCCACTAAGCAATATTACATACTTTTATTATCGGTTGATCGTTTGTGCTGTGAGTGAATCATGATCCATATCACCTCTCCCATAGAAGCTCAATTTCCTCTAGTGTTTTGCCTTTCGTTTCTGGCATGAAGCGCGAAACAAACACGAAAGCTATGACACAGAAAAAGGCGAAGATGAAATACGGTAGAGCGCCATTAAACTGTTGCTCATTCAGCTCGCTGCGATTAATTATAGGGAATGAAGTTGCAACGATTCCGTTAAATAACCATTGAGCACCTACAGCAATAGCCATCGCAAAACTGCGCACTCTATTCGGGAAAATCTCCGATAGCACTACCCAAACCACTGGGCCCATCGACATTGCGAATGAGCCAATGAAAACCAAAATGGATATTAGCGATAAAATGCCAAGTTGTTGCGTATAAATACTAAGACCAAGCGAAAATAGACCCAGAAACATTCCAGAGGTACCGATCAAATACAATGGCCTTCGGCCCCATCTGTCTATCGTAAAAATAGCCACAAATGTAAATATTAAGTTAACAGCACCCAACCACAGTTGTTGTTTAAGTGCATCTTGTGGGCCATAACCAAGTGCGTTACTGAAAATCTCAGCGCCGTAATACAAGATTGCATTAATACCGGTAATTTGTTGAAAAACTGACAGCATCACGCCTACCAAAACAGCGAACACCAAACCACCTGCAATCGCTTTAGTGTTAGAGATGGGTGGCTTTTCATTAATCGATGCTTTGATTTCAGCTAACTGAGCATCAGCTTGAGCCTTGTCTACATACAGTTTAGCCAATACATCGCCAGCTTGCTTGTCACGTCCTTTCATTACCAACCAACGTGGACTGTGAGGCACAAACAATAACAGCAGTAAAAATACCCCTGAGGGTATTAACTCAGACCAAAACATAATGCGCCAGCCACGGTCTAAGTTATCTTGATGAGCGGCGGCTAATTGTTCAACACTTGAGTTAACAGCGTTGCCACCCCCGATGTAGTATGTCGCTAAAAAAACGATAAAGAAGCCTAATACAATCGAGAGCTGATACAGCGACACCATTTTCCCGCGCTGTTCTGCTGGAGAGATTTCAGCGATGTATATTGGAGCGGCCATTGATGCAAAACCGATTCCAATACCTCCAATTATTCTGTAGATAACCAATTCGCTCAATGTGCTTGCAACGCCTGAACCCCAAGCGGATATAAAAAAGAGAACCGCAGAGAGAACCAAAGTATATTTACGGCTAATCGCCGACGTTAAATAGCCAGCCACTAATGCGCCGATCAAGCAACCATATAAGGCGCTACCAACGGCCCAACCTTGCTGTGCCGGCGTAAGCTCAAAATGCTCAGTAAAATACAATTGCGCACCGCCGATAACGCCTGTGTCAAAACCGAAAAGGAAGCCACCGATAGCAGCAACCATCGCAATTTTAACGATATAGAACGTATTGTATTTTTTCATTATCATTATTCTAGTTATAAAAGGAGCTCCTACAGGCCTTATTCTTAACCTTATGGTTTGAGCCAGCTCTGTAGATAAGCCGTAATGATGAGACCCACTGCGCCCAAATTATAGTCGCTCATACACTACGATAAACTAGATATCGCAATATTTTTAATGACTCAGAAAGTGCGGCAAGAGTTTTACTTTATGCCAATTCTTCATTTCCCACTTCAAATCAGCGTAAAGTCGTAGACTCTCTACCGCACCAATATGGTCTACATATGACTATTGAGAATCCGTGACCAAACTTAAATCTAGGCAAAATAGATAGCCGCAGAAAACACTATTTTTTCGCCACCTAATTGCGACCATATTTCATTTACAGGCTCGAAGAAGATAGGACTATTGTGCCATCACTCCTTTCCTCGACGTTTACATCAAAACCTTCTTTAATTGAGTCGAGTAACTCCGCAACATTCCCTATCCGAAATGAACCGCCAACACTGATCGACTCAGCTTTTTCATCAGAAAATATAAATTGCGTCTTGGTATATCGACTAACTTCTGAGATAACATCTTTAAGTTTATCGCCTTCAAAAACAACTCTTCCAGTTTGCCATGACAATCTCTTTTCTACTTTTTCGGGTAAAAGACGAGACAGCTCTTTAGAGCCATTTTCTATTTCTAAAATTTGCCCAGCCGTTAACCTGTCTGGCGACGCGTTTTGTTCCGCTGATTTAGATAAATCGACAAAATCCACAATACCCTCTTTTACCAATACCTCAATATAGCGAGTGTTCGACTTGATATTAAAAGCAGTTCCGACTGCACGAACTTCTCTCTTATCGACGTTAACAACGAAAGGGCGCAACGGGTCTTTGGCTACATCGAAGTAAGCCTCTCCCTGAAGCAAGTGGATTCGCCGCCGCTCGCTTTGCTCATTAAATACAACAGAAATTCGGCTATTTGTATTAAGTATTACTCGTGACGAATCACTCAAAGTGACTGTTTTAAATTCTCCAATGAGAGTCTCATGAATCACAGCAAGAGGCTTTTGAGCATCTCCATTTAAATTCATACTATCACTTAGAAGAACACCAATCAGCGTTACAAATATAACTGCGGCAACTGCCATACTAGAACTGAAAGACCATGCGTTTTTACGTGGGCTTGATACTGCTTTAGTTTCTGCAACAAGAGCACTGGTCTCATCCCAGATATCAGACACCTTAAGTAACGAAGCTTCGTGCAATGGTGATTCTTTAAGCCACGCATGCAACATTTCTGTCCTAGCTTCGCTAAGTTCTCCTGAGTTCAACTCAACGGTCCACTCAGTCGCTTGATCAAGAATCGCTGAATCATTTTCTACTGCATCTACTTTTTTCATTTTATTCAGACTCTACATCAGACTTGGGCTTTCGAACCATAACCGGATCTCTATCAAATACTTTCATTTTCTCGACACACTCGCTCAAGCCTCGTCTTACATGATTCTCAATGGTCTTATTACTTATGCCCATTTTTATAGAAATTTCCTTATGTGATAAACCATACACTCTTTTAAATATGAAAACTTGTCTGCATTTATCAGGCAATCTGTTTATCACTCTCCCAAGATGCTCTAAGCGTTCCTTAGAACCCAAAACAGCGTCCAAACTATCACTACTATTCATGACAGATGAAACACTGTTCTCCTCTAGTTGAATATCATATTTATTCCTAGCTAGATCAATATGATTCAAAGCCAAGTTGCGAGCTGTATGCGTTAATAGCCCTTCTGCGTTGCGTATTTCATTTTCTTTAGAAGCATTAAAAACTTTGATGTACGTTTCTTGAAGAATATCCTCGGCATCTCCCGAGTTCTTAACGATTCCCCGAACGAGCGCCAACAATCTGGACCTAAATCCCATAAATGTATCAGTAATATCCTCTTTTGCCATAACTAGTTTAGACATACAAAAAAGAGATCAATTCTTTGACGTAACTGCATCATGTTAAAACCTTGTCTTTCCAAAAAGTTAGCAACAACATGCCAGCCAAACCGGAAGCAATGGCAACCACGATAAAAAATCCTTGCCAGCCCCATCGTTCCATTATCAGTGCTAATGGGTAACCTGATAACGCAGCCCCCATGTAACCAAACAATCCTACAAAGCCAGTAGCCGCCCCAGCCGCATTTTTGTGCGAGTACTCAGCGGCGGACATTCCGATAAGCATTTGTGGACCAAAAACAAAAAAACCTATAGCGAAAAAACACGCCGCTTGAACACTATACGTTGAATTTGGAATCATCCAAACTGCGATTATCGACACAAATATACCGATTGAGAATAGCACATTCATCGGCCCTCTATTTCCATTGAAAAATTTATCAGAACCCCAACCTGCCATTAAACTACCAATAAAACCGCCTATTTCAAACAATGATAGTGCTGAGTTTGCCTTGATCAGTCCGTAGCCCTTTTCCTCAGTGAGGTACAAGTTTCCCCAATCGTTTATCGCCGTTCGGACAATGTAAACTAAGATATAGCTCGCAGCTAATAGCCAAATGAATTTATTTCCCAACACATATTTTTTTATAATTTCGACTTTAGTTAGATCAGATCCTATTGCTTCACGAGCAATCTCAGCCTGATCATTACGCCAAACACCAACGCTGGGCAAACCCATTGTTTGTGGTTTATCTCTCAAGCGATAACAGAGAAGTAATCCAATGATGATTCCAATTACACCAGGCACAATCATGCCCATTCGCCATCCAAAATATAATGTTACAAAACCAACTAACATTGGAATCAAGGCACCTCCAAGGTTATGCGACGTATTCCAGATCGACCACCAAAACCCTCGTTCTGAATGTGAGTACCAAGTAGTCAATAGCTTTGAACAAGGGGGCCAACCCCACCCTTGAAAAAAGGCGTTGAGCACCCACAACCCAATGAACATACTGAGTGAGCTAGAAAGGCCAAAAATTATATTGATAATGCCAGTAGCGATCAGACCAACGCCCATGAAATAGCGAGGATTCGAACTGTCGCTTGCCATCCCTGACACAAACTTTGAAAACCCGTAGGTCAAGTAAAATACTGTTCCAATGATTCCGATATCGCCTTTCGTTAACCCAAGGTCTTCGATCAGCGCCGGCATAGCATAGTTAAAACTTTTTCTCGTAAAGTAAAAAATCGCATAGCCAACATACATACTAATTAAAATATGTATTCGCCAGTGCTGATAACTCTTATTTATTTCATCAGCACTCATAGAAACAGGCTGATTTGGTAATGCTTTAAAAGGACCTATCATTTTTTCCCCTCTGGGCCGTAGGCGTGCGTCTTAACAGGCTCACCGAAGAAATGAATATGTTGAAGCGCAAAGAAGGTGCGAAAGCGATCGCTTTCGCACCTCTATTAATGGAAAATTTAATATAAACCTAGAATTGCACTCGATAGTTAACGCCAAAGTAGCGATCAGATTCACGAGGAATTTGATACCTAAGTGCTCGGCCAGATGCAATCAAGCTAGTAGGCACATTTTGCCCGTCAATCACCTGTGTAGCGTAGTTTTCATCAGTTAGATTTTTAATTATAAACGTAAGTCTATGACGTTCATCCCTAGTTGAAATACCAAACGTAGCATCAAAAACAGTTCGAGCGTCTAATAACTCATCTAGATCTTCTTTATCATTCGAAAAGACTTCGTCCTGATAGGTTCCATTCAAGTTAAAATTAAAATCTAAGTTACTACTTAGAGGTGTGGTGTAACTGAGACTTAACGCTGCTTTTAAATCTGGTGCAAGCGCGAGTCTCTCTTGGTCATTACTACGATCCAAACAGTCTTGAGCATCACTTAGATCACCAGCACTCCCTGACACACTAGCAAAGTTAAAAAGGCTACTACAATTTAGTTCCTTAATATTTACTGTAGGCATCCACGCAAGGCCGCCAGAAAGACGCAGTTTTGAGTTAATGTGGCTAGTAAAGTCTACCTCTAAACCCGTAGTTTCTACGGTGCCGGCATTGGTCAGGTTTGATGAAATTGAATTGTTTAAAACAATATCACTGTTTTGCTGAAAGCCTTCAATCTCAGTGGTATAAGCGGCTATACCAAGAGACGTGTGATTGCCAATAGTGCCTTTAAGGCCAATTTCGTACGCATCCGATGTTTCCTCACCAACAGCTGGCTCACGTGCTTCGCGGAAGCTAAAGCTGATATTGAAAGCAGGGCCTTTGTAGCCTTGAGAATAGGTACCATACAAATTCCAAGTGTCATTTAGGTCGTATTGAAAGCCTACCTTTCCTGACACATTAGTGTTAGATGTGCTATCTGTTCCATTAACCAGTTGACCATCAGCGCGCTCACTAGGAAGCTCAGGGTAATCGACACCACGAATACCAGGTGCACCACCGCCAATTCGCACTAGTGCCTCAAGGTCAGCATTACCATCACGGCGATGTCTATAGCTTAATTCGTCTCTGGTTACTCTCAAACCACCAAGCAAGGCTAGTCTATCGTTAACGTCATAAGTTAGGTTTCCGAATGCGGCAATATTATCGAACTCTGTTCCAAGCCGGGCTGTCGCCTGTGGATTAATAATAGTGGTGCCTGCCTCACAGCCGCCATTAAGCGCGCTAAGTCGACCAATATTATCCGGATTAAGCGTTTGCGCCGACAATGTTGCATGCAATTCATTGCCAATACATAGACCGCTTGTACGTGTAAAAGAACGATCAATTTCAACGTTAGAGTAGTAAGCCCCGAGTATGTATTGCAAAGGCCCATCTGTATTACTAGAAAAACGAAATTCTTGAGAGATCGTATCTGTCGTCTGTGGTCCGAACTCATGTTGTTGAAAGTTATTAGTGCTAGAACGGCTCGCTAGCCGACCACCAGCATCAAGGGTTTCATCACGATAAAATCGTTCACTAATAGACGATCGAAAGTCACGATCCGCCAGCTCAACATTTTCCCATCGATTAAATGCACTAATCGACGTAAATGTGTGATCGCCTAAATCCCAGTCCAAGGTAAATGAGCCTGCAATAGTTTCATTTTCAGTAACTGAACTTAAATCGTTGTCGACGGTTCTTAATGTTTGAACGGCTTCGCCGATAGGAATATTTCTATCCGAAATCAATTCGATACAGCAGTTATCGTCAGCGTCATAGTATTCAAGCGTCGTACGCGTGCTTATAGCGTCTGACAATTCATAATCTAAAATGCCTCTCAGTCCACGACGACTATAGCCATTAATGCTTTCACCGTTAAATACATTAGTATGTGGCCCATCGAATTCACCTACGAAGGCTGTTAGCCTGCCAGCCGCACGCTCACTAAGAGGGCCAGAAACATAGGCTTTGAGACGAGTTTCATCACCTTCAAAGTAGGAAAGGTCAACTCCACTTTCAAACTCTTGGGTTGGCCCCTTGGTCACAATGTTGATAACGCCAGCGGATGAATTTTTACCAAATAAAGTTCCTTGCGGACCACGTAAAACCTCGATGCGCTCCAAATCGGCAAGATCCGTAAACGCCTGACCAGACCGGCCAAGAACTACGCCATCCACCACAGTTGAAACACTGGGTTCTGCAGCAATACTAAAGGAAATAGTACCAATACCACGCAAGAAGTTACCCGAGTTTCGGTTTGTATTACCTTTTCGAAACGTGAACGATGGAATTGCCGCTGCTAAACCCTCGAGACCAACCGCATAACTATTTTCAATTTGCTCTGAGCCAAGCACGGTTAGAGCGACTGGAACATCATTCAAAGACTGCTCTCGCTTTTGAGCAGTGACGATGATTTCTTCTAAAAGCACACTGCCGCCTACTGCTTCATCTTGAGCGTAAGTAACCTGACCACTCAACGCGGTTAATATCCCTAACGTTAGAACTGATTTTTTCGATTTGTTTGGATGCACTGGCAACCCTCCTCTTATAAGTTTATTTATATTTAGCAATTGGTTTGCTCAAGAGGGTGACAGCTCAGGGCGCGGAGTCCCCTAGTCTATTTCTATTTTTTTAAAATTTTTGCACTTAGAGAAATGGCGGAAGCGGCAAATTAGAAAGAGTATTTATATTCAACTCCAAGGTAACGGTCAGCGTTTCTAGGAATCTGGTACCTAAGTAAGCGGCTTGATCCGTTAGCAGCACAGCAAATGATTTGCTCAGAAAAATGCTCATTAGTGACATTGTTCATTATCAATCTCATACGATGGGTTGATTCTAAATCAGACAACCCAACATGCATATCGAGAAGCCCCACTGAATCGAGACGTTCCAGTGGATCTTCTCCATTATCAGAAAACATTTCGCTGCGAAATGAATAGTTGGCACCAATGCTAAATTGAAACTGGTCGGCCAAGGGGACCTGATAGTTTCCACCTAAAACTATCTTCCACTTTGGCGCGAGCGGCAATCTACCATTGAGTTGCGAATCACATAATTCGTTGCAGCGTGGCGCCTCAACATTGGCTTTATTCAAATACGCAGCGCCTCCATAAAACATTAAACTCTCCGAGTATTTAGCCATAAAATCGAACTCCAAACCACTGTTAACAACGAAGTCGACATTAGTGAAATTTGATGTAATGTTGTCATTTAGAATCTGAATATTGTTAGTTTGAAAGCCATCTAACTCTACATAGTAAGCATTTAATGCCGCATACAAACTTTGATCGTAAAACAGTCCTTTAAAACCCAACTCGAAAGACTTTGACTCCTCCGGCTCCACTCGACCTAACCTTTGAGCATTCAGACTGAAGCTGACGTCAAATGCAGGGCCTTTAAAGCCCGTAGCATAGGTGGCGTAGGTCATAACTTCATCGGAGAATTGATATTTAAGCCCTAGTCGCCCTGAGACATCGATTGCAGTTTGACTATCGCTCCCTGAAAAATCTTCGTTTCTGATTCCAGGAGCGCCAAAGCCAAATTCCGATACCAAGATTTGTTGGTCTTCAGTACTTACACGCTGATGCGTAAAGCCGACTTCATCGCTTGTCAGCCTGAGCCCCGCAGACCAACTTAAATCATCATTTAACTTACTCCCCAACTCCCCAAAAAGCGCATAGCTGTTAAAGCTCGACGTTAAGTCAGCACGAGCTGAGGGAGACAAGAGCCTTGACTGTGTTGGTTCACACGCGCCGCTAGAGAGACTGGTTTCTAAGCATAAAACGGTATCGCGCGTAAAATTCCGACCAGCATCAACATTAAGAAAGAAAGCTCCAACGGTGTACTTAAGATTATTATGTTCATTTGAATCAACACGAAATTCTTGTGAAAACTGGCGGAATTTCTGAAACCCCATTTCGTGCAATTGAAAGTCTCCTTGTTCAGATTGAAATAAGTTTTCTATACCGGCACTAAAGTCTCTATCAGCAATTTCAGTATTGTCCCATTCTCTGAACGCTGATATCGATGTTATTCGATAATGCTCCATGTTCCAATCGAGCCTCGCTGAGACACCTAAAGACGTATCCATAGACCGGCTTTCCAGGTCGTGATTAACGGAGCGCAGCGTATCGATAACATTTTTTATATCTTCAGTTTCTGGGCTGGTTAATTCGATACAACAATTATTATCACTTCTAAACCACTCCAACGACAATTGTGCGTCTAATTGACTATCGGAGTAATCCAACAAACCTCTCACAGCTTTGCGACTATGGCCATTGATGCGTTCACCATTAAACGTATTCACATGGGGGCCATCGTAGTCGCTAACGAAGCCTGAAATTTTTCCTGCCCAATTGCCGCCAATTGAGCCTGTATAATTAACCTTTGCGGTCGCCTCACCACCCTCAAAGTACGAAAGCCCAACGCTACCTGACGATATTCTAGAAGGCCTTTTAGTTACTATATTAATAACCCCAGCCGATGCGTTCTTGCCAAAAATAGTTCCCTGCGGCCCTCTCAATACTTCTATCCGTTCAAGTTCGTCATACCATGTAAAGGCTTGGCCTGACCTTGCCAAAACCACACCATCGACCACAGTAGACACGCTCGGCTCCGCAGCAATGCTAAACGACGTTGTTCCTAAGCCTCTGAGAAAAATGGATGAGTTTCGATTTGTATTTCCTTTACGCAAAGATAAAGAAGGAATCAATGCCGCCACATCCACCAGGCTATTTTTAAATCTACGGTCAAGCTGCTCTGAAGTAAGTACGGTGATGGCAACGGGGACATCAATAAGCGCCTCGGTTCTTTTTTGAGCACTTACCAGAATTTCTTCAATACGCCGCTCTGATTTTATTACTTCCTCTACACCCGAGACTATTGCTGCTGGTTCCTTTAACTTTACAATCAAACTTCCGCGCGCGCTCTTTGTTACTACTAAAGGCGTATTTTCCAGTAATTTTTCAATTGCTTTTTCGGCCGAGAAAAAACCCTCTACTTCATCAGCTTGGTACTGGCTGATAGTATCAAACGAATATATGACATCTAGATTAGTGATTTTTGCATAGGCAATGAGAGCTTGATCGGCCTTCTGGCTCGGAATAGAAAATTGGAAAATTTCTTCTGACGCATGAGCAAAAGTGCTGGATATCAGTATCACGCAGACAGCCAATCGTATAGAACACAAATAGCGCAAACTAAAGTAACCTTCAATATTTTTATTATCGAATGGCGTAACAAAACCAATCTCTTCACAAAAAAGCATATCATAGGAAAAGTGTGATTTGAGATTTACCTATATCAGCTGCCTCACCATTATTGAAGCCTCGTAGCAAACGCTCGATTATGCGTAAAAGTTGTGTGTTAACTCCGCAGGAGTTATCCATGATAGCGTTTTTGCGCCTACGGGGTTTTAAGTAGCTTGCGCTTCGCAACTAAAACCCCGTCGAGCTATTTCGATTAACAATACAAACTGTATTAATATGCAACACAGTTTGTATTGAGAAATAATTATGCCTAGAAATACCAGCGCCACAATTGGTGAACACTTTCCCAGATTTATCGACAGTAAAATCGAAGAAGGCCGCTTTGAATCAACTAGCAAAGCGGTTAGAGCTGGCTTACGTCTGCTAGTAGAAGACGAAGCTAAACTGACAGCCACACGCGCGAAGCTAGCTATTGGCGAAGCTCAACTTAACCGAGGCGAGTTTGTAAATGGTGATGACTTTATTAAAGAGCTGATCGCCAAACGTGGATAGCTATGTACTGTCGCCAGAAGCGGCTAGAAGCATTGCTGAGATCGATACCTATACTGCTGAGCAATTTGTGCCTAAACAAGCTGTGCGCTATTTGGAAGGCTTATTAGATCGTTTAGAGTTTATCGCTGAAGATCCTCAACGGGGCATGCATCGGCCTGAACTCAGTGCTGAATGCTTTAGCTACTGGGTTGGTTCACACACGGTCGATTACCGGGTAGTCGCAGAGCAGGTTCAGGTTATTGATATATTGCACCATTCAATGGAGCCAATTCGGCACCTTACTAATGTTAATAGGACTAATGATTGATAAATAGGTTGAGAGTTGTCCTAAGCCACCATTTGAGCATTTAACCGTGGTCTGCCCCCTCCCGCCAATTCGAGAAATATTGAATTTTCCAAACAGGCACAAAAAAGCCCGCGCGAGGCGGGCTATTCATTTGAGTGGTGGGGCGTGCGCGGTTCGAACGCGCGACCACCTGATTAAAAGTCGACCTTTGAGACTATAAATTTAATATAATCAATGACTTATAAAGCTAATTAGTTATAACAGTTATTTCTTTAGTATTAGTAACTTAAGGCAATCTAGGCTAATTTATGCAAACGGAGCACTGTACCTAAATTTGTACCTATTTCTCAGAAGTTGCATATCATAAGGGTTCTATTCTAGGAACCGGCAACGCTGGAAGATAAAAAAATGAAAGAAACTAACTGAAGGCTGATATTTCGAAAATCTAGATCCAGTTTAATACTTAAAATATTTCTAAGCATTAAAGTAAGTTCATTGAAACACAACATCACATATACAGCGACCGCAGAAACCATTGGCTCACCCCAAAGCAGCCATAAAACATAGTTGCATTTCCCAAGACAAAAATATTTTAAGTCTGTAATTATTCAGGGCGAGCCAAGGATTAATAGTTCTAAATCCCAAGTGAATCATACGAAGATGCAATTCGCTCTAACGAAATCATCATCGCAGCCATTCGTAAATCAGGAATGCGTTCATCACTATGCCAACGTTCGCTAATAGCTTGATACCCTTCGCGCATTACATCGTCCAGACCTGACCTCACAAGATCTAACTCGGTCGGGCCATCCATGATGTCTTTCAATGTATCTTGCGGAAACTGTTTGCCAGTCATTTCTTCTATGGCATTGACCATATTTTGTGTTTGTCGTTCATGCTGACGACGTTGGAGGCGCCCAAAACGAATATGCCCAAGGTTTTTAACCCACTCGAAATAGGACACGGTCACACCACCTGCATTAGCATACAAATCGGGAATAATGAGACAATTTCTGGCTCTCAAAATCTTATTTGCACTGTATGTTATTGGACCGTTAGCTGCTTCAACAATAATACTTGCCTGGATAGAATTAGCATTGTCCTTTGTAATTACACCTTCCATAGCGGCGGGGATCAAAATATCACAATCCATCATCAAACAACCTAAGGCATCCTCCGTATAGCCTTCAAAGTCCTTTACACCACCTTCCCTAATAATGTGTTCATTTAACAGCTTCACATCAATACCTGCTAGGTTCACAACTGCCCCGTCATGCTCAACCACACCTACGATTAGAGCGTTGTTTTCATATGATAAAAAAGAAGCCGCGTGAAAACCTACATTTCCAAGGCCTTGAACTACTATCCGCTTACCACTAAGTGATCCAGATAAACCCGCAAACTCGATATCTCTCGGGTGCCGAAAGGCTTCTTGAAGCGCATACTGAACTCCCCTTCCCGTCGCTTCAACTCGTCCTCGAATACCACCTTTATCAACTGGTTTACCAGTAACACAGGCCAAAGCATTAATATCAGACGGGAAGAGCCGTTTATATTCATCAGCCATCCATGCCATCTCTCGCTCACCCGTTCCCATATCTGGAGCTGGGACATTTTGAGCTGGGCTAATAAGCGATCGTTTTGCCAGTTCCTGAGTAAATCGCCGTGTAATACGCTCAAGCTCAAACGACTCCCATTCGGACGGGTCTATCACTAGAGCTCCCTTAGAGCCACCAAATGGTGCTTCAACCAAGGCACACTTGTATGTCATCAAAGCAGCAAGCGCTTCAACTTCTTCTTGATCTGCATGCGGTGAATAACGAATCCCGCCCTTTACCGGTTCACGATGTTCGGAGTGAACTGAGCGATAACCAACAAAAGTAAAAAGTTCCCCCCGTAGGCGAACCCCAAAACGAACTATATAAGTGGAATTAGCAACTTTTATTTTATGGCGCAGTGAATCACTTAGGCCTATAAGATTTGCAGCTTCATCAAAACTACGCTCGACCGAGCTCAAAAAGGTTTCGTCTTGTTCTGACATTATAATTAACCAGTAAAAACTTAATTAGTTGTTGCCCAACAGGAGAAAGAAAAACTACGCTTAAACCAATTTTTAGCAATAAAAAATCTGCCACCCATGATTAAGTGGGCGGCAGATTGAAAGGTGGAGCGTTTCCTAGGTTTAGCTCAAATATCTAAAAGCTCAGGCCTAATTTCACATAAGCCCGACGACCGCGTGGATCACCGGTGCGAGGATCATAACTACCCGCGATTGCAACGAAAGGGGGGTCTTCATCAAACGCATTGATCAAACCAACTGTTAATGAAGTCGCAGAATCCTCACGTAAGAAACTTCCTAACAACACGCTATATTGAATATCAACCTGTCCAAAAGAATCAATCGAATCGGTATTTGCAGTTTCATTACGCTCATAACTGTCTACATAGCGATAAAATATATTCGCACTGTGCGCACCACTTATCCAATTCAAACCCAGATTTGCGCGTAGCTCAGGTGTCGGGTTACCAACGTTAGAGCGGTTTAATGCACCAGTACCATCAATAACTGTGCCATTCGCTGTTGTTATGTCATAGGACGTTACATACGTCGCACTAAATGAAGGTGCAAATATGCCAATATTTGTTTCATAGGTGCCACGTGCATTAAAATCAAATCCTGACGTATCAATCGCTGTCGAGTTAATAAAATTTGTATTCACAATCGCAATAGTTCCCGCAGATGTACGCTCTACTCGCGCCGTATCATTCGGGTTTAAATTTACTATCGCTTGTGCATTTTCACGAGTCAGTACATCTTCAAAAGAAAAGTCCCAATAGTCAAAATCCAGCGCCCAGTTACCCACAGCCCATGAAGTACCTAAATTGAAAGCGGTTGAAGTTTCTGGCTCCAGATTTGGATTACCAATAGTTCTATTACCACCAAACGTAGATGATCCACCATTATTTGGATCACTAATGTTCGCGAAGTTAGTTTGAGCGCCAAGCAATTGGTGAACTGATGGAGCACGGAAAGAGGTACCTATCGAACCACGGAAAGATAAATTTTCATTTGGTGTCCAAAGCACAGAGAGCTTAGGGTCAGTCGTATTGCCAACACCACCACCATAATCTTCATAACGTACTGCAGCGCTTACCTCGATATTTTCTGCGAGAGGTAGTAGAAGCTCACCAAACAACGCCGTAACATCTCGTTCACCAGAAAAATTGGTGTTACCAATCAAAAAAGCGAAACCGTCTTGCTGAGTAATCGAGTCGTACACGGCTGTCAATGATTCATCACGATATTGAAATCCAAGAGCAAAGCCCGCATCTCCACCTGGCAATGTAAACAATTCATTTCCAGTGATAGTACCTTCAATAGTAGTCAACTCAGATTCGGTATCACCAAGATAATCACCGATGATAAAATTTCTTAATTCTTGGTTTACTGGGTCGTTGATACTAGTCGGGTTAAAAAATAAACAACCATTAGTGCCAGGAGCAGAGTTGGCTGAATCACAACCAATACCACCAAATCCATTCAGTGCCGCTTGATAGTTAGCTGCAATAACGTCACGTGGGTTTTGAACTGCATCATTTGCTGCTTGAATAAACGATAAATCCCATGATAAAGAATCTGTAAATTGACCTTCCAAGCCTGCGGCAAAACGAGTTGTCGTGTGGTCATATAAGTTAATTTCAGTCGGTTGGCCTACACCAAAAGGACGACTAAAAAAGTCAACTTCAACACCAAAAGGGTTTCCAGGGTTATTGGCCGGAATCGTTGGTGTGTTCAAAACTGGAAAACTTGGTGATACTTCTCGACTGATATTATTTCGTGCAAAACCAATCTCAGCCCATGCATTTGTTGTTTCACTCCAGTCCCAATTTACACGCGCGAAACCTTGCAGACGACGCTCGTCCGGTACCGCAGTTACTTGTGGACCAAAATCAAATCGACAGAAATTATTGCTCACAAAACCACCGTTTGCTGCACAATTTGGGTCAGGTTGAATACTTCCATCTGGCAATCTAAAGGTACCAGGGTTCCCAAAACCACTAGTGCTACTGCCCTCTAGACCTCTAACCAAAAAGTCAACTTCATCTAATAACAAACTGCTGCGACTTAAATAACTTGCAGCTAGGAGT
>JBLHWO010000075.1:0-15607 GCA_047629215.1 Cellvibrionaceae bacterium | reverse complement strand
GCAGGAAGAAGAAAAAAAGCAACAGGAAGAAGAGTCCAAGTATAGATTGATTAAGAAACAGGAGGACGAAGAGAGCGCTAGAGTATTGGCCAGTAAAGTAGCGGCTAGACAGAGAGAGCAGAGTCAATATTGGACTATATGTCGCAAAATAATGAGGAAAAGGCTACGCACATTTGATAAGGTGACAATATTAACAGACTCCTTGCCTGAGCCAGTTATTCAGGCTGATCAGTTCACCTATACAGTATCATTTAACTCGATTAGCCCTTCAAAAAAAACACTGCACTTCCAAGTAATATGTATTATCAGTGCTTTAGATTACTACAGCGTAGATATTAAGCCTAGAAAGAGAGTTTCTGATAAGAAATAGCTGAAGGGTAAAGTCGTTTTAGCTTGCAGGTACTAGTATAGTTGTGGTGAGTATTTTATGACTTATTCATGTGTCTGGTTTGGCAATATAGGGTTTTTTCCATTAACTAAGGCAAAACATAAAAAGGCCCGAAAAGTATCTTCGGGCCTTTTTATGTTTTGCCTTAGTTAAGTAGTATTACTTCTTCTTAGCTGCTTTTTTCTCAGCTGCTTTTTTCTCATCTACTTTTTTAGCTACTTTCTTCTTAGCTGGCTTCTTGCTTGTAGCCTTTGCAGCTGCTTTCTTGGCAGCTAGTTTTTCTTTAGTCGCTTTTTTCTTAGCAGCGGCTTTAGCTTTAGCCGCTTGCTTTTTAGCAGTTTCTCTGGCTTTAGTAGAAGCATTTTTAGCTGATGCTTTAGCTTTAGCAGCAGCTTTCTTAGCAGTTATTTTAGCTTTAGCGGCAGCTTTCTTAGCAGTTATTTTAGCTTTAGCGGCAGCCTTCTTTTCTGTCCCCATTTGTTTTTTAGCTAATGCTGCTTGAGCTTTGGCTTCTGATTTTTCAATAGCTATAGCTTCTTTATTGGCGGCATCAGCTTGTTTTAGTTGTCCTTTCAAGCCAGCTAGAGTCGCTTTTGCTGAAGCAACAGCAGATTTTGCTGAATTAGCGGCTGTAGTTGCTGTTGCTAATTGCTTTTTGCTTGCAGCGGTTGTTTTCTTTTCACGGGCAGCAGCCACTTTAGCACCAGCTGATTTTGCTTTGCTAGTAGCTGCAGTTACCGCCTTAGTTGCTGAAGCAATTTCTTTTTTAATGCCTACAACTTGTTTACTGCGTGCAGCGCTTAATTCTTTCTTTAGTTTAGCTAATTCTACTTCTAGCTGCTGTACAGGATCTGCTGATTCTTTTTTACGTGGAGCCATAATCTAATTCCTTCAAGGTTAACAATGTAAGATAATGTTTTTGTTTATTGGTTTGATTTTCTGATGTGATTATACAGTTAATAGTAGCAGAATAAATATTATGCAACTTTTTTTTTTAAGTATTTCAAAGAAAAACACCATTTTTTGTAAAAAAAATCAATCTTTTACCTTAAACCGACCTCGACAGCATTAAAAAATTTCCTAAAGACTTTTTTTAATGCTTTTACTTGTTAGTGATGCTTTGATTAATTGAGAGCTGCTTAATCATTTTGTTAAGTCGTTAATTAAGAAATATAAGTATAAATAGCGTTCCCAATTTTTGCTATTAGTCGGGTCTTGGCAAAAAATGTCCGAGTCACACAGTCTTTATTTTTAACGTATAAAAGACAGTATGTATACATTAAGTAAAAAAATTAACAAGGTTATCCGCCAATCTTAGCTTTATCTATCACGCGAATTTCAGTCGCTAGTGCGACACGTTGAATTTTGATGGCCAGTGGGCGAAACTCACGGTCGACTAAAACCCAATGTGAGATCACTATGCCACTGACATATACCCGACTGACCGAAGAAGAGCGATGACAAATTTATGAGGGTGTAACAGAAAAACGTTCGCATCGTAAAGTAGCAACCCTAATCAACAAACACCATAGCAATGTTTCCAACGAAGTGAAGCGCAATACAGGCTTGCGGTGTTATAGACCAAGACAAGTTCAAAAAAAGGCTCAGCTGCAGCATTAGAATAAGCCTCAACTGCGGCATCAGAATAAGCTTCAACTTATTAAATTGACCGCAGATATTTAACAATAGATTACAGTAAATATTAAACAGGAGTGGAGCCCAGGCCAGATACAAGGTCGACTCAAAAATTAAGGATTCACAATGTCTGCGCTACTACTATCTACGGCCTTATCCAGCAAGATAAGGCCTCTGGTGGCGAGCTTCACAATCACCTTCACCATAAAGCCTTATAAAAAGAGCACCGGCTCATCAGACGCCAGAGGCCAAATTATTGGGCGTATACCGATAGATGAGAGACCTGCTATTGTCGATAAAAAAGTGCGTGAAGTTAACTGGGAAGCTGACCCTGTTATTAGTACATGTCATAAAGGGGTTTTGGTGACGTGACCGAACGCGTCAGTAAAAAATATTCATTGCACATATTCCATCGAAGCATGCTGAGGTTGTTAAGGACGCTATTGTTAAACTGCTGTTGCCAGAGAAGAAACAGCTTCACACGATTACGTTTGATAATGGTAAGGGGCTTGCCACCCACGCAAAAAAAAGAAGGCGCTCGGCGCGGACAACTATTTTACACACCGCTATCATTCATGGGAGTGTGAACTGAATGAGAACCATAATGGGCTGATACGCCAGTATCTTTCGAAAGAAATAGCATTATATAAAGTGACAGGCGAAGAAATTATTTTGATCCAAAATATGCTCAACAACAGACCTAGGAAATTGCTAGGTTGTAAAACACCTAATGATCTTTACGACGCTATGTTTTTAACTGCATAACCAAGCTGGCAGACTGAAATCTGCGTCATTATTAATTACCTGCATATCCCTAATCTTTCTCACGAGCTTAAAAACGTATCCAATTTTGTGTATATGTAAAATGACTTTATATTCTTAGGCATAAAGTTTTTATCTGGCTTGACGATACGTTTTCTAATGATGGATATATCTAACTTCATCATTTTGATAAAAATGTTGTTGATAACCGTCACTACGTGTAGAGCTTTCTTTTTTGCATAGCACACACTATACTGTTCATATATACAGTATCCGTTACGACATCTATCTAGTGGTGGTTAAACCAATGAGAAAAATCATTCATTGCGATGCAGATTGTTTTTTTGTCGCCTTAGAAATGCGAGATGATCCTGACATAAAAGGGATCCCTGTTGCTGTTGGAGGTTCCCCTGGCAAGAGAGGCGTTATTTCGACTTGTAACTACGAAGCAAGAGCCTTTGGTGTTCACTCTGCTATGGCATCTGCGTACGCTAAACGATTGTGTCCCCAATTAATTATATTGCCTCATAACATGACTAAATATCGTGAAGCCGCTATCGACATGCGGCGTGTATTTATGGACTATTCCGATACGATTGAACCTTTATCACTTGATGAAGCCTTCTTAGATGTTACCGCAACCCATCATTGCTTAGGCAGTGCAACCTTAATAGCAAAAGATCTACGGCGTCGTATTAAAAAAGAAGTCGGTATTACCGTTTCTGCGGGTGTAGCCGGCAATAAGTTTTTAGCTAAAGTGGCAAGTGATTGGCAAAAGCCAAATGGCTTAACAGTGATTGAGCCCAGCCGCGCTCGCTTTTTTTTACAGCACCTACCGGTTAATTGTATTCCTGGCGTTGGCCCAGCGTCGGCTAAAAAATTATTGTCATTGGGAATATCGACTTGCTATGATTTACAACAGTTAGGAGAGGTTGAGCTAGTTAAACAATTCGGTCAATTTGGAGAACGTTTATTTCAATTGAGTAGGGGAGAGGACGCACGTCCAGTAAAGTCACGCGAGTATCGAAAATCTTTAAGCGTAGAAAATACGTTTAATCGTGATATTGTTCAGTTAGATGAGTGCTTTACTTACGTTCCGGCGCTTTTCGAAAAATTATCCTCACGTTTGAATACCGTTAATCAAAAGCAAGTCATAAAAACCGGCTTTGTTAAGGTAACGTTTGCTGATTTTCAGAAAACGACACTAGAAATCAGTTTGTCCGAGATTTCCGTAAAACAGTATCGGTCGTTGTTTGAGCAGGCTTGGAGACGTTATAAAAAACCTGTCAGATTAATAGGCTTGGGTGTTCGCTTTAAAGAAGAAGAGGCTATTACTGATATGCAGTTACCTTTATTTAATGTTAGTTAGGCGCGTTCTGATTAAGGTCATCCCTGCCGACGCGGGAGTGACGACTATTTGCTTAATCAGAGCCGCCTTCACTAGAGGTAATGTTATCGTATGGGTGTAAGGTTGTTCAACAAGAGCTTAGCTCGCCCTGAAAATACTGCTTAAAGTAAAGTCTTAACGTAACTTAAACTGGCTAATCACACTATTTAAGTTATTAGTGGCTTCATTAATATCCTTGCTTTTACTTAACACCATATCAGCACTATTAGTATTTTTAGCGGCTAGTGCGTCAATATCGCTAATATTTTCATTCATTGTTTTTCCTACAGCACTTTGTTCTTCAGCGCTGGTGGCAATCTTCAGATTCATATTCGTAATATCTTTAATTTGTTGTGATATAGACTGCAAGGACTGCTTAGCTTTGTCGGCTTCGTCAACGCAAATCACCACTGCTTTATGGCCATTATTCATGATCCCAACAGCGGAATTAGCATTCTTCTGAAGTTGTTCGATAATATTATTAATTTCTAAGGTTGACTCTTGCGTTCTGCTGGCTAAGGCACGAACTTCATCCGCCACTACTGCAAAACCTCGTCCTTGTTCGCCTGCTCGGGCGGCTTCGATAGCCGCATTTAAGGCAAGTAAATTAGTTTGTTCAGCAATACTATTAATTACGCCCACAACCGAGCCAATATTTTCGCTAGTGGCGTCTAATGCTTGAATAATGGTAACCGCCTCCTCAACATTGACGGCGAGTTTTTGAATGGCCTCTGTGGTGGTTTCTACCGTAGCTGAACCTGCCATTGCTGATTTGCTAGCAGAGCTGGCTGCTTGCTCTGCAGTACTGGCGCTCTCTGCAACCTCGTGTGCGGCAATACTCATCTCACTCATCGAATGGCTCACGGCCTGAGTGGCCTCACGTTGCTTCGACGCAGCCTCTCTATTATCCGTTGAGGCTTCCGCCATGACGGATGACGAGCTAGACAGTATTGCCGATTGTACTTCGACTTTTACCATAAGCACCTGAATTTTTTCAATAAAGGTATTAAAACTTCGAGATAAGATACCGATCTCATCGTCACTATTACTATATAAACGGGCGGTAAGATCGCCATCGCCATCAGCCAAATCTGCCATAATGGTAATTGTTTGATGTAATGGCCTGACTAAACTGCGAGCAAAAATAATGACACTGAGCACGGCTATCGCGATAACAATGAGTGAAACGACAATAGCACCCCACGTAATATTGCTGACCAGTTTACGTGCCGCTATGGTAGCCTCATCGATATCGATTTCTGCAATCATTACCCATTGTTGCCCAAGTAGATCAATAGGCTCATAGGCCGCCATCACTGCTTTCCCGGAATATTTGGTGTAGCTGGTAACCCCTTTTCGCCCATTTAGTGCGGCATTTACAGCGGGGTTATCTATTTTCTGTAACAACATATTGGAGTCAAGCTGGTCTATAAGCTGCAGTGTTTTTGTATCGACGATATTATTCTTTTTCAATACATCAAGAAAAGCCGCTTTGTCTTCTACTAAGTTTCTACTTAAGCTGCGTAGTGTTTTATCTTGTCCTACTATAATGTTCTCCCCTGTTTTACCAAAACCGTTCTCCTCCCACTTACCATCGTGAGTCATAATATTATTTAAATGATCGACAGGCATCTGAAAGATTAATACGCCGATTTTTTCCTTTCCAGAGTAAATGGGCGAGGCAACAAACGAGGCGGCCGCTTCATAAGAGGGGTAGTAGGGAGCAAAGTCGGATAAAAATACCTCCTCACTGTCTGTTGCCCGTGCTGCTTTACGAAAGACGTCGGCTATAGCGGTATTGGCATAAGGGCCGTGAATTAATGACGTTGCATAGTCTAATTCTTTATAAACAGAGTAAATAATATCGCCTGTCTCGATGTCCGCAATGAAAATATCGTAGAAGCCGAAATGAGTTAAAAAATTGCGTATATGAGGATGCATTGCGGCATGAGTTTGGCTATACAGTGTGGTGTCTTTGATTTCATCTAAAGCATCTTTGCTCCCCAGTGGGTTGCTATTAGCGGCAATATATTGATATTGAAGTGCAATGCTGTTGTCATCGAGTTTGCCGAGAATAGTGTTAATGTCGGTATTCTCATTGTTGATGCTTTGATATTTTTTAGCGAATTGGTTTTGGTAATAGTCTTTAACGACTTGTTTTTGAGTTCGGGTATTAGGTAGGCCTTGGGCATCTTCACTATAGCCTGAGTATGATTGCCTTAAGGCATGTGTGTTTTCAATAATCGAGGGCGAAGCAGACATGACCTGTACCTGCCCTTTGATTGTATTAAAGTAAGCTTTGACGCTTCCTGCAGTTAAACCAGCAACTGCGGTAAGCTCTTTTTGGGTGGCTTTTATTAAGGTGTTTTCCGATTGTGTAGCCGACATATAGCCAATAATAATGCTAGTAAAAAGTAAAGCGAGGGTGACTAGTGTGCTAGCCCCAATGACTAATTTAGTTTGAATTCTCATTATTTGTTTAAAAACCCGTAAATTAATGACACTTAAAAGACAAAAGCTAATCATTTAGTTCTAGTTGAAAAGACGGATAAATCAAGAGCTTATGACATTTAGAGCATTATTTTGTCTTATTATAGAGCAACGCTTTCTATTTGGTTGAAAGCCTTTATTGATAGCTTTCAATCGGTGCACAGGAACAAACAAGGTTGCGATCACCATAAACGTTATCGATACGGTTAACGCTGGGCCACACTTTGTGTTGTTTTAACCATGGCGCCGGAAAAGCAGCTATTTCTCGGCTATAGGTGTGCACCCAATGTTCGCTCCAGAGGTCATCCTGTGTATGTGGGGCATTGACTAGGGGGTTATCATCACTGGGGTAGCTACCATTTTCAACCTGAGATATTTCTTGTCTAATAATTACCATGGCTTCGCAAAAGCGATCTAACTCAGCCAGCGATTCAGACTCCGTTGGCTCAATCATTAGTGTGCCGGCAACGGGAAAGCTCATGGTGGGCGCATGAAAGCCAAAATCCATTAGCCGTTTAGCAATATCCTCTTCGGTGATTCCACTTGCGGCTTTCATCGGGCGCAAATCAAGCAAGCATTCGTGCGCGACTCTACCGTTATTACCTGTGTAGAGAATAGGGTAGTGGGAGCTTAGTTTTTTTGCTACATAGTTTGCATTTAAAATGGCGACCTCAGTAGCTAGACGCATACCTTTGCTGCCCATCATTTTGATATACATCCAGCTGATAGGAAGAATACTGGCTGAGCCCCAAGGGGCAGAAGAAACCGTACCGTTTGATAATGCAGTGTCAGGTATTTCGCGAACAGGGTGTGCCGGCAAGAAAGGCGCTAGGTGTTTTTTAACGCCAATGGGCCCCATGCCTGGCCCACCACCACCATGGGGAATACAGAAAGTCTTATGTAAGTTTAGATGTGAAACATCGCCTCCAAAGCTACCGGGTGCTGCCACGCCAACGAGGGCATTCATGTTGGCGCCATCGACATAAACCTGTGCGCCGATGGCATGTATCATTTCACATAACTGAGTAATACCGATTTCAAAAACACCATGGGTCGATGGGTAGGTGACCATAATACAGGCAATTTGCTCGCCCAATTCATCAATTTTATTTTCTAACTCGTTTAGGTCAACATTGCCTTTTGCGTCGCACTTAATCACAACAACTTTCATCCCTACCATCTGTGCAGATGCTGGGTTGGTGCCATGCGCCGATGAAGGGATCAAACAAATATGACGTTGGTTTTCGCCTTTGTGTTCGAAGTAATTTTTAATAGCGATTAAGCCGGCATATTCTCCCTGCGAACCCGCATTCGGCTGCAAGCTAACGCGGTCGTAGCCAGTACAGGTCGCGAGCATGTCTTCCAATTCACTAAAAAGTTGAGAATAACCCTGAGTTTGTTGAGCTGGTGCAAAAGGATGAATACGACCAAACTCGGGCCACGTCACCGGAATCATTTCGGCAGTCGCGTTGAGCTTCATAGTACAAGAGCCCAGAGGAATCATAGCGTGATTAAGCGCAAGGTCTTTTACTTCAAGTCGATGCAAATAGCGCAGTATATCGGTTTCGGAATGATAAAGTGAAAATGTAGGGTGCTGCAAAATTTTATCACTACGTAAACACAACTCAGGAATACCGTGGTTGATTATACTAAGTTCTCTATCGATTTTTTCTATATTTATAGTTTCATTAATAGCGTTTTTTTTATGCGTGATGGCTTTAATGAGCTTCATAACGTCATTGAGCGTTGTAGTCTCGTTAATACTAATGCCCACTAACTTTTCGTTTTTATTTTGTTGGATGTAGTCAACACGCAAATTAATTTCAGCGTCTAAAGTACGCTTAATAATAGCGTCAGCCTGCTTGCTAGCGTTAATAGTTAAGGTGTCAAAATATGTCTTATTTTGTAGGCTGATTCCAGCGTCACTTAAGGCCTTTGCTACGATACCCGTAAGGCGATGAATGCGGTTAGCAATTCGCTTTAGTCCTTCGGGGCCATGATAAATAGCATAAAAAACACTGATTAATGCTAGTAGGGCCTGTGAGGTGCAAATATTAGAATTGGCTTTTTCTCGTCGAATATGTTGTTCGCGAGTTTGCATTGCCATGCGTAGTGCTGTTTTACCTTTGGTATCGATAGATACACCAATAATACGACCCGGCGCGGCGCGTTTGAATTGTTCGGAAAATGCAAAAAAAGCGGCGTGTGGTCCGCCAAAACCCATCGGTACACCAAAGCGTTGACTGCAGCCAACGACAATATCGGCTCCCATTGATCCGGGGGATTTTAGCAGCACTAAGCTCATAATATCCGTAGCAACAGTGACCAAGGCTTTTTTGCTATGAGCTAGTTCGATTATCGGTGTTAAGTCAGCAACTTCACCATTGGAGCCTGGGTAATGAAGTAATAAGCCGAAACAATCGTATTCGTTTAGTAGTTCATATGGTTTGCCGATTATGATGGTGAAGCCAAAATGCTTAGCGCGAGTTTCAATAACAGCGAGTGTTTGTGGGTGAGTATTTTCATCAACGATGAAGTTGTCGGAGCTATTACGTTTTTGTTGACGTTTGCTCATTGCCATTGCTTCTGCAGCAGCGGTACCTTCATCTAGCATTGAGGCATTAGCGAGATCCATTCCCGTTAAATCGGTGATCATTTGTTGAAAATGCAATAGGCCTTCCAATCTACCTTGAGCAATCTCAGGTTGGTAGGGCGTATAAGCGGTATACCAGCCAGGGTTTTCTAAGACATTACGTAATATAACATTGGGGGTGACAGTGTCGTGGTAGCCCATCCCGATATAGCTAGTAAATATCTTGTTCTTATTTGCTATCGCTTTTAGCGCGTTTAAGGCTTGATTTTCATCTATTGGGCTCGCTAAATCGAGTGCTTGATTTTGCAAAATAGAAGCAGGGACAGTGTCTCTAATCAAGGTAATCAAATCCTCAGCACCCAGCTCAGATAGCATGGAGTCCTGTTGGGCCTGATCCGGGCCAATATGACGGCGAATAAACGCCTGAGGGTTTAAAAGTTCTTGGATTGACTGGGACAGCAGCGAAGACTTAGACATGAAACACCTAAAAGCAGTAATAATAAAAAGTGAAATGCAATAAAATAAGGGAAGAGCGAAATAACATGGCATTATACGGTAAAGAATGAGGAACTGCTCATCCCTGTAAGCTATTTCCACTTAGGTTAAATATCAACGGAAAGTGTGGGCTAAAGCGATAGCGTAAACGTATCCTTCAACGAGAAACAAGTCCTTAACATTGAATTTTAATAATGATAGGCTAATCATACTTAAGGTCAGTAAATTTAGCTTAGCCATCTTATCTAAACAGGGTTGTTCAAATAGAGGTATCCAATGACGTTAGCTAAGTAATGAAAGATCCATACCTAACGTTAAAATAAGAAAGTCAAAACGGTAAAGAGTCTCAACTATGCTAGATTCACTGGCGGTAAATCCCCAAAATGATGTTGTAGATCGGTTCATAATTGCGCGTAAACAAACAGAAGCATTAGCCGCCCCTCTGTCAGAAGCTGATGCTCAATTACAATCTATGCCAGATGCCAGTCCCGCCAAATGGCATTTGGCACATACCACCTGGTTTTTTGAAACCTTTATCTTGTGTGAATATGCGCCCAATTATCAACGTTTTAACGAGCGCTATAATTACTTATTTAATTCGTATTATAATGGCATCGGCGACCAATACCCTCGTCAACAGAGAGGTTTGATTAGTCGTCCTTCATTGCATGAAGTATTAGAGTATCGACAGGTTATAACGTCGAAATTACTTGAGCTAGCGGAGAAAAATGCTAATCATCAGCCGCTAATGGAATTGATTGAGTTAGGTATTCAGCATGAGCAGCAGCATCAAGAATTATTGCTAACTGATATCAAGCACGCTTTCTTCCAAAATCCCACTTTTCCTGCTTATGCTCCTCATGCTGATATAAGTGCATCAATACCCACCATAGGTTCTACTGCAAGCTCTACTTCAACAGGCTTCGCGCTTGACTGGTTATCAATTGATAGCGGGATGGTTAACATTGGTTTTGATCAAACCGGTTTCAGTTTCGATAATGAGCGGCCCTCACATCAGGCGTATTTACATCCCTTTCAGTTATGTTCAGCATTAGCCACAAATGGTCATTACCTTGAGTTTATTGATAGTGGCGGTTATCAAATACCTGAATTTTGGCTAGCCGATGGTTGGGCATGGTTACAATCTAATCGCGCTACCAGGCAGGGTGTTTATAAGCATCCGCTTTATTGGATAACGAGAGGGAATGATTGGTTTGAATATTCTTTGCGGGGTTTATTGCCCATAGATCGGCAGCAGCCCCTTACCCATATTAGTTATTATGAGGCCTGCGCTTACGCGGCGTGGGCTGGCGCACGCTTGCCAACCGAGTTTGAGTGGGAAGCCGCTACTAAACACTATGACATTACCCCCGAATGCATTGACATCAAACTGTCTCCCCAGAGTTTAAAAAAGAAGCCTCAAGCCCTAAAATCGGAGAGCCCATTAGAGCAAGCTTTTGGTTCGGCATGGCAGTGGACGACAAGTAGTTATAGCGCCTATCCTGGATTTAGTCCTTTTGAAGGCCTTGCCGGGGAATATAACGGAAAATTTATGTCTAATCAGAGTGTATTGCGCGGTAGTTCATGTGTCACACCTCTAGGTCATGCCAGAACCACTTACCGAAATTTCTTTTATGCTAGTCAGTCGTGGCAATTTTCGGGTGTGCGTTTGGCAAAGAATATTTAATAAACTTACTATAAACGTTAGGATCCATTATGCCTTCTAGTCTACAAAATGTTGTTGATACAAACGATTTGGATGATGAATTTCTTGATGACGTTGTTGTTGGTTTGTCAAAACAGCAAAAAACATTACCTTGTAAATATTTTTATGATGAACGAGGGTCTCAGTTGTTCGAGAAAATTTGTGAAACTGATGAATATTATGTGACTCGAACTGAGCTAGAGTTGTATCGCCAGTATTCGGATGAAATGTCGATTCTTATTGGCGAAAGAGCACTTATAATAGAGCCTGGTGCAGGTTCTGTTAGAAAAATAGCGTTGTTGTTGTCTAGGCTCAACAAGCCCTCTGGTTTTATCCCCATGGATATATCAGCGGAAATATTAAAAGAATCAAGTCAGCAGCTGGCTGAGCAGTTTCCTCATATTGATATTAATCCGGTCGTCATTGATTTTTTAAATGAGGAAAAGTTATGTGCTGTTTTTTCTCGATTACCAAAGCAACCCTTAGTCAATAAGCGCGTTATCTTTTTTCCTGGTTCCACTATCGGTAATTTTCATCCAGACGAAGCTCAGTTTTTTTTAAAGCGTTTTTCTGATAACTTGGAATCTGGCGATGGTCTACTTATTGGTGTTGATCTCGTTAAAAATACGACTGTATTAGAAAGCGCTTATAACGATAGGGAGGGTGTCACCGCCGATTTTAATCTTAATCTCCTACATCGCATTAATAATGAGCTAGAGGGCGATTTTGAAATCAATTCGTTTGATCATCATGCTGTTTTTAATAATGAAAAAAACCGAATAGAAATGCATATCGTTAGCACTAAAGAACAACAGGTTAAAATTGCCAATAAGCGTTTTAATTTGTTAGAGAATGAAAGTATCCATACAGAAAATTCTTACAAATACTCAGTTGATACCTTTAGCGAAGTAGCCTCGGGTGCTGGCTTTAAACTTAAAAACACATGGAAGGATAAGGGTGAGCTATTTAGTATTCATTATTTGGAGAAGCATTAACATTCCCTGAAACAAGAACTTTTCCCTTAACAGTTTGACTTAATGATAAATAGCCCCCTTCTTTTGATAATTGTGAGCAGCGTAAAATACGCTTTCTAGCATTAAACTGATCTCGCCAAAATGGCCACAGCACACTGCCTGCAGATCCTGTGGCAGTATCTTCCATTTGACCATACTGGGGGGCAAAGTAACGAAAAACGATATCGGAATCATCTATTTTACTTTTTGCTGAGATGATCAAAGCCCGTTTTTCTATCAATTCAGTAATCTTATGATTTAATTTAAAACACTTGATAGTGTCCATATCCTTTAGCTCTATAATAATATAACCCTCTTCATTTTCTGTTTGAGAATAGCGGTGTGGATTGTTAAAGGCCGAAAACACTAATGAATTATCGTGCTTGTTATTACTTGCGGCTGTGTCCGTAGCTGTGTTTCTATCTATGTCTATGCCGCTAGAGTCTAATTTTATATGTCTTAAATCAGTGGTGGGAAATGCAAGCGAATAGCTATTTTGACTGGCTAGTACATTCAAGGTTTCACTATCAGAAACAAAATCATAGCGCGCCCTTTCGCTATGATTTTTTTGTTGGTTATGAATAAACGCAGCGGCAGCCAAGGTGCCGTGCCCGCAGCGCTTGATAGCATTTTTGTTGTTGAACCATCGAATCGCAAAAGTTTGATTCGCTAATGGTTTAAGGTAAACTACTGTATTGTTAGACGGTGTATTGCCCGTATAGTCAGGCCTTGATTTAATATAGTGTAGATGAGCTTGTAGGTCTGGCAATTGATCAACTAACAAGACCTCTGCCGGGTTGCCTAGTGCTGTCGGGCCAGTAAAAACAGTAAATACCTGAGCTTTCATTTTAATTTTTTCTGGTTTTTTTATTTTACTTGTGGGTGTAGCATTGGGTTTTTATATGGTTTTTATATAGTCCCCAGTATTATACTTTATCTCTATAGCCCTATTTTTATTACAAAAGTAAGTCATGACATGACTAATAAGCTGATTGCTTCAAGGTCTCTCCCCGATTCTGTCGATGATATAAAGAATTGTCACTTATGTGAAGCGAATTTACCTTTTGGGCCGCAACTAGTTGTACAATTAGCGCCTCAGGCATCGCTTTTAATTGTCAGTCAGGCACCGGGAAGACGAGTTCACGAAACTGGGATTCCTTGGGACGACCCATCTGGTGATCGTTTGCGTCAATTGTTACAGCTATAACGAGAAAAACTTTATGATTCCTCTCGTGTCGCGATTATGCCAATGGGCTTTTGTTATTCAGCTACGGGTAAATCAGGAGACTTACCTCCTAGGAAGGAGTGTGCTGAGCACTGGCATCAAGACATATTGGCGATGTTACCTAAGATTAAACTGACATTACTCCTTGGTCAGTATGCACAGTATTATTATTTAGATAAAAATACGTCTTTGGGCAACAAACAACAACCCTTGACCAAGCGGGTAACGCAGTGGAGGCACTATTTACCTGATTTTTACCCTTGCCGCATCCTTCACCACGTAACCAATACTGGTTGAAGAAAAACCTTTGGTTTGAGGCAGAAGTGGTGCCCGAGTTAAGAAAATGTATGGAGAGCTTTTAGATAATATGACAGAGCATAAGGACAAGAGGGGTTGGCAAACAAAAACAACAGCGGTTGTCTACGATAACCCGTGGATTCGAGTGAGTCACGATACCGTCGTTACTCCAGCGGGTACCGATGGTATTTATGGGCGCATCCATTTTAAAAATCATGCGGTGGGTATTTTACCAATTGATGATAAAGGTGGAACGTGGCTAGTGCATCAGTCCCGTTATCTTTTTGGTTCTAAAACATGGGAAATTCCCGAAGGTGGTTCGCCAGAAGGCGAAGATCTGTTGCTGTCGGCCCAACGAGAGTTATTAGAAGAAACTGGTTTATCGGCTACTCAATGGCAACCTTGGCTAGCGATGCAGCTATCTAATTCCGTTAGTGATGAAGTGGCAACGGTGTTTTTAGCTCAAGGCTTGACTCAGGGTGAGATGAATTTAGAGGTGACAGAAGATATTACTGTGCGTTATCTACCGTTAAAAGAGGCGATAGCAATGGTCTATGAAGGCGAAATAGTTGATGCAATATCTGTTGCAGCTTTATTGAAGGCCGCAGCTACTAAAGATTTATTAGGCTTTTAATTATTGGTCTGTATCTGACTTTTAATTTCAGTATTTAGATTCAAACATATCAAACAAGGCGGACTTTTCATCCTCACTTACCTGTTGTTCGTTATTATTAGTAGTGGGCGAATGGCAAGTTTTATTACGCCCTTGTTCTTTTGCACGATAGAGTTCTTTGTCGGCTCGTTCAACTAACTTATGCCAATTATCACCTTTTTGACTCTCCACATAGCTGCTAATGCCTAAGCTGATAGTCAATGCTATAGAGTGACTCTCTGTTCTACTCTCAGACTCATTCTCAACTTCACCCTGATTTTCAGCCTCAACAATAAGCGGAGAGCTTTCAATGGTATGGCGTATACGTTCAGCAACTTGGATGGAGGTGCTAATATCAGTGCTGGGTAAGATGATGGCGAATTCTTCGCCCCCATAGCGGCAGGGGATATCAAGTTTTCGGATATTACCTTTAATACAGCTGGCAATTAGTTGTAGCGCTTTGTTGCCCATTTCATGCCCCCACTGATCGTTGACGCGTTTGAAATGATCGGCATCTAGCATGATCAATGTGGTGGGCTGAGCGGTCCTCTGCGAGCGTTCTATCTCTTGAGCAATAATTTCTGTAAAATAGTGATAGTTATGTAGCCCTGTTAGGGTATCGGTGCTGACAAGTTCGGAAAGCTTGTCAACTTCGTTTTTTAGCTCGATTAAATTCTGGCCTAGTAGACAAGATTCGCCACTCTTGCAAGTTGTTTCTTCGGGATTGTTGACCAGTTTGTTATTCATGGACTAGCTAGCGGTTAGTTTTTTAATTAACTTATAGCATAGCCCACTTTTATCCAATGATGTATCTTGGTATGAGACCTTTGTAGGGAAGATGTTTTGTAGGTGCCCTTGGGCTATCCCTTCAGGCAAGGCATAGCCCAAGGGCACCTACAAAACGCAAGGAAAGCAGGAGTCTATGCTTTATAAATGACTGGTTGAGTACGTTTTTAATGTGGTGT
>JBLHWO010000074.1:0-15650 GCA_047629215.1 Cellvibrionaceae bacterium | reverse complement strand
TAGAAATAGCACTATTGCCCATTGTCGAAAGCCATTATGATCCTTTCGCCTACTCACCGGGGCGAGCCTCAGGACTTTGGCAATTTATTCCCAGCACCGGCAAACGCTTTGGTTTAGCTCAGGATTGGTGGCATGACGAACGTCGCGATACGATTGCCGCAACGGGTGCCGCTATTCAGTATTTACTCTATCTTAATAAATTATTCGATGGTGATTGGTTATTGGCTATGGCCTCTTACAATGCAGGACAAGGGACCGTAGGACGCGCAATCAAAAAAAATAGAAAATTAGGTAAGCCTACAGATTACTGGTCATTAGATTTACCCAAAGAAACTCAGCATTACATTCCAAAACTACTGGCGTGGCGAGATATTATAAAAAATCATGATCAATATAATATTGCGTTTGACCCTGTACCCAACGAACCTTATTTTGAATTAGTCGACATTGGCTCTCAAATTGATCTTGCAGAGGTAGCCGCGCTAGCGGAAGTAGATATAGATACTATTTATCAACTGAACCCCGCCTACAACCGTTGGGCAACCGACCCTTCACCTCCACACGACTTATTAATTCCTATCGATAATGTCGATATATTAAAACAAAACCTGACTAACTTACCCGCCGATCAACGCATGACATGGCGACGCTATATTATTAAACAAGGTGATTCGCTTGGGAAAATAGCCAACCGATTTAATACCAGCTCAAAATTTATTGCCCAAGTCAACGGCATAAAAAATAATAATATTCGCGCGGGTAAAGCCTTAATGATTCCCTCCGCCGCCAAAGGTAGCGACTACTATACAAAGAGTGCTGAACAACGTTTGGCAAAACGTCAAGGACGTGCACCTAAAGATAGAAACGAACGCATCGAACACCGCGTTAAAACCGGAGAGAGCTTATGGGACATTGCCAGAAAATATAATGTCAGCGTCAGCGCCATCGCTCGCTGGAACAATATGGCGCCCAGAGATGTGCTCTCTGTTAATCGTAAACTGACTGTATGGAGTAAAGCCAGCTCTAAGCAATCGAAACCAACGGTTTCAGTTAAAAACGAAACGCGAAAACTATTTTACAAAGTCAGAAGAGGTGATTCATTAGATTTAATTGCAAACAAATTCAAAATCAGAATTAGCGATATTAAAAACTGGAATGATATTGCACAAAAAAAATACATCCAGCCGGGGCAATTACTAACGCTTTATGTGGCACTGACAGATCGTGAGTTGATGGTGAATTAAAAATAGATCTATTTAAAACAGTCATAACTTCATCGGTTTTAACCTCAACATTAAATATTATTCTAAAGGTAAGTAACTAATGCTCACAACATTAAAGAAGAAGCTCAAACAAGAGTTTAGCAACATTTCTAACTATCGAATAATAAATCTGAAGCATTTACATAAAATATGGGAAAAAGAACAACTAAAACGTTTACTTAAGCACTACCATGTTGATTGTGTTTTTGACATTGGGGCTAACCATGGTCAGTATGCGATGCGACTCAGAAATGACATATCATTCAAAGGGTTAATCATTTCATTCGAGCCAAACCCTGAAGCTGCCGCTAAATTAAAAAAAAATTCAGAAAAAGATCCTCTTTGGATAGTTGAAGAAATAGCCTTATCAAACAATGATGGAGAGCAGTCTTTTAATATCATGTCGGGCTCACAATTTTCTTCTTTAAGTACACCAAGGACTGACGAAACTACATTATTTAAAAAATCTAATAAGATCGAAAAATCAATAAATGTAAAAACAGAGACATTAGTTTCCGCCTACAAGCGATTAAAAAAGGCGCACGTGTTTAACAAACCTTTTCTTAAACTTGATACACAGGGGTATGACTGTGAAATAGTCTCTAGCGGATCTTCAATTATTAATAAATTTATTGGCCTACAAAGCGAGTTAGCCATTAAAAAAATTTATGATCACTCTGTTGAATTTAAAGAAGCCATTAAGCTTTATGAAGACTATGGGTTTTCTTTAAATGCATTCGTACCTAACAATGCTGGAGCCTTCCCTTTTTTAATAGAAACGGATTGTATTATGGTAAGAAATGATATTCTTGAACACAGTCATTAAAAAATGCATATTACAATAAAAAATTTTTAACAAGACAATCATGAAGATTTTAAAGATATTATTATTAATTATGCTTTTACCAATTTAATTACTTATTCAGAATCTGGCTTAGAGGCTAATTATATCCCTTCTGTATTGAATCAAGCACAAGAAAAAAATACTCATCAAAATCTAAATAGGTTTAATTAGAGAACATTATTTCTCGGTGGGCTTATCAATTACAAACGCATCTACCAAAATATCATTTACAGTAGCTCCTTGAAAAAAACTATGGCGCTGTAGTTGTTTGATCATATTTTCGCTCCCACATAAAAATACTTTCCACCCCTTTAGATCTGAATGGCGCTGTTTAACGATATCGACAAGGTCTTCCTGCATTAATCCGGTACCATTGCCTACACCACGACGAACTGAGGGAATGTAGTGTATATTTTCATTGTTTTGGGCAAGCACCTCTAACTCATCACGATAGTACAGTCCCTCAGCGTCCCCCGCAGCAGCGTATAAGTAAATGGGGGCTCGGTGCTCTTGAGCCAAGGCTTCTCTTAAAATGCCCATCAAGGGTGCTAGGCCCGTTCCGGTTGCAGCCATTAAAATAGGTTTACCTGCATGGTCATCGCTATAGAAACAATTACCCATAGGTTTTGATAGTATAATACTTTGACCAACATTAATTTCATCGTGCAGCCAACGGCTGACCAAACCTTGCTCGTGACGCTTGATATGTAGCTCAATTATTTTTTCTTGCTCACAGCGGCTTGCTATCGAGTAAGACCTGCCCTGCACTTCATTATACCAAACAGTCAAATACTGACCTGGAAACCAGCGGAAATCCGTTTGTAAGAATAATGCCAAGACAGTTGAATTCAATATTTTTTTATCAACAACCATCGCTTGGCTTCTCGCTGTATCTCCAATCAAGGAAATACCCATATCCGACTTAGGAATACAGCTACACGCTAGAAAGAAATACTGAGCTTTTTGATTATCAGTGAGCCCCTGCTGGGCAGTGACAGGAGGTTGCTGATCCGCTTTCATTAAACAGCTGTGGCATAAACCCGCTCGACAACTAAAAGGAATTGCAAAACCAGCGTCCTCTAATCCTTCGAGAACAGTTTGAGGCTCTTCAATAACAACAGCGATACTTTCATAGGTGATAATTGACACGGGGGATTCCAAAAATAAAAATTAAGATGGTATAGATTCATAGCGAATCAAGCAAGTAAGGCTATCCCTTCACAACAAAATAACCAAGGTAAATAATATTACCTTGGTTATAAATAGTCAGTATAACTACTTAATAAAAATATCGTCGTTACACTAAGTGCAATACCGGCAACTTCACCTACGATATCTTTCGCAACATTACGTTATTCCAAGGCTCCCACTAAGAATTCAGCTGCCACATAAAAATGCTCTTCAGTTAGGTTCATGCCTTATGTACTTTACGTATATCTTTGACGGTATAGCTATTGGACCCACCAAAGACCATCATAAAAAAACGCTTTCAACTTATGAAGTTATCCTGCCATATCGAAAGAGGCAAAAAAGTGGCTAATGCAATCATTACTCAGTACATTTTTAGAATATGTCAACCGCTGAATCAACAGATGCGTCTTCACCAATTTTTAATGTATTGACATAAATTTCCCCTAATTATATTTTATTGATTTATTTTTCAGATAGCCGACAGCATATATTTGATAACTGAATTTAGTGCAGAGAATACATCATAACTTATAGCTCAATACTTAGCTCCACTCAACGATTTTTTATTATTTTACGATAGGCAAAAGGGAGGCATACTTTAACGCCGCAACATACCTAAACAAAAACAGCGACTTATTTTACTAGCAGAAAAAAATTAAAAAAATGGGGGCTAAATTGGCAGAAAAAAATAAGAGAGGTAGCGAGATAGTCGCAATAAGAGTCTGAAACCGACATTATATTTGACATGGAAAAATGAGTATTTTTTAGATTAAATAACAATAACTATAACCATAATCGCCCATCAAAAAATTCTGAACTGAAATGGTAAACCCCCTTTTTTTAATTGAAGCTATAAGTAGAAGATTAAAGAGACAGCATTAATAGCGTATCTTTTTTTCATCGCGCCCCCCTAAAGAATCGTTATCTTTTACTTATATTAGGTCAATACGAACAAATCATCATATTTAAACGAATTACTCGGCTCTCTGCATGAAAAATGCAATCCGAATCTCGAGATGATTGACCGTTCACCAGGTAGGCCTTTAGACATTGTAAAAGTTCACGCTATACACCACAGTAAAGCAGCGGTCTGACGTATTTAGCGCGCGCTTTAATTTCTTACACTGACATTATCAGTGTGGATCATAACTATAAGCGGCGAGAGCATGCGATACTTATCGCAAAATAAATCCAAATCCCCAATAAGAAAAAAGTCATTAGTAGAGCTTGGCGGGGTTTCATAATAATTATAAACAGTAACCCTTACCTAATTGAATAAGGTGTTTTTTTATAACAGGGCGGTTTAACCTTTCAGAGAATTAGTGATGAACTAGCAGGAGCACCTCGATCTATTCTAATAGGAAGTAATAGTGCCTTTACTCAATGATTTTAATAAAGAGACTTCCGCAAAAGAAAGACCACACTGCTTGGCAACATCGCCAACATCCAAACCTCTAGATAGAGCTTCGCGAGCCTGTTCGTAAACAGATTGTGCCTCGATGTCGTTATTTTTTTTCGGAGTTGTAGTTTGCTTTTGATCACGACTTGATTTTTTTTGGCTCTGAACTAAAGGCTCTTTAGGTTGCGCTGAAAACTTTTCATATTGTGCTGAGGGCTCTTTATCTTGAACCGGTGAAGAAACAACATGTTGTTGGTTCAGTTTTTTTTCGAAGCTTATGAGTTGTTGCCCCATACCAATGGCGCTACCGTTAGCGACACGTAGCTCATGTTCTAAGCGCTGTAACTGTTTATTTAATTTTTGGGTTATTTGATGCTCACGTAAAAAAACAAAAAGCGACAAAAAAAAAGCTAAAGCACTCAAGCCTAGCACAACACTATTTACGCTCATGTTATTTAAAGTAAAAATTAATTCTGACATCGTTTATGTTGCTCGCTTTTATTTTAAAACTATTTTTTAATAATTTTTATTCTATTACTTTAAATAAGAAATTTTTTCAACTAGACATTCAAGTTTATCTACTTAAGGATTAGACCTCATCCAACTCTGCCCATTCGGTATCGGTAAGCAATTTATTCAACTCAATCAAAATGAGTAGTTCATCATTTTTATGGCAAACGCCTTGGATAAATTTGGCGCTATCATCATTGCCGACGTTTGGTGCCGTTTCAATTTCCGACTGTCGCAGATAAACTACCTCGGCCACACTATCCACCAAAATACCAATTACGTGTCCATCGGTTTCGATGATGACTACCCGTGTGTTATCAGTAATTTCGCCCAAGTCTAAACCAAAACGATTACGAGTATCGATTACCGTCACAACGTTGCCGCGAAGGTTAATAATACCCAATACATATTCTTGTGCACCTGGGACGGGAGCGATTTCAGTGTAGCGAAGTACTTCTTGCACTTGCATAACGTTAACACCGTATGTCTCGCCTGCCAGACGAAAGGTTACCCACTGTAATACCGGGTCATCACTCGTTTTTGTTTGTGATACGTTGCTAGACATCTTTCAATTAACCTCTGTTACCCTCTGAATGATAAGTATTGCCGTACTCCCTTTAATATAGTGTATCTACGACTATCCGCCAGTCATTTACTGATGATTTTCATCTTGTTTTTGTAAAAGCTCACCCATAGACGGTATATCCAAGAGCACACACATATGATCTCTCACCATACCAGCCATCCAAGGGCGGCTGCTGCGGTTAACACGCCAGCGAATCGAATCAGGGTCGATTGAAATAGGCTGGTGTATACGATCGACTGCCAAACCCCAATTTAAACCGTTAATAGACACGACAAATTTATAATCATGTTCATCTTTATAGCGCTCGGGCATGATAAATTTGGCGGTATTAACGGTTTTAATATTACCCACAGGGCTTTGCTGTAAACCCATAAACCAGTCGGATTGACCGAACAAAGGGGTTAAGTTTTCATCCATAGCCTGTATTTGACCGAGTGCGATTAGAGGGACGGCAAGCTGTAAGCCATTGACTTCTATCAATAGAATATCAAATTTACCTTGGGCCCAATTAGGCCGACCGTTTTCTAACCATTCGCCGCTTAACGTAGACAAAGGCTGATAGTCAGCGTGTGTTTGCTCTACTTGCTGATCATCTGCTGGGGGGTGAGATTCAGTGTTTACCTCTGTCTTAAAGGGCGTAGAAACCTCAGTTGTCGCTATTTTAGTGAGCGGGTTAGGCTCTACCGTACTGACATGCATGAGCATTTTTTCTAGACGCTGCTTATGTTGCTCATACGCTAAAGCAGGTAACTCCTCTTTATCTATTGCGACTGCTTTGGCCTTTGGGGTATCCGATGTAATAGGGATTGAGGGATCACTTTTAGTTTGATTGGAAATAACTTCTCTATTATTTTGACCTGAAGCTGTAGAATTTTCTTCTACTTTAGCACTGCCATGGGAGCATATAGGTGCATCTTCGGAATTATTATTTATAGCTGGTTGGGCTGCACTCTGTAAAGGCTTAAGCGTCGCTTCAGGTTTATGAACAGGAGGAACATCCTGCTTTTTTTTAGAGCTTTTTGTATCATCATTAATGTTGGTTGAAGAGTGCTTAGATTTTTCTTTATTATTGCCAACGTTATTGGTACTTTCAGGACCCGTAACCTCAGAATCACTATTTTCTAAATCAGTATTGTCAGATAAAAGTTCGCTTAAATAATCAGCAATCAGTTCTTCAGTTTGTTTGTAGCCCATCAACTCACCTCCCAATATCGCATTTTTTCGATATCTTTAGGCTGTAGCCACTTTAGAAGACTGCGATAGGCCTCAACTCCTCTACTGTTTTCTGCATAGTGATTGGGTGGAACACCTTGCTTGCTTGCATTACGAAATTGCGTATCGACAGGGATTTTACCGGGCCAAGTGTCACTGCCATAACGATGGCGAATTTCACTTAATGTACTAATCGAAGCCTGAGTACGTTTGTCATACATAGTAGGTACAATGACATACTTCATGTGCTTCTTTTGAGATTGCTCCAACATGTGCAAGGTATGCACCATACGCTCTAAACCTTTGAGCGATAAGAATTCAGTTTGGACTGGAATAATTAAACGATCGCAAGCCGCCAATGCATTAATCAGCAAGACACCTAATACGGGTGGAGAATCTATGATCACTACATCGAAATCATCTTCGAGATGACGCAATGTTCGCGTCATGACTAAACCCATGCCATCCTTGCCTATCGCTCTTCTTTCAAGCGTTGCTAAAGCCGTTGACGCAGGTAGTAAAACAATATTCTCAAATGACGTGGGCAATAAAAGTTGTGCTACAGTTTCGATACAAATTAAATTGGGATTTTGGAATAACGTAAATACACTATTGGATATACCGTCAGGATCTTGACCAAAATAGCTAGTAAGAGAACCGTGGGGATCGAGATCAACAACCAATACACGCTGACCTTTTTCAGCGGCAAGTCCCGCAAGGGCAACGGTCGTGGTGGTTTTACCCACCCCACCTTTTTGATTGGCTATCGTCCAAATTTCCACATTCACCCTATTTCTATAGTTTCTTAACAACTTAAAAACATAGTACGTCATAGAAATGACGATTCAAACTTAATAAATATTACTTATTCAAGGGAGCAAATAGTATGCCGCATTAAAGGCTGAATTGTTAAAATGCCTTGTCACAAAAAACCACACTAAATAGAGAAAGCCATAATATACATTTTTACTAGTTATCGCTTCTCGGTAAATCTGGGTCACTACTGAACAATAAGCCACCCCTTTTAGTTTCGACAGGTTTTATTTTACCGTCATCACTATCGGCGTTAAAATCTTTTTCCTGCTCTGTTTTTGGTAAAAATTTATCTTCTAATTTTAGCACTGAATTAATACCGAGATTAGGATTATTTTCAATTAAACGATCCATTTTTTCTTTTGCCGATAGATTTTTATCTGTTTTTTCTGGTTCAAGTACAATATTTAAACCAGGTTGAGGATTAACCTGAGTTTGTTCGCGAGTGAACGGCTCGACAGCCTCTTTAACAGCCGTTTTGGTATTAATACTTGGGCGCTTCATTTTTTCTCTAGCAATCATTAATATTACTCGACGATTTTTAGCTCGACCTTCTGGAGTATAATTTTCAGCTATAGGGTGATGCTCACCATACCCAACTGCAGCTAAACGGTTTGCATTAACACCCTCATCGGCTAACACTTTGAGAACTGATACTGCCCGTGCCGATGATAACTCCCAGTTACTCGGAAACTGCACTGAATTAACGCTGATATTATCGGTATAGCCTTCAACTTGAATGGGGTTATTAAAATCACGCAATAGAGTAGCAACTTCAGAGAGAACAAACTTGGCTTCTCGACTGGGGTTAACACTACCCAATGGAAATAAAATACTGTTATTTAAAGAAATTTGTAGCCAAAACTCGTTACTATTGACTTGAATTACTTTATCGTCGATTAGATCTGAAAATTGTTCGGTAAACTGATCTGACAATTGAGGTAAGTCAGCTGTTTTGTCAAAAGCACCTTGGCTCTCTACTTTCTTATTGCTACTCTCTCCAGTAATAATGGGCGTCACATCACCGGAGCGCGATATTTTTCCGACTTGAATTGGCTTTATACTGCGTTTAGGCTCATTAAATATTTCCGCCATCGTTTCTGACAAGACGCGATATTTACTTTCACTGACTTGTGATATTGAATACATCACAACAAAAAAAGCAAACAATAGCGTGACAAAATCAGCGTAGGACACTAGCCAACGTTCGTGATTAATATTGATATCAGTTTGAGGGCGACGCCGCATACATTTTCATTCATTATTTTTCAAAAGGACCATATTTACAAACGGTTTATACTCGATTGAAATATAATATTTTTTCAAAAAGGTAAAATTTAAATCGAGCCTGATTCTTTTTAAATTCGTCTATATTATAAGTATCCGCTAAGCTTCATTTCAATTGATTTTGGATTTTCGCCATCGGCAATATAAAGAATGCCTTCAATGACGAGTTCTTTAATTTGTGATTGCTGGTTAATATATAAGGTGAGTTTATTGGCAATGGGAAGTAATAATAAATTAGCTACCGCCACACCATAAATTGTCGCTACAAAAGCAATGGCGATTCCGGCACCAAGTTCCGCCGGATCAGCAAGATTACGCATAACATAAATCAAACCCATAACCGCACCGATAATGCCGATCGTTGGTGCATAGCCGCCCATACTTGCATAAACCCTAACGGCATCGATATCTCTCTGTTCATTTAATGCTAAGTCACCCTCTAGTATTCGACGAATAGCCTGAGGGTTTGAGCCATCAATTAATAGTTCTAAGGCTTTTTTGGAAAAGGTATCACTTTCTTTAAGCGCTAATTTTTCTAAGCCTAACAAACCACTGCGTCTTGAAATAGTTGCCCACTCTGATACTTTTTGGATATAACTTGGAAAGTTTACTGATGGAGGATTAAATACCCACGTTAACAGCTTTAAAGAATGTTGTAAGGTCTTGATAGGGGTTTGCAGCATGGCGGCACCAATTGTGCCGCCAAAAACAATTAAGGCTGCCGGTAGATTAATTAACGATTGCCAAGAACCACCTTCAAGAAAATTCCCTCCCAAAAGGGCCGCAAATGCAACGATAATACCGAGTATACTTAGTATATCCATCTTATATAAATTCTAATTCACTAGTGTAAACATAGTAGAGATGCGAATAATATCAATGTGTTAGGAGAAGGATTTCAGCTTATCTTGTAATTCTGAAACTTTATAGGACCCATCTGATAAATTAGCTTGATCAATCGCCATAGGCATGCCGTAAATCAAACAATCGCTTTTTTCTTGAGTCCAAATGGTTGCGCCCTGCTGCTTAAGCAATTTTGCACCATCACGGCCATCATGTCCCATGCCTGTCAATACAATCGCTAACACTTCCCCCTTGTACGTATTAGAAAGAGATGCAAAGGTAATATCGACACAGGGGATATAATTAACATTTTCTGTACCGTCGATAATTTTAACTTTCTTAATATTCCTTGAATCAATTATCATCTGTTTGCCGCCAGGTGCTAATAATACCCTACCCACTTTTATGTCATCGCCTGTGGCCGCTTCTTTTATATTAATGGCACACTGTCTATCTAAACGTTCAGCAAAAGCTCGGGTAAAATTTTCAGGCATATGTTGAACGATAAGAATGGGTAATGAAAATGATGCAGGAATAGACTTTAACAATTGTGTTAGTGCAGCTGGACCACCGGTGGAGGCTCCAATCACGAGCAATTTTGGCTTAACGGTTAACGCCGCTTTTTGAGTTTTAGTTGCAGGGACTGGCAGAGACGTATTAACGGGTCTTGCTTTTACTTCTAGCGTTTTTTCTTTTACTTCTAGTGATTTTTTTTCGGCAAGGGGGTTTTCTATTTTAGAACCGATCGCTAACAGCGCATCATAGATACGTTTTTTTATTGCGGGGCTATTATTTGCTATTTCAGAAAAATTTTTTGTCATGAAATCGACTGCACCAGCTTCTAGCGCGTCGAGAGTGGTACGTGCGCCCTCATAAGTCATTGAGGATAACATAATGATTGGCACAGGATTTTCTGCCATGATGTGGCGTATAGCTGTGACGCCATCCATCATCGGCATTTCATAATCCATAGTCACAATATCAGGCTTGAGTTTTTTTACTTTCTCTATTGCTTCACGCCCATTATCAGCAACACCTATTACATTTAGTTGTGGATGTTGGTTAATAATGTTTTTAAGCTGCCGCTGAAAAAAGCTAGAGTCATCGACTATAAGAACGTTAAGTGTCATTTTAGAACTCTACAATTAAGGAGCCTATGATTAAGTCTGGGGTAGATTTTTGGTAAGGCAAACAAAATTGCTCCTGCATTTTTCCCTTACCCCACATCTATGTGGGGCAAAACAGCTGGATTTAAGGCGGCGCGAGCTATTGGAGAAATTATAAATAGCTTCAGCTCCTTGCTTATTGACAAAAATATCATGTAGCCGGTTCTGCAGGAGCAGGAACCAATCACGCGAATTACCTACGTCCATTTAGGCAACACTTAAGCCAGTGGTTTTGACTAAATGGATATAGGTAAAAGTCGATAGTAGGATACGATAAGCTTTAACCATCAAAAGATAATCCTTGACTTGATCAGAGGCTCCTCAGCTCGCTACACCTATACGTAACGTTTAAGCATACTAGCTACATCGAGGATCAAGGCAATCGTACCATCACCCGTAATCGTTGCACCCGCCATACCCGGAGTGCCATTTAACATTTTACCCAGCGGCTTTATAACAACCTCTTCTTGACCAATCAATTGATCAACAACAAAACCAACTCTTTGAGTACCAACGGTTACGATAACAACGTGGCCACTATCGTTAGTGGCAGGGTTGCCATTGTTACCTTTTACTAACCATCGTTTTAAATAGAATACGGGTACTGCACGATCACGAACGGTAATGCATTCCTGACCATCAACAATATTCGTTTTAGATAAGTCCATGTGGAAAATTTCGTTCACACTAACCAATGGTAAGGCAAATGCTTGCTGACCCAGCATAATCATCAAAGTCGGCATGATCGCTAAAGTTAGCGGTACCTTAATGATGATGCGAGTACCCTCGCCCATACGTGAATCAATTTCAATTGAACCGTTTAATTGCATGATTTTTGTTTTAACCACATCCATACCAACGCCACGTCCAGACACATCAGAAATTTCTGTTTTTGTTGAAAATCCTGGCGCAAATATTAGATTAAATGCTTCTGTATCTGACAAGCGCTGTGCAGCATCCTCGTCCATGATACCTTTATCGACAGCAATAGATCGCAATTTATTGGCATCCATGCCACCGCCATCATCGGTAATGGATAATAAGATATGATCGCCTTCTTGTTGCGCAGCGAGTATGACTTTACCTATTCGAGGCTTACCATTCGACTCTCTAACATCAGGAGCTTCAATACCATGATCTACAGAATTACGCACCAAATGCACGAGTGGATCCGCTAGTGCTTCTACCAAATTTTTATCTAAATCTGTTTCTTCACCAACCAATTCTAAAGTGATTTCTTTTTTCAAATTCCGGGCAAGATCGCGTACAACCCGAGGGAAACGGCCGAATACTTTTTTGATCGGCTGCATTCGTGTTTTCATAACAGATGTTTGTAAATCTGCTGTCACTACATCTAAGTTAGCAACAGCTTTACCAAGTGCTTCATCAGCGATTTTATCGCCTAAGCGCACTAAACGGTTTCTCACCAATACTAATTCACCCACCATATTCATAATATCGTCAAGGCGTTGGGTATCGACACGCACCGTTGTTTCAGCTACAGGAGCAGCTTCTCTTGCCGCTGCCGGAGCTGCTGCCTGCTTAACAGGTGGTTTAGCAGATTGTTTAGCCGGCTCAGCGGCTGACTTGCTCGCCGCTGGAGGGGGTGTCGGTGGTTTAGATGACGGCGTTGATGTGGAAACAGCTTGGCCATCGGTTTTTGTTGGGCCCTTACCTTTACCGTGTAATTGATCTAGTAAATTGTCAAATTCATCATCGGAGATATGATTGCTATCCCCGCCGCCTACTGCAGGTACCGGTGCCTTTACTGGCGTAGGTGCCGCACTTGATACTGCACTTCCTTTGACGCTGGGACCTTTGCCTTGACCATGTAATTGATCTAATAAACTTTCAAATTCATCATCAGTGATCTCATTGCTTTGAGGGATATCTGCTGCTGGTGATTTTATTTCTACAGACTTAGTGTCACTAACAGCATCGACTAACTTTTCAAATTCATCGTCAGTAATATCATCGCCAGGTTTTGCAGCGGGCTCATCTTCGCCATACAAATCATCAGCAGCTACTGGGGCTGTTCTCGCTTCAACAGCTGGCTCTGCGCTACCCTCAGCAAGATCTTCACATGCTACTAATCTCCCGAGCGCAGCAATTAATTCTGGCTCTGGATTTTTAGGGTCATTTTTCTGTTTTACATCGACAAATTGTGCATTGACTGTATCTAATGCTTGCAGAACGACATCCATTAGCTCAGAAGTGACTTTACGTTTACCATTACGCAAAATATCAAATAGACTTTCAGTAACATGACAGCATTCCACCATGTTATCTAACTGTAAAAAACCTGCTCCGCCTTTTACTGTGTGGAAACCACGGAATATAGCATTGAGTAATTCTTTATCGTCAGGACGCTGCTCCAACTCAACCAATTGTTCGGACAATTGTTCGAGTATTTCACCGGCCTCAACTAAAAAATCCTGAAGAATCTCTTCGTCGTCAGCAAAACTCATTCAGTGCTCCTCAAAAACCTAAACTAGATAATAAATCATCAACGTCATCTTGACTGGTAACAACATCATTGCGTTGACTTGCTTTATGCTGCGGACCTTCTCCGCTAATATCTTGGCCAGTTTCTTTACTTTTATCTGGTTTTTTACCGGCTTCAATACCGACCACATTTTCTACCTGACCTGCAATCCTGACTAGCGAGACTAAATTAGCTTCAACCTCTGTCACTAAGTTAATCACTTTCTTAAGTACTTGACCGGTTAAATCTTGAAACCCTTGCTCTAAAATAATATTTTGTAAGTTCTCGTTTAATGTATTTGTACTAACATCTAACTGCTCGAAGAAAATATCAAGACGCTTATATAATTCTCTAAATTCATCTGGAGACATTTCTCTATTACGTAATCTAGCCCACTCGCCTTTTAATGAAAGAGCTTCTTGCCCTAGCTCGAGTGATATGGGAGCACAGGCTTCCACCATATCCATTGTTTTGTCGGCAGCGTTCTGAGTGAGTTTTATCACGTACTCTAAACGACTGGAGGCATCGTTTAATTCGTCTCCACCTTCGTCAGTACCTTCGGAGCTAGGTTTTTTACCACCATCAACATTAAAATTAACAATGGCATCATGTAATGCACGAGTCAGTGTCCCTACTGATTGAAAAACATGCTTATCACGACTTTCCGTTAAGCAATTAATTAAAACGGAAGCTTCTTCGTAATTATCGCTTTGTAACTTTTCTGAAAGTAAAACCGCACAATGGCGAAGCTCTTCTATTGCACTGTCATCGGAAGCTAGCTGACTGTCCATCTACAAACCTTATTTTTTGATACCGACCCATTCATCGTTGATAGCTTTCTATGATGTTATCAATAGCTATTGAACGCGCTCAAATATTTTTTCTATTTTTTCTTTTAATGCCGCTGCGGTGAATGGTTTCACAACGTAGCCATTAACACCCGCTTGTGCAGCTTCAACAATTTGATCACGCTTGGCTTCTGCAGTGACCATTAGCGTAGGTAAATCAGCTAATTTTTCATCTGCACGTACATGCTTAAGCAAGTCAATGCCGGTCATACCCGGCATGTTCCAATCGGTCACGAGAAAATCAAAATCTCCATTTTTAAGCATGGGTAGTGCCGTTAATCCATCATCTGCTTCCTGGGTGTTGGTGAACCCCAAATCACGCAGTAAGTTTTTGATAATCCTACGCATTGTTGAAAAGTCATCAACTATAAGGATCTTCATGTTTTTGTCCAATGTAACCTCCGCATTTCGACTTGTAAACAGTTCTATCTATTAGTCTAGACCGTGTTTTTGATGTAGCCAGTCTATTTAGTTATTTAAAGTCTAAAAAAAATTTTGCCCTATATTTCAAAGGTTTTAGTCATCTATGGAGCAAAAATACCGGCGCAAACCGCAGACTTACGGTATTTTAGCCTCTCACATCATCTCGTAAGCCCTGTGCATGCCAGACTTAACTTGCACGGCTATCCGTTTATTTAACACCAATGTTGTAAACGAGAGCGTAATTTAAGAGCTGCCTGGCTATGAATCTGACTGACCCTAGATTCGCTAACCCCTAATATTTGTCCGATTTCTTTTAAATTTAGCTCTTCATCGTAATATAGCGACAGCACTAATTGCTCGCGCTCAGGTAAATTCTTAATATTTTCAGCTATTGAACGCCTTAGATTATCTTTTTGAACCTGAAGGTGTGGAGCAGTGAACGCAGGGCTCAACTCTGCAGTGTCTTGACTGTATGGCTCTTCTTCCGTAAAGCTCTCTTCAATACTAAACAAGCGACCGCTCATAGCGTCTTGTGACATCACGTGGTAATCGTCCAGTGGCACATCAAGCGCATCGGCAATTTCTTGGTTCGTTGCATCACGCCCTTCTCGATTTTCAACTTCCATCATTGCCTGGTTAATTCTACGCGAGTTTCGATGTACCGAACGTGGCACCCAATCGCCTCTGCGCATTTCATCGATGATAGAACCACGTATACGAATACCGGCATACGTTTCAAAGCTAGCGCCTTGGCTAGCATCATATTTTACTGAGGCTTCTA
>JBLHWO010000073.1:0-15672 GCA_047629215.1 Cellvibrionaceae bacterium | reverse complement strand
ATGCTGTTTGGCTATGTTAGCTTGCGTAGCATGAAAGAGCATCGACGAAATGGCTCAAGAGTATTTGGAGCATCATAGAGACGTGCCTAATCTAAATATGAATGATATTATATTGGAATGATGAGGCTGTCTCTTCTTTGACAACCTTCTCTTTTAGTGACTTCAGACACTTTATTGACGTTTTCCAGGTCATCGCGTATCCACACAGAGCGGACACCACTCCCAGATACCACGATGTCAGTTTTACGAAGTTCATTGCGGGTTCTGTTGCTACGGGTATGGGCCGCACTCTATCAGTGCTAGAGCCTATAAGTATATGCAGGCATTTTTTTATAGCAAAGTAGGCGTAAAAATGATCCTAATTACCACTCAAACTAAGCCTATCTTCAAGATTTTTTCAGGCATGGGCGGTGTTCTGAGAAAAACATAAGCTAGTCTTGGAATTAAATCACATAAACTAAAACGGCTATTAAATCGATATTGGAATTCAGCTAAATATCGTTGTGCGTATTTCGGTTTCAATGAGTGGTAAGTCCTTCGCAGTGCACTCTTCAAATTTCCAAGAACGGCATTAACCCAATAAAATTCTGGCTCTTCTACTGAAGCTCGACCTCCACCACACACGACTTTATCGTGCTCACATCCAGCATCGAAAACCGCATTGAAACACGCCAAACCATCTGAAATGATGGTGCAGCCTTTCGTTAGATTTTGCTGACTCCACGATGATATTTCTGAAGCACGAAAGCCTTTCACTACACTGAGTTTAACGCGAGTAGGCTGGCCTTCACTCGTCGTTTCAACAGCGGCAAAAAAAGGTGTTTTCCCTTCTGCTCCGCCCCCACACTTGCCTTCGGTGCGTTCACCACCCAGATAGGCATCGTCCAGCTGAATAAAGCCTGATAAGGGTTGACATGACCTGCATTAATTTCTGCTCCATTCGCCAAGCGGCACTGTAGCAAATATCAAGCAGGCGATGGAGTTCTAGTGCAGCAATGCCTTTCTTATCCTGAGTGATAAAGTAAATGCCTTGAAACCAAGTAGTCAGTGGTAATTTAGTTGACTGAAAAATAGTCCCGCAGTCACGGATGTTTGATTATGGCAGCAATTGCACAGATAAAAATTACGGTTTTTCAGTTGGCAGTATTTATCATGATGACAAAGAGAACCATCTGGCCAGCGCCACCTCACTAAAGCATGAAAACATTGCTCCTAGGTACCAGAGTCTTTGAGAAATTCGCTCAAACTGATGCCTTTTTAAAGCTATACCTTATTCCGAGCCATAGCTAACCCCCTGAAAATAATCACTTATGCTGGATGAATAAACAGTATGGTAGGGCTTAGCTATGGTGGTGGTTAGGATTATATTTAAAACCGCTGGCTAACGGTTTTAAATATAATCACGGATTCGTACAGCTTAAAGTGTTTGCCGATAAAGTTTGGCGGCTTGAGGTGTTATTTATAAAATCAGGAAAGGTGATGAGGCCTCGTTAAGCGATATCGATTCAGTCGGCACGCAGATTATTTATTAATAGTCCCTCAATAACCCTATAACGATATATATAAACAAATATATGGATGATTTGTGGAACTTACATGGTTTACTTCTCACTTAAGTATTGAAAGCAAAACGTTTTCATTTTTAATAACTGTTTAACATAACTTATCTTGGAGATATAACATGGTTAATAAAGTCGCATCAACCACAACCACAACCACACCACCACCTAAAGACTATAATGCAGAGCTAAATGCAGCGGCAAGTGCGGCTCCAGTCTTAGGCTCCGTTATGGTACAACAAGCCACAGCTGCATTTCAACTTGCAGAATCTGTGCGAATGGCAAAAGAGGGTATGTTGAAAGTTACCATAGCTAACAATGCGACAATTACTAACGGGCATTTTGCTAATGCTTCAGCTATTAGGTTTTAGCCCTTTGTGATGCGTCCTAGGAAGTGAAACGCTTCCTAGAGTTTTATTTGTGAGCATGGATGCTTTTCCTCTCTCTCGCCTTTATTTGTGTTTAGTGAAATGAAATAATGGTGTGATAGAGCCGCCTCACTCTTCTACATAAAATTAGCGTGCATATGGCTTAAGTCACTAAGCTAAAAATGAATGATGTTGCAAATATTCCATAGAGTTTTGATGCGATTTTTTATTCTCTAAATGAGTACGCAGGTATTAAACTTTAACAATTATTTGTTGCTATAACTATTAATTGTTATGTTCTTCTATAAAAATTATTAGTGGGTAGTATTATTATGAAAAGTACTGATGTAGTATTTTCTGTTGGGTCTTCACCAATGTCTATGGATAATGTTGATGTAGTGAGCTCTGCCGATATGAAATTGTTTAATGCAGAAATGTATACGCCTCCTGTGGAACAACAGTCTGTTGCAGACAAGGTGATTGATAAGTTTAGTGGTATGTCAGAAGACATGGCTTTAAAAAAGGACGACTTTGAAGGGAAGCTAGTTAAAGCAGCAAAAACAGGCGAAGATGTTGATATTTTAGCCGCCAATAGAGCGATGTCTGAATATTATTTGCAGGCTGCTTTATCGACTAAGGTAGCCAGTAAAGCGTCTCAGGCAATTGACAAGATTACTAATTTACAATAATTATCTGAGTTATAAACTGAAAAAATTATCTGATACTAATACTGGTGTTGTTGTGAATTTTAATAAAATAAACAGAGTTTTTATATTCATTCTTGCGATGACCCTTTCTGGGTGTGGTGAGGATATAGTTTTGTTAACAAATCTTTCTGAGCAAGATGCAAATGAAGTTGTGGGATCCTTATTATCAGGTGGTCTTTACGCAGAGAAAAAAACAGAAAAGAAAGGTGTGTCAGTTATTATTGACAGCAAAGATATGGCTCATTCTGTTGCAATACTAAAGGCGGCAGGCCTGCCTAATAAGCATCAAGCAACAATGGGGGAGGTCTTTAAAAAAGAAGGTGTCATTTCAACACCTTTAGAAGAGCGAGCTCGTTATATTTATGCGCTGTCGCAAGAGTTAGAGTTCACTCTATCGCAGATTGACAGTGTTGTGTTGGCGCGTGTGCATGTTGTGTTGCCTGAGCGTGTTGCTCCAGGACAACCGATACAACCATCGTCGGCCGCCGTATTTATCAAGCATCACGCTGACTTAGACCCAGATGTTATTAGACCAAGAATTTATAGTATGGTGTCGAGTAGTATCCCCGGGTTATCTGATGATGTTCAAGATAAAATTTCAGTAGCTTTTGTAGAATCTATACCTATAACTATGCTGGTGAAATGGGAGAAATTGGGCCCATTTACCGTAGAGAAAACTTCTGTATTACCATTAAAAGTACTGCTTGTTTTTTACACCTTTATCTGTTTGTTACTTCTGGCCATATTAATTATGAGTCACATGTCAGGGCCTCGCGCATGGTTTGCTCGGAAGTTTTCTCGGAAAGCGCCATCGCCTAAAATGCCATTGGAGCCAGTCGCATCGTGAAAGGTAAGCTCTGCGATTTAACAGAAGATGAATTGCAATGGTATGGCTTTTGGTACGACTTAAAGTCTTACCTTCATCCATCATGGCTGTTGTCAGTAGCGGGTCAGCCTGCGGACAATTTACGGCTCAAGCCTAATAGTTCTCAGTACTTATGGAATACCGCCTACCCGTTACTGTGTCACCAGTTTAATTTACCCCATTCCTATCTTGACAATGAGTTGTCGGAGTCATTTTGGCTGGGATTTTTGCCGATATTGGTGCAATATCCTGTCGACTCAATGAAGATTGCAGGTATGGCATATTATACTGATGAAAAGCCTGCGCACATCGACAAAACCTATACCGATGATCCGTATTACCGAGAATCAGTAAAGTTGGGTCGTAGCTTATGTTTAGCGGGGCGGTGCCAGTTGATTGATGAGAGCACTATTGAAGAGGTTGGGTTGTATTTCCTTTATCATGCGTTGAAACAAAATCACCTGAGTTATTGGTTAAGGGTGCGTCTCGCTTTTGATAGAGAATTAGTCTTGCTCACTGAAAAAAAAGATGTTGCTCATCTTTTGTCAGATTCAACGAGGCGTACTTTTCAACGATTATGGAAAATGATTAATCACTTGTTGTTAAAAAGTGATAGTGTCGCTAATTAATGATGTTAATCGATAAAAAGGCAAGTCTTAGTATGAGTCCTACACTTAAAAAACAATTTATCAGTAAAAAAATACCGATGTCATTGGAGGGAAAATCCTTTTCCAGCTTGCCTAAAATCATTCGATCTCATGAGATTAGAGAAATATATCAAGTGCAACAAATGATCAATGCTGCCAAGCTGGAAATAGAAGAGTACAAATACAATGAAATGCAAAATATAGAAGAGCGACGAGTCGAAATTGAGAACGCGGCTAAAGAAAATGTTTTAAATGAAGCATTGCAGCATTTTGATGATTTTCAGACTCATAGAAATAAATATTTTAATAACGTAGAAGAGCACTGCATTGTTATTGTCAAAAAAGCAATCAGTACTATGTTAAATGATATGACCGATGATGAGCGTGTTCGTGTCTCGGTTCAATCGGCTATAGAAGAAGTTAAAGGGCAGAGTGATGTTGTGTTAAAAGTGAATCCTAGTCACGAACTGTCGGTTTCAGATATGGTAGCTGATCGCGGATGGGAGGTGAAGTTTGACAGGAGCCTTGCCTTAGATGAATGCCAAATAGATGTGCCATTAGGGGGGTACCGAAGTAGTTTTACGTACCGCTTCGATCTGCTCTGTAACGCTATTGATGCGTCCGGTAGTGATTGATTAATAATTAAGGTTTGTCCGCGAGAAGCAACCAGAAATTTATTTACAAGGTAAAGGTATCAGTAGTTTGAGTGCTTAAAGCTACTTGAGTATTCACTCAGTGCTTGTGTGTTGACGCAAAAAATGCTGTTTTTATCGATGCAGAGTTAGACCGGATGCCCATGTTCCTTACACTAGTCTCGTCACCACTATGCTAGTGCGCAAGTGCCAGCTTGGACCAGGGTGCCAAGTGATGCTCTACTAAGCCCGAGTGAGCTTCAGACAAGAGGACTTCAAGACGCCACGGATCAAAATTCTCTGCAAGTCTTTCGTACCGATAAACGTTCGCAGTACTGCCACTTGGCGATAAAAATATGACAAAGGCCTGTGTTAATTAATATTGACGGCTCCACACAAAAACAGCTGACGATTACCCGTACACCGAACGTTCAAGTCGTAGTTCAACACTTACTTAAGCACAATTTGATGCCGCGCATGAACAGGCCGCTCAGCAAGCCCTCCCCTAGACAGCCGTAGTCCTCCAGTGAAGGCAATCGAGCTGGCAACCTTAGCCCGATGAGGCGAACGCTATCTGCATGAGGCTAATATTGGCTTGAGCATGCTCGTGAAGCCAGATGCAGCTGCAGTAACGTTTTGTCTTAACCCAACAGATTTTAGGCATCAAGACCGAGAGCCGGTGGTGCATCGTTAGAGCTTACGGCGAGCACTATGCGAGCCTAAGGGGCAAGATACTAAGGTAATGTAAAGTACTAAAGCGTCTGAACTATTTTCTTTTAAATGCTACTTATTAGTTGAGCCCACTGAGATACTAGGGCTTTTGTAAATTAACAGTAAACTATAATGAGGCTTAACAATGAACATAGAGCAACAGTTGGATCTTCGGGCAAGAGTGGCGTCAGCAGGTGTGGATGAGTACCGCCTGAATCCAGAATTAATAAATGATGATGCCTTAGCATTTCACGCGGCTATACGGACTAATGCAGCTGCTAACTGGGCGGTTGGTAAGAAACTAGAATCAACGTATTCGGTTGCCAAAAAAATTATTGATTCGATTTAAGCTCCAGACGATTTTACAGGTATTTTTATGAAATATTTAATTGTGACTATCGTAGCCATTTTTTTTGGTTTAGGTTCACAAATATCAGTAGCACAAGCAAAAGCACCAGCAGCGGTTCCGGGTTTTTGGAAAGAAAGTGCTTATGCTATTGAATGTAAAAAGACGTCTGTTAGTGAAGTTTTAAACGACTTTGCAACCAGCTTTGGTGTTAGTTTGGTTGTTTCTGGCCGGATTGATGGCATTTGTAATGGCTGGAAAAGAGCAGATGATGTGATCGCCTTTCTTGATCATATTAGCAGTGAGCACCAGCTGCACTGGTTTTACTATAAAAATAAATTGTATGTAAGTCCAACCAGCGATCATAAAACTCTGCGAATAGAGGCCGCGACTGGTTTTCAAAATGCATTGAAAGGCCTTGGGCTTTTTCAAGAAAAGTTTGGTTGGGGTGAATTGGAGGGAGACGGTGTCGTTATCGTATCGGGGCCTTCACAGTATGTAAATTTTATTAATAAGCTTAGCGAAAAAGAAAATGAAGTTAAACAACGAGCTGCAAATGGCGATATCTATGTATTCGCCCTAAAGCATGCAAACGTCTCCGATAGGACCGTGAATATGCGCGATAAACAGATGATTATACCGGGTGTCGCCACTATTCTGAAAGGTTTGCTTGAAGGCAAGAGAACTAGCTTCATCAATGATAAAAACAGCGAGGGTAAAAAGGGGAGCTTGAGCGCTAAAAGTAGTAAAAAGCATGATAGCGGTGTTTATGTTGAGGGGGATGTTCGCACCAACTCAATTATTATTCGTGCAAAAAAGCAGGACTATTCGTTTTACAAAGGTTTAATTGAAGATCTTGATGTTCCCGGTCAACTTATAGAGATCGATGCCATTATAGTGGATATCAGTCGAGAAAAGCTGACTGAAATAGGTGCCAACTTTTCTTACACCGACACCAGTAACGGTGGTTCTACTACTGCAACGGTGAACAATCTTGCTAATGCAGTATTTAATTCAGGTTCAACGGTATTTATTAAGAATCTCGATAAGTTTTATCTGAGTTTAAAGGCTCTGGAGGGTATGGGTGATGCGTCGATTATTGCTAATACCTCTATACTAACAATGGAAAATCAACCAGCGATCATTGACTTGAGTGAAACGGTATTTATAACCACTACGGGTGAACGTGTTGTTGATGTCATGCCTGTGACGGCCGGGACATTGTTAAATGTTATTCCTCAGACCATTAGTACCGATGAGGGCGATAAAATTAAGCTGGTTATCGATATCGAAGACGGTAAGCTAGTGTCTTCAGGTAGTGAGGGTAACAGCACACCGGGGATTAGAAAAACAACTATCAGTACTAAAGCCTTGATTGATCAAAACCGTTCATTGGTTATTGGCGGCTATCATCTGCAGTCACGAAATCGTCAGGATTCAGGCATTCCATTTTTAAAGGATATTCCTTTTCTGGGGGCGGCGTTTTCATCAAAAATTGAAACAAGCCAAAATCAAGAGCGTTTATTTATACTGACACCTCGAATATCTCCCACTAGTCACAATCCTGAGGACTATTCTTCGACAGGCAGCAGCGCTTTGATTGCTGAGGCGCTAGCGACGATTAAAAACCGCTGGGCTGATGCTAGTCGCAGTTATTTGGAAAAAACGAAACATCTTTTAGCGGGTCTTGCTTCTGGACAAATACCCGTAGGGTATGATTTGGAGACGCTTAAAAAGTATAAAGATATCAGTTTTGACTGTTTGCAAGCGGGTATAGAATATCGTTTTGAGGGTGCTCAGAAAGTAGTAGGAAAAGGCTTGGAGGCCTATGTCGGCGTAGCTATTAATCGCTCTGATCAACGTTTGAAAGTAGAAGAGAGCCACTGTAGAGGAAAAGGCTTAATTGCAGTGTCTTTATTCCCAAATACTGTGCTTGATGCTGGCCAAGCAACAGAAATTTTTGTTGTTATGGAGAGTGCACTTATGGAATCTCAAAGACGTGAAGAATTAACGTCTTCTTTATAACAAATACACAATTAATAGGATTCTGTTGGATATAGGGCTTTATTTTTGATGTTAGGCTGGGCTCTGTTCCCACTACTATTGTTTAGAATCGACATTAGAGCAGTTTAATTAAAGTAATGTTTTATCTAATAGAGATTATACCCGTAGTGTTTGATATTTAGGCACTGTGAGTGAAGAAGCGCGCTGTAAATGTTAAGCGTTACGGGTATATATACGAGTAAATAGTGTAATAAAGTTGCGCGTTTGTGACGCCACTTAATAATGGTTTACGAAGGATTTTCAGTTGTACTGATAAATTCCTCACTAGTCAGCCGATAGAAGATTAATTAATGAAAAAATCAATTTAGGTACACCTATAATGTCTTTTAAAGCAAGCATGAGCTTTTTTTTAATACCGCTATTTATTTTGGTGGGGTCCGGATGTGAAAACGTCCCGTCTCCCGAGGGGCGTGGAGTAGAACAGTCTATGCAAATATGGGTTAATCCTGACTATAGGGGTGATTCTGTGTATGTTGAAGTGCCGGTTAGTCGACGTGGCCTGTAAATAAGTTAGAGGGGGTTGAAGCCGGTAGAGTTTTTCTGCCTTTTATCTATTGAGACCTTTACGCGAAGCCATTTCGCTTCCATGCAGGTTTACCCCACGAGGGGGCACCGAGTAAAAATGGTCTCAATCGGTCATTTCCCTCGCTGCCCCCTTGTGGGGTATAACGCATAAACTCCCTTTCTCCGTACCCTTAGAGTATGCCTTGCCTGAAAGCATACTCTAAGGGTTAGCATCATCCTCACTGCAAAGGTCTTTTATTATATCTTTAAAGGATAAGTTGAGATCTCTCTTCGGCAGTAGAAGGTATATATAGCAGTCTGGTTTGTGCACCGCAGAGACCAAAAAGCAAGAGGGCGCTGTATGCAGCTCGAGCGGTATGAGGGCCTCAAGCCCACATACCGTAGGGTAGAATATATTCAGTTTTACCGTTTTTTTTGTATGTATAGTGCTTGAATAAGGCGGTATAAGCGTTTTTATAGATATTATTGTGTCAGTAAGTGAATAAAGGCCTTTTTTAAAGTTTTCAGTTTGTGCTAAAGTTGTATTGTTATTAAATCAGGCAAATGTTATGAGTGATAGTGAAATAGTTGAGCGCCGGAATGGTTCCTCGCTGCAGTATTACTTAAGTTTAACCGCATTTTTCTTAAGTTCGCTATTGCTGCTGGTTTACCTTAACTTTTATCTTGTTCTAGGCTTTGGAGATGATCAAGTTGATCATCTAGCTCGCTTCAAAAAAACAATGGTTGAATTGGCTAGTCTAAATAGGTTGTTAAGTGATGATGTGATTAAAGTTGAATTTGGTTTAGATCAGTCCGCTTTTGATGATATGCCCTATTATATGGATGAAATCAGGAGGCTTCAGTCGAGGTTGCAAAGTTTTGACGGTGTGGGAGTGCCAGCACCTGCTAAACGTGAAATTAAACGATATGTGAGTACCATACAGGAAAAGACAGAAGCAATTGATCAATACAAAAGTATCATGGAGGCGTACCTGTATTTAAAAGAGGCATTTTATATTAGCAGGAAGAATATAAACCGACAGATTAATGATGAGAGTATTACTAATGCTTACCAGATACAGGCAATATTGGATAGTGTGCAGAGACAGGTTGGTTTGTTTTTGCAGTTTCCTGATTTGGATAGAAAGTATAACAATATAGATTTCTTGAAGGTGTCAGGCGATAAATTGCAAAAGTTAGCGCCAGATTTAAGCTCTTCTATAAAGCCTTTTTTATCTCAAGGTATTTCACTTATAGAAAATATAGTTGAGCGCAGAGGGTCTGTTGAGAAAATTCTATTTGGTACGGATTCTTATGCGGACGTTGATGCCTTAAACTTCTCTTTAATGAACTATAAAAAGGATAGTAATATATTTGTATTAGTGGGTTTAGTATTTTTATCCCTGCTTACCGGGTTTTTATTTTTTATGTGCATAAAAAGTAACTCTGGACTACATTCTAATGCCTCAGATGGTGAAGAGTTTGATGTCGAGGTCATGGAGGGCTTTGAAGAGTTGATGAGCGAAGGTGGTGATTTAGGTAGTGTAAAGTCGCCTGAAGGTGTTGATTTAGCTAGGATAAAGTCGCCTAAAGAGAGCGTGCGAGCTAATATTTACAACATTAATATAGACTAACCTTGGTAATCTTTTTTTAGAATAGCGTAGCGACTTTATTTGCCGTGACAGTATTCTAACTTATGTTGTTAAGAGACGTTCTAGGCGTATCAAGAACTCCCCTAGAGGGGTCTATTTTGGTGTGCAGACTTTTGTGATTCAATGGTTTTTAAGTTTAACCTTGTTTGTCTGAGACCTTTGCACCAATGATTCTTTATTCTTAATCAGTGCAATGGTTTCTACTCACTTTATGTTCGGCGCTTCTTAGTTGTCGGTTGATTTTGATTCGTTGAGGCCTCGGAATCAGACGATGACTCAATAGTAAATACGCCTTCCATGCCTACTTGGGCGATCCTCCTCAGCTGAACCCGTTGTGCGCTAATCGAGCCAGAGCTTGAGATGTCATCATCAAACACGTCGGCCATATTTACTTGTGGAATTGGCTCCATAAGGAAGAAATGATCCTGGCTTCTGGCTAGTGTCATATCACGCTCACTGTTCTGCGGCCCAAATTCTCGTAAAGAACCATCTTCAATAATCGCGCTAATTCGGATATCAAAGGCCTCGGCGGCTACTTGAATGGCTGTTTCAGCAACACCGGTATATTCGCCTGTTTGTCTTACCGCCGCCACAAATTCTTGGCGGAATTGAGGGTCCATATGTTCATTACTCTCGGCAGCAGTTGCAACTAATGTTCTAATTTTTTGATGGCTACCCAAATCAGGAAAGCGCCTAGCGAGTGCGTGAAACAGGCAGTTGCCATCTGAGGATGGATTATGCCAGTAACAACCACTGGGCAAATTATTCTGTTGGATTTGATTGGGTGACAGCTGTGCACGATTGAGTTTATTGGAGGCCGCAATACCGGCTTCTAAATCGTAGGCTGATGCGGCGGGCCGACTGTCGGCCGCGGGCTTGTGGCGGGGTGATAGTGGCGTACTCGCGGCTTGGCCTACGCTTGAGGGCGGCACTTGATTCCCCCTAGCTGATGACGGTTGCCCAGCATTATTTGCCGAGTTTGCAGCCGTTACGGGCTGACCGGATTCAAATGCCTGCCGCGCTTGTGCGAAATGATCTAATACTGCAATCGCGCGTACTTGTGCACCGGGTAGGCGGGTGTAAATCAGTTTATGCTTAGGGCCATTCATGTTAAGTAAGCCAGACTTTGCGTATTTGTGAATTGAATCATAGCAGTACTGGGCATTCTTGCTCTGTCTTACGGGTGCGAGCGCTTGAAGTTCCCTGGGGCCAATTAAAGTATTGCCTCGTGTATATTTTCGCCCCGCTACCATTTCTAATACGGCTTGATCAGCTTCGTTCAAAAGGGGTATATCACTGAGGCTTGTAGACAGCCCCAGTGCATTTTTTGCCAGCCAGTTAAGATACAGGCTCTTTTTGATATTACGGGTGGCATCGGGTAATAACGTCGCGGTATCGCGATGGGCGTTCTTTTGATACTCGCCCGTTGCTCTAGGCGCAATAATCTTATCTTTGACCAGCGTATTAAAGTGTGCAGGCATCACGGTCACACTGGGCAAGCCTAATTGAGAAACGGCATGCTTGGTTGTGGGAAATCCTGTGCTTCCGCTTAACTCGCTCTTAACCACTTGTGCCAGCAGGTGCGCAAACACCGCGACGCGCTCTTGTTTTTTGGGTAGCTCTGGGGTAAATGTGACTGGGGCGTCCGCGCGGGAATGAAGCGGATCTGTGTATACTGATGGGGTGGCTTCCAGAGGTCTATCGTTATCGAGTCGTTCAAAGTGACCTAGAATTGTTTTTGCAAGCTCTTCACCGTTGGGTGAGACTCTGTAGCCTTTGTTAATATCCGTTTGTGACTGAGGCTGTATGATGCCAACCTTTTGTAGCCAGTTAAATGCGTTACTCACACTGGCCAAGCCCTTGGCTTTAAAAGCCTGTCGAACACTGGTTTTTGAAGGGAGTATTTGGTTATTTTTAATAGTGCCATCAGATATTATTTCTAATAGTGCCTGATGCACCCAGTTGCCTGGTGTGGCTTTATCATCAATGCCTTTTTCTAGGCGTTTAGCATTGTGCGCGCGCCACACTAACTCTGGGTTTTGGGTGATAACGGTCAAAGCATTGTCATGAATTTTGAATTCAACTTTGACGGGGCCTAGCTTTTTTTTACTTAGAATACCCCATTCCGTTAGGGTCGTGGCCATTTCAAGAAGATCCTTTTGTGTCATATTGAATATCTTAGCCGCGGCGACTGTCACCGAAAAGTTATCTCCCGGTTTGCGCGCTCCTTCGATTATTTTTTGTAAAATACTTGAATGATAGCGGTGTTCAATTTCATTAAGGCGTCTGCGCCGAGTGCTAGAGCTGGCTTGGCTGCCCCGGCCACTGAACTCACTGGCATCCGCTTGGCCCTGTACACGATCAACCACTTCCATATTGGCGCGAGTGAAGTCGTCGATGGCGGCCCTTGCCTTCTCACAGCCGGCAGGTGTGCCCATATAATCTCCATTATTATTGAGCTTTTCTATATACTCCCCAGTTACTAACCACTTCATCAGTGCTCGTTTTTGATCATTTGAATACGATACACCGAGAGACTCCATTGTTTCTTTAAAATCCTTGCCGGTTATTGGAAAATTTTCATTAATGTTAATGTCCTTGAGACTATTTAGTGCTGTATATTCCTCGAGACACCTTGGTAATGATGCTTGATTGATGCGTGCTATTTGGTCGAAGTGTTGTTGTTCCCAATTTAATTCTGGCGAGGCCGTAATAATCTGACTTGCGGATGCAGTGACTTTCCAGTCTCCATCTTTATCTATAGTGATCAGCTTACGAGCCTCTAACGAGTGCCGTACACTGTGAACCTCGCTATTATTAAGGTTCTTCCCGTAATTGCCGATTGTTTTTAATGGATAAGTCTCGCCTGTTTTTAGCGTTCCGCTGACAATGGCATTTTCAATTTTAGCCTTTGTAGCCAAGGTCGAATTGGCAATTTCTTGCATTCCTGACTTTCGATAAACAACCGGTTTTTTTGGTTTAGTTGTATTATTTGTGGCTAATTCACTAAAGAATGCGTTATAGGTCGTCGCGCTTGGGCGGTCTGTTCTATTCGAGGCATGTGCATTCACGGGAGCCACGTTCGCAGGGTGAGTAGGGGTGCGGGCCGTCGCCGATGAAGGCTGCAGTTGAGTAGCTGTAATGCGGTCTGCTTCAGTAGCACGGTGTGGTCTTTTTTTAAGGGATAGTCCACCTTCGGCTAGCATAGCTTTACCTTGGTTGATTTTCATAACATGTTCTCGTGCGCAAGCACAAAATAAATAAATGTGCCTTGGTATAATGGAGGCGCTAAGGACTACTGCCAGCAACATAGGCGTCAGCTTGCACTCTACCGCGATAAATACAGTGTATAAAGCCGTGTTCGCCTCCTCACTAATTACTCGTGGTCACAACACCCTAGGCAAAACTACAGAACTAAACGGGGTCTGAGGGATTAAATTTTCTGCCAAGGTCATTACAATGCATGCTCAGGCGCTCGTATAGAAGGGTAACCTTCACCCACATTTAATCGCCATTATTGAGTCGCGCAGTGCAACTGTAATCAAGCGTCTTACAACCCCTTGCCCGGCGATCAGCCGGGAGGCTTTTTGCTTATGCTCTCTAGCCAGGAGCGGGGCACGCCAGCGTGTTGGGGAGGATCAAATTTTTCTGGGATACCAAGAGCCCCAGGCTGTTGCCCCAAGCGATTTAGCGCGGTATCAGATGCTGAACCCCTAAGTTGGCTTGGACGCTGATTGCTTTCCTTGACCAAGTCATTTAATGACGGGTTTCTTTTGATCCCAGCGAGGAGATGATTATAACGATCTAAAGAATCACTAGATACTCTCGATTGTGTCTTATCTAATGGCTGCAACGCAGGGCTGGACTGATACTTTTCGTCTAATGTATGCAGCGCAGGGCTAGACGGATATTGCTGCATCGGTGCGCTAGCTGAGGCAAAGTTATGAAGAGAAGGCTCCGATTTAGCTTTATGAAACTCTTTGTTCTTAGCTTCCACTCCATCCAAATCTTCCGCTGTTTTTTCAGCTGTCTTCCTCACAGCGGACTGGGCCAACCTCTCTAAGATCTTCTTGCCGTGAACTCTCATGGGTGCATACCTACATATCGTATAAATAAAAATATTCGCCGGGCACTAAAACTATTGGGGTAAGCCGTCAGCACAAACCTAGCAACAATCGTGGGGTGTGTTGTATAAAAGAGCATAGACAAAACGGTCATACAGACAGTAACCTAAAAGCCCATAAGGGTTTGGATTTCTGTAAGCCTGTCTGTATCAATACCGACTAATAATAACCTTTCTCATTTTTAGAAAGGTTATTATCTTTTGGTGATTAGCTGATCTATATTACAGATTTGGCCGTTATTGTATTTAATATATTTTGGTACATGTTTTTTCCAGCCGTTTGCTTGAAATCCTTTTTTCTTCTTGGTGATATTCTTAACATACTGCCGTGTTTCATTAGGCCATGAGTTAAAAGGAGTTTTTAATGATTTTGAGCCCCAGTTGTATAAGCCAAGTGATCTGGTGATATCTCCGTTAGTTAGATTGAGGGCAGACTTTAATACACTGGCGCCTCCCCAGAGGCTCTGGTGAATATCAAAGCGATCAGTTACACCGATGCTTCTTGCTGTTGCAGGCATTAATTGACTTAATCCAGCTGCGCCTGCTGATGAAATAGCACAGGGGTTAAAATTACTTTCCGCTATCAGTAGAGAGGCAAACAGCTCTTCACTTGGAAGTCTGTACTCTTTGGTGTAGCGCTCAATTGCTCGATGAAGATTAACTTTTCTACCCTTTGTTATCGTAGGTGCTTCGGTAGCTATATTTTTGTCTTGCCATCCGTTAGGAAAGGCAGCAGAACTATGAGCCATTAATAAGATAAAAAATAAAGCAAGTTTTCTAGTTGATATCATTTTAGTTCACTCTACAAAGTTAATTTACAAACGGTACTTATATCTTCGGTATTCATAAATAACCCAAACGGCTTCTTGGTTATTATTTACCGATTAGCACTTTTCGTACGGAGTTATGGTAAAAAATAACATCTTCATCGGAGAGCCCTCTTAATTGGGGAACCCTGTCAAGTAGTGCTAAAATGAGATAAGGGTAATCATTAAATTTATTATCAATAAATTTTATCTGATGAGCTGTTAAGCGAGGTGAAGGTAATGGTTCTTTATTTAATGCTAGGTTCATAATGAAATTCCAAAAATACACATATATCCCAGTTAGTGTACCCACTACATAAATAGTTCTATTAAAGTTATTAAATTACTTAAATAGTTCTATGAAAGTTATTAACTTATTAAGTTATTTTATTGAGGTGGCTACTGGTAAGGCAAAAAAAGTGGATTGAAGTAGGCGTTCCAGCAGCAGAGGCAGCCTAAATAGTATTCAACTTGCAGGCTCAATTAGCGAATACAATATGTAGTAATGGTTCGCTCACAAACGGGAGCGGTAATACTCATTCATTTGGGTACACCCTTTACCCAAGCCTAGGGTCAGCATTCGCTGTGGTAATCGGCTATCCTGCCGATTGTTCAGCGTTTTTATTCAGCGCCCAATCTCTATCTACATTACCACACGCGGTTTCTCGGTGGCGTTTACGCTGAGGGT
>JBLHWO010000072.1:0-15678 GCA_047629215.1 Cellvibrionaceae bacterium | reverse complement strand
GTTAAGTAGGAAATACAGCGAGTAGCATCGAGTTTGTAGGGTTCAATAAAGGCATCTGTGGGGCATACTTTTAAACAGGCTTCGCAGTCGCCGCATTGGTTTTTAGCGGTGTTTTGGTCAATGGGTAGAGGCAAGTTAGTCAGCAGCTCACCTAAAAAGAACCAGCTTCCCGCAGATGCATTAAGTAGTACGGTGTGCTTGCCTATCCAGCCTAGGCCGGCTTTTTCTGCAAAGGCTTTTTCTAATACGGGGGCGCTATCAACAAAAGGACGTTGGTTTATTGTGCCAGTATGTTCTGCGTTTTCTTCGCAATAGCGATGAATTTTTTTTCCGAGAGTTGCCAAGCGTTTGCGAATTAATTTGTGATAATCTCGGCCGAGAGCATAACGAGAGATGTAGGCTTTATCAGGCTGTTTTAAAATCTGAATTTGGTGGGTGTTTTCTGGAAGGTAATCCATTCTTGCTGATATAACGCGCACCGCACCAGAAACAAGGCTGTCAGGGTTGTTGCGTTGAGACTGGTGTGCTTGCATCCACGTCATGTCACCATGGTAGCCGTTATCTAACCACTCTTGTAAATACTGCTTGTGTGGCCCTAGCTCAATGTCAGTAATAGCAATTTTCTGAAAGCCTAACTCTCTTCCCCATAGTTTAATATTGTTAGCGAGGTCTTGATAAAAAGCACTTAGTTTTAGGGGGGGTAGTTGCGAAGAATCTGGAGGCATGATGTTTAAAAAAAGAGTAAGTGGTGTAGTTAAGGAGGCTCCTTAACTATTTATTGGTTCCTATTATCAACTGAATCTACAAAAGAATCTAAGTCTAATGGTTTTGAGAAGTAATATCCTTGTGCATACTGGCAACCTAGGCCTCTTAGATAATTGAGTTGATGCTCTGTTTCAACCCCTTCGGCTATCACTTTAAGCCCATATATTTTTGCGATCGAGAGCATTACGCCAATCATCTTGGTGTAGTTTGACTCTCCCTTTCCGATCTCGCTAATAAAGCTACGATCAATTTTTATGTAGTCGCCAGGGAAGTTTAGTAATTGTGCGAAACCGGTATAGCCCGTACCATAATCATCTAGGGATAAGTGAAAATCCATTTCTCTTAATCGATTCATGCGATCGATAATCACATTTTCGTAAGGAACGAGCTTAGTCTCAGTGATTTCTAAGTGTATCATTTTAGGGTCAATTGAAAACTCTTTTAGCAGACGCTCTATCTGATTAATAAAACTAGTGTCTAACAATTCAGTAGATGATATGTTGATCGCATACCATAGCGTATCAAAGTTGGGTTTGTTTTTTAGTCCGCTAATATCGTTAAATGCCGTTTCCATTACCCATAAATCAATTTCTTTGATTTGTCCGCTGGCTTCTGCAACCGGGATGAATTTTTCTGGGCCAACGCCTTTGAAATAATCTTCATTACATCGAATTAATGCTTCAACTCCACTGATTTTGGGCTCATCGCTGATCGAAAAAATGGGCATGTACGCGAGACTAAATAAATTATTGTCTAGAGTACGGGTAATGTTGTTTTCAATATCCTTTCGACGTTCTATTTCGTCAGAGATAGTGTCGTCAAAAACATAGTAATTATTTTTACCATTCTCCTTGGCTTTATACATTGAAGAGTCGGCATTATGCAGTAGCATTTCGGCACTAATATTGCCTTCTGAATAGACGACACCAACGCTAATGTGAATTTTTACTGTGGCCGAAGTAAGCATAAATGGAAGCGAGGTGCTTTCTATTAAGCGTTCGGCAATTTTCTTTGCACCCCCTACGTCGTCTAGATCGAGAATAGCAATAACAAATTCATCTCCCGCTAGCCGACCAAAATTATAAATTTTATGGGTTGCCATGATCAACTCATTTTGACGAATGACAGTTAGCATGCGCTCGCTAAACTGTTTAAGAAGTTCATCCCCTAGTGCATGCCCAAAGCTATCATTAACATGTTTGAAGTCGTCGATATCAATATAAAATAGGGCGATTTTTTTAGAGGGAATTTTTTTCTCGATAACGGAGTTTAGCCAATAGTTAAATTGTCGTCTGTTAGTGATTCCTGTCAATGCATCGTGATGTGCGTCTTGCTCCAACTTTTTTCGCTGCTGACGCATCATAAAGGCGTAACAAATTGATAGGCCTACGGATGTGGCGATGGCAAGGAAATAGCGAAAAACGGTGATGTTATCCATCACGTTAATTGCTACCTGAAGACTGGTGAGGCTAAAAGCAATCGCAGTAAAAATAGCGGCTTTGTAATCGAGCAAGTAAAACAGGCTTGCGGTAAAAGGAAAAACAAAGATGAGGCCGCGGTAGCCGTAATGATAACTGGTTAGGAGTATAGCGGCGCCCAAGAGCAGCACAAAAATAAGTAGCAGATGAGGATTATTTTTTTGTTGAAAAAAGTAACATAGAGAGGCGCAGCCAACGATGCCGGCGGCGAGTGAAAATAGCCCTATTGATGTGATATCGCTAACAAGGTGGTATATGCCGTAACCTAGGGTTAAGCTAATGCCGAGAGAATGGATAAATATAACCACAAATTTCGGCAGTAGTTTCGATATTCGAGTAATAAGAAGTGCCGTCACGTCCTTTTGTCCTGTAGGTATTGGTAGAGCCTTATGTCTACCCTCGTTTGTTTTGGGAGCCTAATAACTTGGGTGGCCAATAGGCAATGTCTTATAATGCTATCGTGCTTACCATTTGTACAGTGTTTCTCCATCCGTTTAGAGTGAGGGCCGAGGTTGTTGTTCTAAATGCTCATTCTGTCGTGCATCCTAGCCTCATTGCTAGGCGTAACTATGCCACACAAGCAATAAAGCCTGTAATAGCCTTTTGAGTGAATAGAAAAATTAAAGGCTTCGCCTCCAAATTATAAAACGATATATTTAAAGCCCTCTATCGACATTCTACCTTATAATACCCTTATTTTATCTTAGGCTTCGTCTAATGGCATCAAAACATCATTCTTTATTCTCCTCAGCGCAAGTGGGAGAGCTCGACCGTTGTGCCATTGTGGATCATAGGGTGCCTGCTACCGTGCTAATGAAGCGGGCTGGCAAAGCGGCTTTTGATGCATTGCTAGCCCAGTGGCCCAAGACTACGTCTGTTTACATTTTTTGTGGTGGTGGCAACAATGGCGGAGATGGTTATGTTATTGCTGCTTTGGCGGCACAAAGAGGGCTGTTGTCCCATGTTTGGCAATTATCATCTCAGCTAAAAGGAGCCGCTAAGTCGGCATACGAGTACGCCATTCAAGAGGGCGTTAAGATAGAGTCTTTTGATAGCGCGAGACTCTCTAAAAGTATGTCTAACGGCATGTCTAAAGGTCTGTTCGGCAATAATGGAAGCGCTGTATTGGTCGATGCTCTGCTAGGTACTGGCTCAGATGGTCCTCCTCGGGATACTTATCGCGCGGCTATTGATGTGATTAATCAGAGTGGTTTACCGGTGTTATCGGTCGATATTCCTTCTGGTCTTAACCCCGATAATGGAACAGTTGACGATATTGCGGTTAAAGCACAGTTAACGATTAGCTTTATCGGACAAAAGCTGGGTAACGTAGTCGGTGAAGGTCGCGTACACAGTGGCAAAAGGTTGTTTAATGACTTGCATGTACCCAAAGAAATTTATAAGCAACAAGCACTTGCCGAATCACTCAATCTTCATGCCTTACTCGCTTTAATCTCGTCACGTAAACTAGATTCACACAAAGGTGATTTTGGGCATGTACTAGTGGTTGGTGGCGATCATGGCTATGGTGGCGCGCCTTTAATGGCCGCTCAAATGGCCGCGCGCAGTGGTGCTGGTCTGGTGGGTGTTGCTACTCAGCCAGATAATACCCATGCCATTATTTCATGTCAGCCAGAGTTGATGGCAGCGGGAGTGGTCTCTGGGCAAGAATTGCTGCCTTTGTTGGATAAGCCAACTGTTCTGGTTGTAGGGCCTGGTTTAGGGCAAAGTGCTTGGTCGGAGCAGCTTCTATACCACTGTTTACACGCAGCTAAGCCCATGGTGGTAGATGCGGATGGTTTAAATCTCATTGCTCAGGGCCGATTACAATTCCCAACGTTAGGCGGTGTGACAGCAATCCATCAGCCGCAATCCGCTGAGTGGATATCAACACCTCATCCGGGAGAGGCCGCTCGTTTACTGAATACCACCATTGAATCAATACAGGCCGATAGGGTTGCTGCTATCTATGCCCTACAAGAGAAATTGGGTGGCGCAGTGGTATTAAAAGGTGCGGGTAGCTTGGTGTTAACCTCCGACCAGCGTTTGTTTGTGTGTGATGCGGGAAACCCAGGGATGGCCTCTGGTGGTATGGGTGATGTCTTGAGTGGGTTGCTAGGGGCTTTATTGGCACAAGGCCTTTCTATTGATTCGGCGGCGTGTTTAGGTGTGATTCTGCACGCTAGCGCGGCAGATATAGCCGCAGCGGAAGCAGGACAGCATGGCTTATTGGCAACGGATTTAATACCCTATGTTAGGCAATTACTTAATGAGTATTAAGTCGGTGGGGCTTGTTATAGCGCAGGTTTTGAAGGGTGAAGAAGAAACCGTTACTGTAGGGGCTAGATTAGGCTCTTTACTTTTGAGCGGCTTAACTTTGTTTCTGGAGGGGCCGTTAGGCGCGGGTAAAACCACACTAACGCGTGGCATTCTGAATGCCTTAGGTCACTCGGGTACGGTTAAGAGTCCAACCTATACCTTGGTCGAGCCTTACGAAGACTTAGCCGTGACGACGTATCACTTTGATCTTTATCGATTAGGTGATCCCGAAGAATTAGCGTATTTGGGTATTCGAGATTACTTTGACGGCAGTGCTATTTGTATTGTTGAATGGCCCGATAAAGGCGTAGGGTTTTTACCTGAAGCCGATATACGCTTAGAATTACAGCCGCAGCTGCTCGACGCTAGTTATGTTAATGAAAATACTGAGCAAGGGGGTGAGCAAGCTGGGGAGCAAAAGGATGTGAAGGCTTCACAACTAGTGGGACGCAAACTAACAATAACCGCGACAACAGAAAAAGGTGAGCAGGTGCTTTCGCTCTGGTGATAATGAATAGATTGATTATATATTGGGGGGGGGTTCGTATTACAAAGATGACCTTATGGTCGTTTTTGCTAATGTCGTTGACTCTGTTTTTTACGCAAGGTTTTTTTGCTCAAGGTGCTTTGGCTCAAGCTGTGACGCAAGTCGAGGGAGTACGTCTCTGGAGGGCACCCGATCATACACGAGTGGTGTTTGATTTAACGGGGGCCGTAGATCACAAACTATTTTCTTTAAAAAATCCTTCCCGATTAGTTGTCGACATCAATAAAGCGACTAATCGCGCCTCTCTTTCGGCTGTCGATCTTACCAATACACCGATCAAGCGTATCCGCAGTGCCGCCCGTGAACAAAATGATTTACGTTTCGTTTTTGACCTCAAGAATAATGTTAATCCACGCAGTTTTTTTCTAAAAAAGCATGCGGGTAACCCAAATCGTTTGGTTATCGATTTTTACGATAAAGCCATTGTCACTGAGAAAACGATTGAGCAGGTTTCACAGGCGGCGGCCGTTTCTGCGCGACGTAATATTCTTATCGTTATCGATGCGGGTCATGGTGGCGAAGATCCCGGGGCAATAGGCCCCCGCCGAGTAAAAGAAAAAGATGTTGTATTAGATATCGCTAAAAAATTAGCGGCGAATATTAATCAAGTCGATGGGTATAACGCCAAATTGACACGCACAAACGATTATTATGTCCCTTTGAAACAGCGTCGTGATTTTGCGAGAAAACATAGAGCGGATTTATTTGTCTCCATTCATGCTGATGCGTTTACAAAGTCTAGTGTAAAAGGGGCGTCTGTTTTTGCGCTATCGCGTCGAGGAGCTACTAGTGAGCGAGCACGATTTCTTGCTAGAAAAGAAAATGATGCTGACCTTATTGGCGGTGTTGGTGATGTGAGTTTGAATGATAAGGATGATACTTTAAAAGGGGTCTTAGTCGATTTGTCTATGACGGCAACTTTAGGTTCTAGCCTCGATGTAGGCAAGCATATTTTAAAAGAAATGGGTTCAATTACTCGCTTACATAAAGATTCTGTCGAGCAGGCAGGTTTTTTAGTTTTAAAATCTCCAGATGTGCCTTCTATTTTAGTTGAGACAGGGTTTATTTCTAATCCACAGGAAGCAAAAAAATTATCTACACCACGTTACCGAAAGAAAATGGCGGATTCAATTTTTACGGGTATAAGAGGTTTTTTTGAAAAAAACCCTCCGGCCGGAACGTACATTGCTTGGAAGCAAAGTGGTGGTAAAGAGCCACAAGCTTTTGATAGTGGCGTCGCATTTTATAAGGTGAGTAATGGTGATACTTTGTCGGGCATCGCACTGAACTATAACCTGACGATAGCTGAGTTGAAAGCGCTCAATAGATTGCGCGGCAACTCGCTTAGCGTAGGCCAAACGCTAAAAGTGAAGGCTTCATCTAATAAAGCCCTTGCGTCGGCAACACAGCCGGTATCAGCGCAGCAGGTTTCAATAGAGCAGCTTTTAATAGAAAACATGCCTACGCTAACAAAAAGAACTATTGAACATAAGGTAACTAATGGTGAAACTTTATCGGGCATTGCTCTGCGTTATGGTACTTCCATGGCCCAGCTCAAAACATCCAATAATTTAAGATCAAATTCGATTCGTATTGGACAAATTTTAAAGGTTAAGCGAGATCTTACTCACTCTACGCTAGGGCTAGTCTCTAGTAAGCGGGTACATAAGGTAACTAATGGAGAAACCTTGTCGGGTATCGCTTTACGTTATAGCAGCTCCGTGGCGGCCATTAAAAAGCAAAATAAACTAGATGGAACCGCTATACATATCGGCCAAAAGCTGGTTATTCCGACGGCCGAGGGGTAGTCTTTAATACTGCTTGTTAGTCTTTGTATTTTCAAGCAAGAAACCACTATTTTTTAATGGTAAATCTATACATGTTTTTAAACAACTATATAATTTATAACGAGATAGCGATGCACGACTAACCTAGGGGAAACCAAATGAGCGATAAAGGCTACAAGGGTAAAAAAGGTGTCGATGGTGATGATTACAAGCCATTACAGTTTTATAAGGATCGCAGCACACCTGATGTTGATAACGGTTTTGATACGTTCTCGGAGGGTGATGAGCATTTTTTTACTTACCATATTGATGGCGAAATTGTTCTCATTAGTGAAGGTTATGCTTCCAAAAAAGGGCGCAATAATGGTGTTGCTTCAGTTGATAAAAATCGACTCATCGAAGCTCGTTATAAGCGCAAAATTTACGAATCCGATAAACACTTCTTTAATTTGGTTGCAGGCAATCACCAAAAAATTGCCAGCAGTGCGAGGTTTACATCCGCAGCGGGAATGGAGGTGGCTATTGGTCGTTTGATGGGCAACAGTTCGGTGCCCCTAGCCGCTGCGAGTATCGTTGGCGCTGCTGTTACTGCGCCTATAGCGGCTGCACCTTTAACCGCAGCAGCCCCACAAGCTGAATACCAAGCTCCAGCGTCTCTAGAAGAAGAGAAAGAACGTAGCGGTGTCACAGGCTTATGGTTTTTGTTGCCAATATTGTTGGCACTGCTTGTATGGTATTTATTTTCTCAGAGTAGCAGTAAGTCGGCGGACGTTGCGCAAATTGCTCCTGTTGTTGACGTGCCAGTAGCAACCGTTAACGTTCCAAGCCTGTTCAGCACGCAGCAGGAGACCTAGGGGCATCTCTAAAAATGCACTCATTCCGCGATAGCGGCGTCACCACCGTGCTCTCATGAAATAATTACTATTTTTAGAGATGCCCCTAGGTATCTTTTTAGCGAATTAACTCCCGGATGGTGTGGAGCTTACTATTCCTGAGCGTGTGTTGAAAGTAAGTTGCTTGGGTTTATTAAAGGCGATTCTCTTTCCGTCGATAAAACAACGTGGCTTGAGTTCGATTGCATTAGTTTTGATACTGAAAAAGCTGACCTCACCCTTGATTCACGAGAGTAAATAGCCAACATTGCACAAGTTATGCGAGTTTATCCAAAGGTGAATCTAAAAATTGGTGGCTATATCGATAGTATGAGTAGCCCCGCCTTTAATAAAAACTGTTGGAAGATCGCGCCGCAACGGTTAAGCACTCTCTTATATCTCAAGGTGAAGCACAGAGGCGTTTAGCATCGGAAGGTTACGGTCTTCAATTCCTAATGGCGAGTAATGATGCCGAAGAAGCTAGAGCTAGAAACCGACGTATTGCATGCGTGTTACCGAAAAATAAGTTTTAGCGTGTTTGGGCTCGAACGTAAAAAGCCACGATTATTCGCGGCGTTTTATTCTCCGGACGTTTGTTTATAATCAATTTTTTTAATTAAGACTGTGATATAAAACTCGATTAAATACCAAGGTGCTTGTCCTCGTGGTGAATTACATTTTTATAAGGGTGGTTTATCGAGATAAGGATGTATAAGACGACACGGTGATTCTCAGCGTATCGTAGCGCTTACATTGCTACCCTGACTATTCTGACATTGATCCTGAGAAAAAGTCATATTCTAATATGGGTGATTGGAGTTGTAGGGAATGATTTGAGTTTTTTTATTTTTGATGAAAAGTGTCGATATTGATATTTTATATTTTTTTATATTTATCAGTCACTTAATGCCTGTATTTCGAGTTGCTGGTTAATCTTAATAGCATTTGGCTGCACTGATATCTAAGTGATGAATATAGAATATTTAGGATTAAGCTTGAATATGTGCAGCGCTTACGAATAGGATTTGCAAATGGAATTTAAATGTCATTATTGACCCTATGTGTTCGTTTGAGAAAAAACTGAGTGTGCGGCTTCAATCACTAAAGCGTGCCGCCGAGCTAGCGCTAATCGATTATCGTCATAACCACCGCCTATAACGGTCGCAACGGGAATGCACGCTTGTTTGCATAGTCTTAGTACTATCTCTTCGCGAGCTTTTATCGAAGCCTCTGAAATAGAAAGTAGGCCGAGTGGGTCTCCATCAAAAACATCAACGCCTGCATCGTAAATAATTAAATCGGGCTGTTGGTTTTTAATGAGTTCTTGTAGCGTTGATTGGACAGTATCTAAATAGTCTTGCTCGCTAATAAGAGCGGGAAGTCCAACATCGAGATCACTTTTTGCCTTACGAGCGGGAAAATTCTTTTCGCAGTGAATAGAGCAGGTAAAGGCTCTTGGCTCATCCGCTAATATACTTGCCGTGCCATCGCCCTGGTGAACATCGCAATCAAAAATTAACACCTTTTTTACTTTGTTCTGTGCAAGCAAGGCTTTGGCTGTGATCGCTAAGTCATTGAGTATGCAAAACCCAGAGGCAAAATCATAGTGCGCATGATGAGTGCCGCCAGCAAGGTGACAGGCAATGCCGTGTTTAAGCGCTAGCTGGGCCGTTAAAAAAGTGCCATTGGGAGAAATAAGTGAACGTTTCAGCAGACCCTCACTCCACGGTAGACCCATTCTGCGACGTTCTTGTTTTGTTTGTTGATTATTAATAAAACGAGATAAATAGCCGGTGCAATGGGCCTGCTCTAATAATTCCATTTTTGCTGTGCCGGGACGAAAATAATTGTTAGCGTTGAGCCAGCCATTTTCTCGGCACAGCGTTTCCAGTAAGCCAAATTTTTCCATTGGAAAACGATGGCTGTCGGGGAAGCTGAAGCTATAAAAGGGGTTGCTGACAATCGGTATAGTCATATGTAAGGTTTAATGATTTTAGCTATTATAATAGTATCACCTAATAAATTAAGCGATAATTGCTGGTTTATATATACGTCGAATAAATAAGCTTATGTCACATATTGAACGTCTCAGTCCTCGCCTTGCTAACCAAATCGCCGCAGGTGAAGTGGTAGAGCGCCCCGCCTCCGTGGTTAAAGAGGTATTAGAAAACAGCCTCGATGCCGGAGCCACAAGAATAGAAGTGGATGTTGAGGATGGCGGCATTAAGCTAATACGCATTCGTGATAACGGCAGCGGTATCGAAAAAGAGGATTTGGCCCTAGCGCTAGCGCGCCACGCTACCAGTAAAATTAAGATGTTGGATGACCTCGAAGCCGTCTCTACCTTGGGTTTTCGTGGTGAGGCTTTGGCCAGTATTAGTTCGGTTTCCCGCTTAGTGCTCACCAGCAATGATACCGATTTGCCTAGTGGCTGGTCGGCCAAGACCGAGGGCCGCGATATGGTAGCAGACATAGCCCCAGCACCACATCCTCGCGGCACCACAGTCGAAATACGCGATCTGTTTTTTAATACGCCTGCGCGACGAAAATTTCTACGAACAGAAAAAACAGAATTTAACCGCCTCGATGATGTAATAAAACAATTAGCGCTGTCGCATTTTGATGTTGCTTTTGAGTTGCGCCATAACCAGCGAGCGGTTCATAGCTTTCGTGCGGGCAGTAGTGAGGCAGAGAAAAATCGGCGGGTGGCACAAATTTGTGGCCCCGCCTTTATGGAAAATGCCATCGCTATCGATATTGAGCGCCACGGCTTGCGTTTATGGGGCTGGGTAGCCTTGCCGACGTTTTCGCGTAGCCAGGCAGACTTACAACATTTTTATGTTAATGGCAGGGCGATTAAAGACCGCTTAGTGAGTCATGCCGTTCGCAAAGCCTATAGCGATGTGCTTTATCATGGCAGGCATCCTGCTTTCGTTTTGTATTTAGATGTTGATCCGGCAACAGTAGATGTCAATGTGCATCCCACCAAGCACGAAGTGCGGTTTCGCGACCACCGTTCAGTGCACGATTTTATTTACAGCAGCCTGCACCATGCCTTGGCCGATGTGCGCCCGCAAGACCAGCTTCACTCAACGGCAGGTAAACCAACCCTTGAGCAAGTAAACGGTGCAGGCGCCTCTCCTACCGTGCAATCTTCCATGCCACTTGCGGCTACCGCCAATAGGTTTGATAGCGTTAATACCCGCTCTCCTTTTTCTGCTCCTGCATATAGCCATGCCTCACAAGATCAATCTCCTCAAGTAAAAGAAGCCTTACAGTTTTACCAAAGCGCCGCTGGTTCAGCGGCAGTAGAGCCGGCAAATGGGTTGTCGAGCAATGAGCAAGATGTACCTCCCTTGGGTTATGCCATAGCGCAATTAAAAGGTATTTATATTCTTGCTGAAAATGCAGAAGGTTTAATCATGGTCGATATGCATGCCGCACACGAGCGCATTACTTACGAACGAATGAAAACAGCCTTTGACGAGAACGGTGTTCAGTCACAGCCTTTATTGGTGCCGCTAACAGTTGCCGTTAGCGAAAAAGAAGTGCTCAGTTCCGAAACTAATAACACGGTCTTTTCTAAGCTTGGTTTTGTCGTTGAAAGTGCAGGGCCAGAAAGTTTATTAGTGCGGCAAATCCCTGTTGCTCTTCACAAAGCCAATGTCGAGCAGTTAGTACGCGATGTGCTATCCGATATTATTCAATATGGTAGCAGCGATCGTTTACAGCAACATATAAACGAGCTTCTATCCACCATGGCTTGTCACGGTTCTATTCGAGCCAATAGAAAGTTATCTCTACCAGAGATGAATGCCTTATTAAGAGATATGGAAGCCACTGAACGCAGCGGGCAATGTAATCATGGTCGCCCTACGTTTATGCAGTTTTCTTTAGGGGAAATTGATAAGTGGTTTATGAGAGGAGAATAGTGGTTATCTGCTGGCTTAAAGGTATTTGAAAAACGCCGTGAATCCGGTCCCTGTAGACTTATTGACCACATCCCTGTGATCGTTATTTTCAAATACCTTCAAGCAATCAAATTGGTGGGGTGGTGGGAGTAGTGTCGTCACTTTTTCTTATATTGAACAATCATAACCTTAGCTTATCCACTGGGCTGGTAATCGTGACCCCTGGCTTGTTCAGCACATGGGTATAGATCATGGTGGTGGAGACATCCGCGTGACCTAAGAGCTGCTGCACGGTACGGATATCGTAACCGTCTTCCAGCAGGTGTGTGGCAAAGGAATGGCGCATCGTGTGACTGCTGGCTTTTTTATTGAGGCTGGTCCGTGTACAAGCACGCTTGATACACTTTTGCAGTGCAGATTCGTGCAGGTGATGGCGGCGTATTTTGTGTGACCGTGGGTCCGCTGATAATCGACCCGATGGAAAGCAATATTGCCATTTAAATTCTTTCGGTGCCGCGGAGTATTCTCTGGCCAAAGCATTAGGGAGATAGGTTTCGCCATATCCCTGAGCCAAATCTTCCTGATGTACACGTCGTACCTTCTCCAATTGTTGTTTTAGAGCTTCGATAGCGCATTGTGGCAAGGGTACCACTCGATCTTTATGCCGCACCTGCTCTTCCCCTAAATCACCTGGGCTCTGATCGGGGAAATACAATAAAAACCGTTGCACCCAACCCACGTAGCTTTTTTCAGTGCGTATCGAGTAATACTGAGCTCTGATGGTAGCGCGAAGAGAGTCAATCAGGGACGCATGATCAGTATTATTGTGAGAGCCTGCAGAAATCCCTATAGCGCGAACTGGAATGGATTCGCGGGCGATGGTGGGGTGAGAGGCTTCTAGGCTGCGGCCAGAATTCTGCCAAAAAGACCAATCGAAGGTTTTTGCCCAAGAAGCTTGAAGTAGATCACAAAATAGAATGTTCAGTGCGCTAACGTGTTGCGCCCACTGCCAATCTTTTAGCGAGTGCTGCCTGCCCAGAGAGTGAAGGTAAGCCTCAATAGTGGCAGACGTGTATTGGGCTAAGCGAAGCTCTGGATGAGCCGCAATCAACTGCTCCACATGAGCCGCAATCAACTGCTCCACATGGTTAACATACCAACGCTGGCAAGACCGTTTTATTGCGCGTTTATTGAGTTGCTCGATATAGCAATCCCAGAAAAGAGAGGCCGACGAGATTGCAGAGCCAATTGTTGACATAAATGATACCTCCATGTAATTTCTATCCTTGAATACAAATCGACACTAATACCAACGGTGTAACAAGTAAAGTGTCTAGCTTCACCTGCCCAACTTTATCGATATAGGCGGATTCCGTATAGGCAGATAAATTACGGATTCCGTATAATCAACTGTTAAGTTTCAATTAAATTAAGGAGTAAGTTTTGAATAAATCAGTTGGTTTTATTTTTGTTGTAGCACTATTTTTTTCTCACATAGTTATATCGGAAAATCAATCAGAAGTCGAGGCAGAAGAGCTATTCGAAAGTATGAACATGGAGCTGCTGCTTAAACAATCAATTGAACAAATGCTTCAGCTCCAGATCCAACAAAATTCTAGTTTAGAGGCTTATAAAGATGTGATGTTACAGTTTTTTGCTAAGCATATGAGTTATGAAAGCCTAAAACCTCAGCTAATAGACCTGTACGCAACTCACTTTACAGCTTCTGAGCTGAAAGAAATCAATACTTTTTATGCAACACCCACTGGAAAAAAAGCTTTAAAAAAAGTGCCCGAGTTAATGGCTCAAGGAGGCCAGATAGGTGCGAAGCGAGTTCAAGATAATATTCAAGAATTACAAGATATGATAAAGGCTGAGTCAGAGCGTATTCAGAACGCTGAATCCCAGTAAACTTAACAAGCGGCTCAATCTGACCTCCACTGCGTTGCTCGTTTTGTGCTTTTCCGCTACGCTAGCACAAAACAATCAACTCCGTTTCGGCAGCTTAGCCGAGCGTTAACGAATTGCTTAGTGCCTGTCCCTCCCTTCGCCTCCCTTTGTTGTAACAAAGGATGATATGAATGATAATCCTAGCTCAGCGGATCATTGAAAAGGCCCAGGCCGGCAAGTCTCATTGATGCTGAAAGGAACAAGAAAGCCAAATTATACAGGTTGGATGACGCATTGAGTCGACAGTAAAGAAGGTAAATATATTTATAGCCACAGAGTGTCAGTGGTTGAACCTGTGTTTGCGAATGTCGTAATACAAAAGCGGCTAAATCGATTTAGTCTACGCGGAAAAACGAAAGCCGATGGGCAATGGAAGTTGTATTGTATGGTTCATGATAATGAGACCTTAGCGAATTATGGGTATATAGCGCCTTTAGGTAAAGTGATGGGCATTACTACTTGAGATTATTGGTCAGTGTGTAAAGTTGGTGGTTATTAATAATAAATTGAGTGATTGGATAAGAACTGATGTTTATTGGTTTTTCTACAGCCTCGTTATACGAGATTTACTTAGCAATAATGAATATGGAGCTTAAGACAGAAAGGCTACTACTAAGACAATGGAAAGAAGACGACTTTGACGTCTTCGACGCTATTAATGCTGACGCAGATGTAATGGAGTTTTATCCTGATATTCAAAGTTCAGAAGAGAGCTTTAATATGGCTCAATATTTTCAAATGCTGATATTACAAAAAGGCTGGGGTTTTTGGGCGGTAGAGAGACTTAGTGATAATAGCTTTATCGGTTTTGTTGGTCTGAATGAGCCAACCTGTGATTTGCCTGTAACACCATGTGTTGAAATTGGGTGGCGTTTATCAAAAGAATCGTGGGGTAAAGGGTATGCCACAGAGGCAGCTAAGGCTGTATTAAAATTTGCATTCAATGAGCTAAAATTAAATCATGTTTATTCATTCGCATCCGTTGCAAACATTCGCTCTAGATCTGTGATGGAGAAAATAGGCATGAAAAATACAAATGCAAATTTTCATCATCCTATAATCCCGGAGGGCCATAGTCTCAGTGAGCATGTTGCATATAAAATTAGCAAGGTATAACAAGTGTCCACATGTTCAGCACGCTCCGTATGCTTGGGCCTTCGGTGGATATTCAGTGACAGACCACGGTTAAATAGTTAAACAATACTGTAAACCGTGGTCTGTCCCTGAATATGCAATCCACGATACATCGTCATAACTAGTCTCACATCAAAAAGTAAGTCTCTTTCTCAAAAAGCTGATGGCTAGATTTAACGCTATAACGATGGCGTTATTCATGCAGTATTTTGGCGCGAATTGATACATGCGAGGAGACTCACCCGAAGGGGACGCATTATTTACACCTACAATGCACCTAAGCACAAACCTTTCGTCAACGACTGGGTTGAGGGCTTCAGTGGCACATTGCATTGTGATGTCGAGCTCTTTTTTGATCTTATGTTCATGAAAGAAGAGACTAATCCGAGCCATTGCAATACCCATGTAAGACGCAATTTTGAGCCTGTAGTAAAAGCCACTAATGAAGATGGCTTGTAAAGATGGCTTGGCCAAAGAAACCATGAACTTCTATAAGCACCTATACAAGGTCGAGCGTAAAGCGAAGGACAAACAGCTGGCTGCCGTGCAACGGCATGAGCTAAGACAGAAAGAATCGAGGCCAATAATGGAAGCGCTCAAACAGTGGCTGGGCAAGTTCGCACCAACGACATTGCCTAAGTCGCCACTGGGCAAGGTTTTTCGCTATACCCTGAAGTTCTGGGATGGCCTATGTGCATACTTGGACCTTGGCCGACTTGAGGTGGATAACAATTTTACCGAGCAAGAGATCAAACCCTTTGTGATTGCTCGAAAGAATTTTATGTTTGCGGCTTCTGTCGATGGGGTTAATGCCTTGTGTCTGCACTTCAGTTTGATCCGAACTGTAAAGACGCATAACTTGGACCCATACAGGTACTATGTGGCGGTTCTTAAGAAAATCCCTTACTGTGAAAC
>JBLHWO010000071.1:0-15776 GCA_047629215.1 Cellvibrionaceae bacterium | reverse complement strand
GGAGGATCTATTATTTGATCAGTTTAGTTAATTTCTATGACCTCCGTTCCCTGACACCCCTCGCGTCTGGGTTAAAAAGGTAATAAAAAAGGGTAATAATGAATAAAAAGGTAAAGGTAAAAAGGTGCCGGAGGGACTTTTTTTTGATCGGGTTGTTTGTTTTTGAACCTCTCAGACACCTTTTTCAATAATCTTCAAGTTTGGCTTTATCGTCAGCGGACTGATATGCGCAAGCAATTTGATGGTTTGGCTGCACTCGTCAAGAATCAAATGTCAGGATCCATCAACGATGGCCAAGTTTTTGTTATTCTTAATCGTAAACGCACTGTGATTTAAGCGCTGTATTACAGCAAAGTCGGCTTATGTTTGTGGCGCAAGCAGTTGGAGAGCGGCTGTTTTCAGCAACTTTATTTACCCCCCCGAACCTTCGATACAGCACACTAAGTGTGATGTCTATTGAATTAATTACAGGGTAATGATGTCCTTTTCAAGCGCAAATCAAAGTCATCATTTCCGAACCAATACTGCAAACAACTTTAGTGGTGGGGCTGATCGTAACAATCGTTCTTCTTCTTATCGAATGAAAAATGCTGTTGGCTCTAATTGCGTAAGGACTTACAAAGCTTAAGTCTACCTTCAAATTTATGGGTGTTGCTCGTGCGGAGTTGGCCAAACTAAATCGTGTTTCTAATAGACCGCACGCACAAGCTAACGCTCAGAGACCACACGCACAGGCTAACCCCTAGCGACCGTTCGCAAAGGCTAACTCTCAGAATGAGCCTGCATTATCTACTCATGGCAATCAGGGAGCTAATGGGGCATCGTCTAGTTCAAATCCTCAAGGCAATAAAATCCAAAAATAGCTCGATAAAACTGTCTCTACAATTTTTCACTTGGCGGATAGTTACCCCGATACAGATACTTCTGCGCTTGAGAAATTAATAGAATCTGCCGCTTTATTATCATTGGCAGAAGGACCAGAAGAGATTGCTTTGGCAAAGGATCAATTCAAAGATATACTTAACAATAGTTTTGACCAGCTATCTCCCTCCCTCGATGCACCCGATACATCCCATTCACGCGGACACATTGTCTAATCTTAAGAAGGATATGCTTAAATCGCTAGAAACAGATACTGATGAGGGTGCTTCATCAAATGCTCGGTGCTCTCGACCGAATGCTAGGCCGGATCAGAATACATCGTCATCAAATACTCAGGGTGCCAGACCCATTAGGTCGAGTCAGCAGAGTACGAATGCACAGGCCAACACTCAGGGGCATAGGCCCAAACCATCAGCAGAAACTAAAATTACAGAAGCTCAACAGCAGTTACAATCTAAATTAAACAACATACCCCTAGACCCAAACAATACAATATCAGTAAGACTGAATACTGCAGTAAATAACTTGATTAGGGTCAAACTAAATTCAATAAAAGACAACTGCGGGAGTGTTTCTGAAGACAAGCAGCAATATTTACGTAGTGAAGAATTTAAACAAACTATCGATGAATTAAATGATTACGAATTAAACCCAAGTAGTAAAGCATGTAGTAAAGCAAGTAGTGTAGTGGCATACTAAATTTGGCCACCGAGTTAGAGGCGATATTATACTCACCATTAACGAAGGTAGCATTATGGCGAAGAGTTTCAAGCCAGAATTTAGGCAAGAAGTTGCAGAGCTTGTTGTTGATAAGGGTTATTCCATCAGAGAAGCAGCAGAAGCTGTGAGCGTGGGGAAATCTACCGTTGATAAATGGGCGCGCGATCTCCGTAAAGAGCGCAACGGAAAAGAAACCTAAGGTGCTGCCATATCAGAAGAGCGGCGCCGAATTCGAGAGCTGGAATGTGAAAACCAGCAGCTTAGAGTGGAGAAAGAGATACTAAAAAAGGCCACCGTTCTCTTGATGTCGGACTCAATGAAAAGTTTACGTTAGCTGAAGAAATGAAAGAGAGCTATTCAATCAAATTGTTATGCGAAGTGTTTGAAATTTACCGAAGTACTTATCGTTACCGGAAAGAGAATACTAACAAAATTAGAAGCGAAAACGTGCATGCTGACATAGAAGTAAAAGCAGCATATGAGTTATGCGGAGGATCGGCAGGCTCAAGAACAATAGCCACTCCAGTAGGGCTGGAGGCTATGACTTAAGCCGCTAAAGGGCTTCAAAGGCCATGAAGCGGCAGGGGCTTGTAAGCTGCCAGCCACCTAAGCACAATTACAAATCGGCCAATAAGGCGCGCATTGATATTGAAAGCCACCTGAATCGTGAGTTCAGCCCGATATCTCTCAATTAAGTTTGGTTTGGTGACGTACGCATTGATGGGCGGAGGGTCGATGGAGGTATTTGGCCACAGTATTAGATTTATATCGTCGTAAGATTGTTGGTTTTGCACTATCAGATTCTCCGGATGGTGAGCTAACAAAGCTAGCGTTGTCGAATGCATTTAAAGCGCGAGGAAAACCCATAGGGTTAATGTTTCATTCAGGCCAAGGTTGTCATTACACTAGTTTGTCATTTAGACAATTAATTTGGAAGTATCAAATAAAGCAGAGCATGAGTCGTCGAGGTAACTGTTGGGATAATGCAGCAATGGAACGTTTTTTTAGAAGCTTGAAAACTGAGCGCATGCCTAAAAACGGTTATAACAATGAATCAGTCGCTAATGACTCGGTACGCGATTATATGTATAAATATTACAATTCGATACGACCCCACAGCCATAATTTGGGATTCTCGCCTAATGAAAAAGAAACATTTTATTGGAAGGTCTCTAATTGGCTGGCCAAAAAGGGTTGACCACTTTAGGTGTCAGCTCCGTGCTCCCCACTTAACAGCAAAGGGGGGATTTATTTCGTGTAAAGTGCGTTTTCTGCGCTATGCTTCCTCGCTTCGGAGTTTCTACTATTGGTGCTATTGATGTGTCGCTTGACGGTAAAAAATTACTATTTTTAGAGATGCGCTAAAGTGAAAAGCGATTTTTTACTCTGACCCAAAATGTCATTACCTGTCCCCAGTTTGCCAGTTTAAGATAAAATAGTAGGAGAGGTAGTGTGAAAAAAATTCAAGCGTTGTTAGAGGCTATGTGGGTTGATTACCTAGAGCTAAATCCAGAGGCTCGGTCTATTTATCAGCTTTTTACCGAGCGAAATAATGGAGATGTGGTTAATGATCATATTGCCTTGAGGACATTTAATATAGGCAAGGTGTGTATTGATGTAATAGCACAGCCATTTATACAATCAGGGTATGTAGCCTCAGGTGAATATCACTTTGAAGAGAAAAAGTTGTTCGCTAGGCATTATCAGCATGAAAATTCGACATTGCCTAAAATCTTTATCAGTGAATTGTTGGTAGATAAATTATCGCAGACCACACAAAAAACTATTAGTGACTTGGTGGGGCAGCTTGATGATGCTGCAGTAAAGCAAGATAATTTTTGTTTTTCTGGTCGTCCTTGGCAGTTGAGTTATGCGAGCTATCAGCAATTACTATTAGAGAGTGAGTATGCAGCATGGATGGCGGCATTTGGTTATCGCCCTAATCATTTTACTGTTTTGGTCAATGAATTAACGTTTTGCTCTAGTCTTGAATTGGTCAATCAATTACTGGTTGAAAAAGGGTTTTCGCTAAATCAGAGCGGTGGACTAATTAAAGGCACGCCAGCGCTATTGTTGGAGCAGTCATCGACAATGGCAAACAATAGTAAAGTCACTTTTAGCGATCAAGATATTGAAGTTCCGAGTTGTTATTATGAGTTTGCTCGTCGTTACCCTCAAGCTGATAGCATGCTATATCAGGGTTTTATCTCTTCTTCTGCAGATAAGATTTTTGAAAGTACCAATAGCAAGTTAGCGGATAAAGTAGAGCGCTAGGATGCTATCCGAAAATAGACTGACCTACAGCAGAAGCGCTATACCGGCTCATTTTTCCGCTCATTCTCGTCGCTTAATGGCGCCTACTATTGGTGGCTAGGCCCACTATTTATTCGCCTAAACTTACCGAAACAATGAGCTCAAAACGGCACTCTCTCGCGACGGCGGCTATTATCGGGCTGCCTCTTAATAAATAGCAATAGTATCTACAGACCTATTACGTCGAAACCCAGCTTGTATTGGAGTGTTAGGCAATAAACCCAAAAATGCCACCTAATATGATATTTACAAGATAAATCTCCATCTGTCTGACTGTCGTTTCGTTTACGTTCCCGTTATACTTGTTTGTTTTTACGGCCAGCGCTAGTGAAGACCTCAAACCGGGAGTTTATCCGCGGATTACATAACTTGCTTCCAGAGCATCATGGTAACGTGGTGACGATTGGTTCTTTCGATGGTGTCCATTTGGGCCATCAGGCAATCCTGCAGCAAGTTTTGGCGCAGTCAGCGCAGTTGCAAGTGCCATCGATGGCAATGATTTTTGAACCCCAGCCTCATGAATTCTTCGCTGGCGATAAAGCGCCGCCTAGGTTGATGCGCTTAGTTGAAAAGGTTCAAACTCTATTTGATGAGGGTATTGATCGTGTATTTTGTTTGCCGTTTAATTCAGCTTTGAGCGAGTTATCGGCGACTCTCTTTATCAAGCGTATCTTGGTTGAGGGTTTGGGGGTTCGTTACTTGGTAGTGGGCGACGATTTTCGTTTTGGGTCTGCTCGTACAGGGGATTATGCTCAGTTAGTTGGGGCGGGTGGCGAGCACGGTTTTACAGTTACCGATACACAGTCTTTTTTGATTGATAAAGAGAGAGTCAGTAGTACCCGTATTCGTGATTTACTGCAGCATAATCAGTTTGAAGAGGCTTCGCGCTTACTGGGTAAGCCCTACACCATTAGTGGCAGAGTGGTTAAAGGCAAACAGTTGGGTCGCGAGTTGGGTACACCAACCGCCAATGTGCACTTACATCGATATCGATCGCCTTTAGCCGGTGTTTTTGCGGTAGTTACGACATTACCTTCAGGCGACGTAGTGAACGGTGTCGCTAATGTTGGCGTGCGTCCAACGCTAAGTGCTGATGGTGACAAGTCCATAGCTAAACCGATATTAGAAGTGTATTTGTTTGACTGGCAAGGCGATTTATACGATCAAAATATCGTGGTTGAATTTAAGTATAAGCTGAGGGAAGAGAAGCGCTTTAATGGTCTAGATGAATTAAAGCAGCAAATCAGTTTGGATGTACAAAAGGCAAGAGAGTTTTTTAACAGCTAACGTAAGGTGGGCACTGCCCACCTTACACATAAACTACTATTTTTATGACCGACTTAATATATGACCGACTATAAAGCAACATTAAATTTACCCAATACCTCGTTCCCGATGAAGGCGAATCTGGCTCAACGTGAACCGCAAATTTTAAAAAAATGGCAGCAGAATAAAGTCTATGAAAGTATTCGTGCTGCTCGAGCGGGCCGCGAACAATTTATTTTGCACGATGGCCCTCCTTATGCGAATGGTAGTATTCATATTGGCCATGCTGTTAATAAAATTTTAAAAGATATTATCGTTAAGTCAAAAACACTAAGCGGTTTCGATGCACCTTACGTCCCTGGTTGGGACTGTCATGGTCTGCCAATTGAGCATCAAGTTGAAAAGAAGGTGGGTAAGGCCGGGCAAAAAGTGGATGTAAAAACTTTTCGCCAAAAATGCCGCGAATATGCTGCAAAACAAGTCGATGGACAAAAGGCTGATTTCGTACGCTTGGGTGTATTGGGCGAATGGGATAACCCTTATTTAACAATGGACTTCAAAACCGAAGCCAATACGGTGCGCGCACTCGGAAAAATTACCGAAAATGGCTATTTGGTGCGTGGTTATAAACCTGTTTACTGGAGTGTTGTAGGTGGCTCGGCTTTGGCGGAGGCGGAAGTTGAATATCAAGATAAAACGTCTTTTTCTATCTATGTTCGTTATGGCGTTGTTGATACAGCAGATTTAAGTAAACGCATTCCTGAACTCTCAATCGAAGGGCAGTCAGGTGAAGGTGATATCTCCGTTGTCATTTGGACGACAACGCCATGGACTTTGCCCGCCAGTTTAGCGGTAAGTGTTAACCCTGAGTTAAGGTATGTGTTGGCCCAAGCAGGCGCTGAGCGCTTATTGGTTGCAGAAGCCTTGCTTGATTCAGTAATGAAAGTGGGTAATGTTGAAAACTATTCCATTATCGCTACGGTAAAGGGCGATGTTCTAGAAAATACTGTGTTACAGCATCCATTTTATCAAAGACAAGTTCCAGTTGTTTTAGGTGAGCATGTTACCACCGATGCCGGTACCGGTTGTGTTCACACCGCCCCCGACCATGGAATGGATGACTTTATTGTTGCCAAACGTTATGGCATTGAAACGGTAAATTATGTTGATGGCGATGGTACGTATCACGATGGTGTTGAGTTGTTTGCGGGTGACCATGTATACAAAGTCGATCAAAAAGTTATCAGTTTATTAGAGGAAAAAGGTAAATTGTTTTATCAAACACAATTTGTCCACAGCTTTCCTCATTGTTGGCGTACTAAAACGCCATTAATCTTTCGTGCGACTCCACAGTGGTTTATTACTCTGGACCACAATGATCTCAAACAAAAAATCAAAGCAGCTATAGGGGATGTTGAGTGGATTCCCGATTGGGGTCAAGCGCGTATTGAAGGAATGGTTGCCAATAGCCCGGATTGGTGTGTGTCACGCCAGCGTACATGGGGTGTGCCCATTACCTTATTTGTGCACAAGCAAACTCAAGAGCTGCATCCCAATACCGCCGAGATATTTGAAGCTGTTGCCCAAAAGATTGAGCAAAGTGGGATCGATGCGTGGTTCGATTTAACCGCAGAAGATCTACTTTGTGGAGAGTATGGAGAAGATGCGGGCGAATATGAAAAGTCGACTGACACTTTAGATGTTTGGTTTGATTCCGGTGTGACTCATCATTCCGTGTTGCGTGAGAGTGACAATTTACGTTTCCCCGCCGACTTATATTTAGAGGGTTCGGATCAACACCGAGGCTGGTTTCAGTCGTCATTAAAAACATCAATGACAATTAACGGTGTGCCGCCTTACAAGCAAGTGCTAACTCATGGTTTTACCGTCGATTCCGATGGGCGAAAAATGTCAAAATCACTGGGTAATGTTATTCCACCACAGAAGGTAATGAACGATTTAGGTGCCGATGTTCTGCGCCTTTGGGTGGCGGCAACCGATTTTAGTGCGGAGATGAGCGTCTCTGATGAAATCCTTAAACGTACTGCGGATTCTTATCGACGTATTCGAAATACAGCACGCTTTTTATTGGCTAATTTAGAAGGCTTTAATCCAGAAACTGATCTCTTGCCAATGGATAACATGATCGCTCTAGATCAATGGGCAGTCAATCGTGCGGCTGAATTACAAAAAGAATTTGCGGCAGCGTACGACACTTATCAATTACACGCCATTTATCAAAAGCTACAGCAGTTTTGTATTGTTGATATGGGTGGTTTTTATCTGGATATCATCAAAGATCGTCAATATACCACTAAGTCTAACAGTGCCGCTCGACGCTCCGCACAAACAGCCTTATATCATATTGCCGAAGCCTTTACGCGTTGGATTTCACCTATATTAAGCTACACGGCCGATGAGCTATGGGATGCATTACCGCCGCTTTCGAAGCGAGAAAATAATGTTTTCTTAGCCGAGTGGTATGTACTGCCTGTCGTCTCTAAAGGAGCGGAGTCTGCCGGTAATATGGATGCGCAGTATTGGATGCTCATTGCTGAAGTAAAAGACGCCGTTAACAAGATAATTGAAGGTAAACGTAATGAAGGTGTAGTGGGTAAATCCTTAAGCGCCTCGGTTACGCTTTATTGTAATACTGAATTAGCACAGCAGCTCAAGCGTCTAGAGGATGAGCTGCGTTTTGTCTTAATTACATCATCTGCACTCGTTGTCGATGGTAAGTCTGCTGCTGATGCGGTTGCAACCGATGTGGAAGGTTTGTTCGTTACCGTTGAGGCTAACCCCAATCCGAAATGTGCTCGTTGTTGGCATCAGCGTCCCGATGTGGGCAGTATTAATAAACACCCCGAACTTTGTGGTCGCTGTGTTGATAATGTAGACGGTGATGGTGAGCTACGCTATTTTGCCTAATTTTTTTGCCTCTCGTAGGGTGGGCCGTGTCCACCTACCATTTTCTCAAAATAAAAGCGCTTATGAATCTTTTTAAACAAACAAGCTTAAGGCTTTTTAAGCAAGCAAGCTTAAGGCTTTTCAAACAAAAAAGTCTGTGGCTGTGTTTAGCCTTAGTGGTATTTATTTTCGATCAGGTGACCAAGAACTGGGCTGCTAGCGTATTAGCGTATTCAGACCCGCAATCGTTTTTACCCTTTTTTAATTTTACCTTGTTACACAATTACGGAGCGGCATTTAGTTTTTTGAGTGACGCCGGTGGTTGGCAGCGCTGGTTTTTTGGTATTGTGGCATTTGCGGTGAGTATTCTTTTGATCGTGTGGATATGTAAGCTCGAACGTAGTAAAAAAATTGAACTGGCCGGGCTCTCGCTAGTATTGGGCGGCGCATTAGGAAATTTATACGATCGCATAGTGTTGGGTTACGTTATCGATTTTGTTGATTGGTTTTACTCCTCAGCAGAATCATGCTTGCCCTTCTTTTACGGTAGACCTGAGTTGCAAACTTGTCACTGGCCTGCCTTTAATATTGCAGATTCGTCCATATTGTTAGGCGTATCATTGTTAATTGTTGATATGTTGTTTTTCAATCAAAATAGAGCAGACGCAGCATAGTGTTTTTGCTCTCAAATCATAGGAAAAATAGTATGACCTTATTGTCCATCGGGGAAGGTATGCAGGTTACTTTGCACTTTGCTTTAACGTTAAATAGTGGCGAAGTAATTGATTCTACTTTTGAAAAGGAACCGGCTCAATTTACCTTTGGTGATGGCAATTTGTTAGAGGGCTTTGAGAAATCTTTGATCGGTTTGACCGAGGGTGCAAAAGAGACATTTACTATTGAGCCCGAAGCCGGCTTTGGCCAGAGTAACCCTAACAATGTTCAGTACATTCGTCGCGATCAGTTCGGCGATAATATTGCGCTTGAGGAGGGCTTAATGTTGTCATTTGCCGATGCACAAAATACTGAGTTGCCCGGTGTAGTAACGGCTTTTGATGATAAAACGGTTACAGTCGATTTTAATCATCCACTAGCAGGTAAAGAGATTCAATTTGAAGTTGAAATTATTGCCGTTGCTCCGGCAACAAAACATTAAATTCTTTTTGAATGACGGGTTCTTCAATAAAAAGTTTAAGTAAATAGTATTTAAAGAAATTGCTACTTCAAAAATAGGCATCGCTATGCAAGCTAAAATTAAATTGGCAAATCCAAGAGGCTTTTGTGCTGGAGTAGATCGAGCGATTGATATTGTTAATCGAGCGCTGGATGTTTATGGGCCGCCAATCTATGTTCGCCATGAGGTGGTACACAATAAATTTGTGGTTAATGCTTTGCGCGAACGCGGCGCTATTTTTGTCGATGAATTAGACGAAGTGCCCGACGATAAAATCGTTATTTTTAGTGCCCATGGCGTATCTAAAGCGGTAAAGCTTAATGCAGAAGAGAGACAGTTAGAAGTTTTTGATGCAACCTGCCCCCTAGTAACCAAGGTGCATTTAGAGGTCATGAGTCATAGTCGCAGTGGTACAGAGTGCATATTAATTGGCCATGAAGGACATCCCGAAGTTGAAGGGACTATGGGGCAATATGAGGCCGCGCATGGAGGCGTTATTTATTTAGTTGAAGATGAACAAGATGTGCTTGCCTTAAATGTTAACGATCCAACGTCGCTTTACTATGTGACTCAAACCACGCTATCAATGGATGACACCGCTAAAGTTATCGCTGCTTTAAGAGATAGATTCCCCGCTATTCAGGGGCCTCGCACCGATGATATTTGTTACGCCACACAAAACCGTCAGGATGCTGTGAAGCAGTTGGCTCTAGAGTGTGATTTGGTTTTAGTGGTGGGGTCACCTAATAGCTCAAACTCCAATCGCCTACGAGAACTTGCTGAACGTTGCGGTGCGGAAGCCTATTTGGTTGATTCTGCGGACGATGTCGATTCATGCTGGCTGAATGGCAAAAAGAGTATCGGTGTGACTGCAGGCGCCTCCGCGCCAGAGGTTTTAGTGCGAGAGGTGATTGCAGCACTCGAAATGCTAGGGGCTCTACCCCCTCAAGAAATGCCTGGTGAGCCTGAAAACATTAGCTTCTCCCTACCAAAAGCGCTCCGTATTACTTGATAAGTGATTAATTAGCTGATTTGTGATCTAGCTCACAGTTCTTTAATCTGATGTTAAACTAATCTTTAAAAGCCTACCGCTTATCTGTCAAGCGCTAGCGCTTGACAGTAATCAATGTATAGTCAACCTATGAAGAAAAGAATGATGAATAAAAATTTAAACGCTAAAAATGGCTTTACCTTAATTGAGCTGCTAGTGACAATGGCACTGCTGGGTCTGTTGGTAGCGGCTGGTGTACCGGGTCTGCAAACGTTGTTTGCTAATATGGCGGTCAGAACGACATCAGAAAATCTGGTTAATACCTTAGCCTATGCTAGAGGGCTAGCGGTATCAAGCGTGGACGATATTATTGTTTGTCCTTCAACCGATGCCAATAACTGTGGTGGTGTGGTCGATTGGGTCACCGGTTGGATAGTTTTGGATTCAGCCGGAATGGTCTTGAGAGTGGTCGACAATGCTGGAACAAATACAACGATAACGGGAGCGCCTGCTAACGTTGGCTTCGATAGGCAGGGTGAGACAGTTGGCGCGGCAGTGGGGTTTTCAGTAGGTAGTACACAAACTGGAATTTCAGCTCGTCAAATAACAGTTTCTGCCGTAGGTTATACCTCAATCAATTAATTTTTTACATCCATACAGGGTTAACGATGTGAATATGTGGTTTAGAAAAAGTCAAACAGGCGCAGGACTTATAGAGGTCATGGTCTCACTCTTAATTCTTGCGGTGGGTTTATTGGGTATGTTGAGCCTACAGGCTAATGGCTTGAATAGTAATCAGCGGGCAATATTTGTGACAGAGGCCCAGTTGCTGGCGGAGGATATGGCGGGTCGGTTATTAGCTTTTGGTAGTAGAGATTTTAATGGTAATGGCGGCGCCAATACGGGTAATTATGGAAGTATCGATGTGTCAAAAGTCGCATCTGTCACCATAGCTAATGATTGTTCTTCTGCTTGCACCACGGCAGAGACTTTAACGTTTGATACCGAACAATGGCAGCAGTCACTGTCTACTTCTTCGCTACCTCGTGGCAGGGCTACGGTGACTTGGCTTACACCGCTTTATACCGTGAGGCTAATGTGGGATCAAGAGCGTACAGGCTTAGGTACTATTACCTGTAGCAGTGATAATTGTTTTGAAATGGAGGTAAGGCCATAAATGTCTAAAACAACTTTATCACTAAGCCCGCTTCAGGCTGGAATCGGTTTAATTGAATTGATGATATCCATGTTGATTGGACTGTTTGTCATGGCGGGTGTTGTTCAGATGTTTAGCACCACTAGTCAAAATGCGGTAGCGGTAGCTGGTAGCTCTAGAATTCAGGAAAACATTCGTTATATCTTTTCTCGTCTTAAAGAGGATATTGCTCAGTCGGGTAATCTGGGCTGCATCAGCGCTTCTTTAAATGCGCAATATAATTTAAATGGCGAGCCGCCAATAACTAATATGCTTCGAACAACTGGAACCGATGCTTACGCATTCCTTTCGATGGTACACGGAGATAATGATGTTTCCAATATCGATGATGTTACGGATGGCACCGATATAATTCGAATTCGTTATGTGAATCATGCTGTCAGATATGATGTTACTGCTGTTACGGCGAATAACGTAACTATAACGGGTTATGATGATACGACACTCCAGCCAGGACAAATAGTCTCGGTGAGCAATTGCTCCGAGGGCGCTATCTTTATGATATCGAATACGCCGAGCGATGATGGGCTTATTGCGCATGCCCTAGGTGATATTGGTGGCGTTGAGAATATCACAACAGAAAAAAATATTTCGTCTGGCGTTAAATACAATGACGGCACAGGAAGTGTTGATGTTAAATCTCCCTTTTATCTTTATGCCGGCTCAACGGGGAGTTATGAGTATTCGATTGGTAATGCAGTAGGTGCAGCGGGTACTTGTGCTACAACAGTTGGTGCTACTAGTGGGCCAAGACATTGCGCTTTATACAGAAGTGACTCCGGAACTAGGGAGGAGCTTGCCAAAGGTGTACACAACTTACAGGTTCGTTATGGTTGGACAGATGCGGCTGGGAATTTACGTTTTTCAAACTCACCGAGCGCTGCTCAACTCCCTTTGATTGACCGGATGCAGGTTACTGTAGATTTCAACTCCATAGATGATGCCGTTATTAGTGGTAACAATGTTAGTGGTTTAATACAGAAAACGGGTGTTACCAAAACATTTAATTTATTTAACCAACTTTAGCTCATGAGTGGATACCCTATGAAATTATATCCTCAACCTATAAGCGTCTTTAATCAACAAGGTGTCGTGTTGGTTGTTTCATTAATCATGTTGTTGGTTATGACGTTGACAGGTGTGACAATTATGTCCGGAGCAACATTGCAAGAACGTATGGCTGGGAATACTCGGCAGTTGTCGTTGGCTCGATTAAATGCGGAGTCGGCACTACGTGAAGCAGAAGCAATTGTAGCTAATTTAAATATTGATGTTAGTTCGGATCCTGTTAATACCATTAACACACAATTTTCAACGGTGGCTGATCACTATTATGTGGGCGTGGTTAACTCTGCCTATTCCGCTTTTGATCCAGTAGCCTTTGATGTTACAACACCTTCGGGATGGAACACTACGCCGGCCGCAGACACTGACCCTCCTTTTTTTGCTGAAGCTACGGGCTTAGGTGTTACGACTGCTCCGCGATATGTTATTGAGTTTATTGGTGAGATGTCTCTAGATGAGGCTGAAACGATCGATGTCAGTGTCGAAAAAGTCAATCAGGTTAAAGCTATCCCTTATGCTTTTAGGATAACGGCTATTGGCTATGGGCAAGATAGTAACATTACAGCAATTTTACAAAGTATTTATGGAACGGTAGACAATCCGTAAAACGTTCAATTGAGGTTGATAATGAAAATAAAATATGGTTTCAAGAAGTTAATCTGTTTTGTAAGTTCGGTATTGTTAAGCTGGAATATTTTGGCTGCGCCAGGTATTTTAGAGGATATACCGCTGAATGTTTCCACCAATGTTCAGCCTAATATTTTATTTTTGCTGGATGATTCTGGCAGTATGGACTGGGAAGTGTTGAAGTCAACCTCTGCAGTAAATAGTGTAAATACGATTTTTGTTAATGGCACTGTGCTTGCTGCTGATTTGAATGCATGTACTAGTGGTGCGTTTAATTTTAATTTTAATGCCGGCGGTACTCTTGGTGTTTTTTTATATGGCAGTTCTGGCAATATAGATTTTTCGCCTGATACCAATACGTTTATAGGTCTTTCAGCTGGTCCAGATAATTTTACATGTAGAATAACGCTAGTTGCACCCGGTCAGGATGACGCTGCTGTTAGTGAACTTCTCAACCTCTGTCGCGGTTATAATGTAACTGCGTTTGATCCGGAAATAGCCGCAAACGGTGGGTATACTCATTGGGCCGGTGTTGATCAAACTGCTACTGCCTATTCGAACCGTAGTTTAGCGACGGCCTATATTAACCCTTATTTTGGCAATGTGGCCGCTAATATTGCCAATGCAACTAATCTTGCTGAGCCGGTTACCGATCATTTTTATTTTGTTTGGAATGATCCTATTGCCGCAGGTGGTGATGGAGATGAGCAATATGATGACAATGAATGTGGTGATGACTTTCCGACGTATGATGCAGATAGTAATGGCATATTGTCCTTAGCGGAATGCACCGCCTTAGGCACCACTGTTTGTCAGCCCGTCGCAACGATCCCCGCTGGAAGTATCACATTGGATGATGGTACGACTCAAAGCGTCGATATGCAGGAGCAGTATGCGAATTGGTATACGTATTACCGTAAGCGTGAATATGTAGCCAAGCGAGCATTATCCGAAATTATTGACGATAGCGTGTCTCGTATGGGCATGGCTACCTTGCATAACAACAGTGTCGATGGGGGCGGTGTCGGTACTATTATTCAGGATATGCAAAACCTTAGCTTAAAGAATACCCTAATGAATAGTTTATTTCGGGTTGATTCTAATAATGGAACGCCACTCAGGCGCAACCTAGAACAGGCGGGGGAGTATTTTCGTGAAGCGGGTGGGGCCGGAGGAGTAGGCAACTTATTCGGCGCAACGCCTGCTCACACAGGGACGCTAAATGCCACTACCCCTTTGTTGACAGCTAATGAAGGTGGCTCTTGCCAGCAGAACTTCGCGGTGGTTTTTTCCGATGGTTATTGGAACGGCATTGGCACTGATGTACCATCAGTAGGTAATACAGATGGGCCTGTTGCTAGTGGTGGTAATACTATCTGGGATGGTGGTACATTTGCTGATGACTTCTCTAATACCTTAGCCGATGTTGCGATGCATTATCTAGAGCATGATTTGTCTCCCGTTACCCTAGAAAATGATTTAAATATCGTTGATCAAAATCAAGAAAATACGAGAATCAATCATCAGCATCTCACCACTTATACCGTTGCATTTGGCGTAGATGGAACCTTAACTACTAACCCTAATGTGGCAGATAGCAGCTTTACTTGGCCTGATCCGATCACTAACACCCAAGAAGAACGAGTGGATGATATCCGTCATGCGGCTTGGAATGGCCGTGGTGAGTATTTAAATGCGAGTAATCCGCAATCTTTGATTAACTCATTAACTAGTGCCATTGCCGATATCGATGACCGAACTGGAACCGCATCAGCGGCCTCCATTAGTTCTGGTTTTATTAGTTCTGCAACGCTTATTTTTCAAAGCACATTCAATACTTTTGACTGGTCTGGTGACTTGTTGGCCTACCGCTTCGATGAAGATGGTGTTGTTAACCTCGATACATCCACCGATACGGTTGATGTAAGTGGCAATACGGTTACTGAAATTGATGCTTTGGATGCTATTTGGTCTGCGGCTGAGCGCTTAGGGGCCGCTTCAAATTCAGACCGTATTAATCGAGCGATTTATAGCTACAATGGCCGCCAAGGTGTGTCATTTGATTTTCCAGATGATTACGAGGATTTACTAGACGGCTCTAATACTGATACAGACACCCTAAGCGATGAGCAGATTGAGGAGCTTCTCGAAAACGCACCCCATTCGTCATCAACAGTTGATGCAACGGAAATTGATGAAAACCAAGACTATGGTGAACAAATTGTTGACTATTTAAAAGGTGATGCAACAAATGAAGTGGGTGCGGGTGGTTTGGAGTTGTTCAGAGGACGCAATAATAAATATTTGAATGCCATTATTAACGCTTCACCTCAGTATGTTGGTCCCCCTAACGATATTTATCCTAATTTGATAGAAGGTGTCGGTAGTGAATACAGCACCTTTAAAACCACAAATGCTACTAGGACACCAGTGGTGTATGTTGGAGGCAATAATGGAATGTTGCATGCCTTTAATGCGAGTTTGAATCCAGATGCTAGCGTTCCCTCTGCAGCTGGGCGCGAGCTCTTTGCTTATGTTCCGGGAACATTGTTAGAGAATAATCTACATACTTTGGCGGAAACGGACTACAGTCATTTAGCCTATGTAGATGCGAC
>JBLHWO010000070.1:0-15934 GCA_047629215.1 Cellvibrionaceae bacterium | reverse complement strand
TTTTGAGCAGGCTTTTAATGCAGCACTTTGGGCACACACACAGAAAGATGATTGATAAGAATTATTATTTAATCTGAACTTAAATAATAATTCGATGTAATAATCTAATAAATCATTTAGAAAGATTAGTTCAAACAAATTTATTTTATTAAACGCAAGTTATCGTTAGGTATAGAGCCTATTAAAAAAATACGATAAATAGTAAAGCTGAGTGAATATAAAATGGTTAGTATTTATAAAAGTATGCTATCCATATGACTAGAGAGCATTAAGGTAAAATAGATTTATATCTTACCTTAACAAAGCGAGATCGAATTTTATTTAAGTACGGCCAAAGTAAGCTAAAACAAGTACTCTAAAAGAGTTACGAAATTGTAGCCTGTAGCATTCCAAAAACTTAAATAATAAAACAGCTATAAATTGCTGCAAATATGGCAACTAAGCAGTACCTTTGTCATAAAAAACAAATAAGGCTTAATCATTTACACGATTAAGCACAATTTTGTATCTCGCCGCTGTAAATACATATAAAGTAAATACAACAAACGAAATATTCGTTTATTTACTCTATAATTCCTCTCTTTGTTATTCACTTTACCTTCTATCTGTCGTTTTTTCTTGCATAATCAGGACAAAACGAACATGAAAAGAATGCTAATTAACGCCACCCAACCCGAAGAAGTTCGCGTTGCATTGGTAGACGGACAATGGTTATACGACCTAGATATTGAAAACCGTCATAGAGAACAAAAGAAAGCCAACATATACAAAGGAAAAATCACTCGAATTGAACCAAGCCTAGAAGCTGCTTTCGTAGAATACGGATCAGAACGTCACGGCTTCTTACCCCTCAAAGAAATTGCTAGAGAATATTTCAGCAAACAACCCAAAGATGTTGAAGGGCGATTCAAAATTAAGGACGTCCTTAAGGAAGGGACAGAAGTCATTGTTCAAGTAGATAAAGAAGAACGCGGCAACAAAGGCGCAGCCTTAACAACATTTATTAGTTTAGCTGGGCGCTACATGGTACTAATGCCAAACAACCCTCGTGGCGGTGGTATTTCACGCCGTATCGAAGGCGAAGAACGTAGCGAATTGCGCAATGCTTTATCACAAATAGATGTCCCTAAAGGTACTAGTATTATCGTCCGAACCGCCGGTATCGGTCGCACTGCAGAAGAGCTACAGGGCGATATGGATTACCTGTTGAGAATATGGGAATCCATCCAAGAAGCCTCACAAAAATCGAAGGCCCCTGAATTTCTATTTCAGGAAAGCAACGTGATCGTTCGTGCGATACGTGACTACCTAAGAGTGGACATCGGTGAAGTCATCGTTGACAACAAAGAAACTTATGATCTCGCATCCGCATTCGTTCAACAATTTTTGCCTGACTATCATAGCAAAGTTAAATTATATGAAGACACTACAACCCCGCTCTTTAATCGCTATCAAATCGAAGGGCAGATTGAAACTGCGTATGAGCGAGAAGTTAAATTACCTTCTGGCGGCTCGATTGTTATTGATGTAACCGAAGCGCTAATCTCTATTGATATCAACTCGTCGCGCGCCACCAAGGGCAGTGACATTGAAGAGACCGCATTACAAACTAACTTAGAGTCTGCTGATGAGATTGCTCGCCAATTACGCTTGCGTGATATGGGCGGCCTTGTTGTTATCGATTTTATTGATATGCAACCAACGCGTAACCAGCGTGCTGTCGAACAGCGCATGAATGATGCCTTAGAAATGGATAGAGCACGCGTTCAAGTTGGGCGTATCTCTCGCTTTGGTCTACTTGAAATGTCCAGGCAGCGTTTGCGCCCATCGCTTGGAGAAACCACATCAAAAGTATGTCCTCGATGTAGTGGTCAAGGAACTATACGCTCAACCAAGTCTCTCGCCCTATCTATTTTGAGACTGATTGAAGAAGAAGCTCAGAAAGATGGTAGCGCAGAAATACGTGCAATAACTCCTGTAACAGTGGCCACATACTTACTAAATGAAAAACGCAAAACAATCGCAAATATAGAAAGCATTAGTAATGCCCGAATCCTTATCATCCCTAACGAAGATATGGTAACACCACATTATGAAGTGCAACGCTTACGTGATGACGATAGCACTGAGGAAGTTGAAACAAGCTACAAGATTGTAGAAGCACACACAGAAGATACATGCCTAATAGAGTCTTCCAAACCTTTATCTATGGCGCAGCCAGCTGTTCAACAAATACAGCCTGTAAAAACAGAACCTGTTACTAAAACTATCGAAAAACAAGACCCTGTCGCTGCCTCAAAAATTATTTCGGCTATAAAAGCATTATTTTCATCAAAACCAGAACCAGAGCCAGAACCAGAACCCAAAGGAAATCAACAACGCGGCGGTAGAAACCGCAATGCAACGCGCAATGGTCGCAAGAACCAAAACAGCCGTGACGCTGAACGCACCAATTTTTCTGATCGCAACCATAGTGAAAGAAATAGCGAAAAAGGTAGCGAAAGAAGTACTGAGCGAAATCAAAATAACCGCAGTCAAAACAAAAATGAAAATTCTAATCGTCGCGAGCCTGGCCGTCAAAAGACTGAGACTCAAAACAGGCAACGGGATCAAGAAAAAGCGGTAGATAAACCAGCAAATGAAAATACTGAGAGCGCTAGCATTGATACCGCCGAAAAACGACCATCAAACCGCAAGCCTCGTAACCAACAGCGTCGCCGAGGGAATAGAAAAATTCACGACTCTGATGACAACAAGATTGACGCTAGCAAATCAATCAAAAATGTTGAAACGAATGAAGCAAGTGATACAACAAGTAAAGTCGCTGATATAAAAAGACAGCCTGAAAAAACCGTCACCAAAAATAACAGTACTGATAAAACATTAACTGAAAACAACGCTGACGAGAGAAAAGTACACTCAGTGGAAGCCACGAATAAACCCAAGGACACCAAAAATAAAGAAGTAGCTGAAAAAGAAAAAAGTGTAGAAACCCAAAAAATAGATGTGGCGGCTAACTTACCGGCGACAAAAACGACTACAGTTGTCGATGAAACCAAACCGAAAAAGAGTGATGTAGCTGTAAGCGCACAAAACATACCTGAGTCAACCTCTGTTGACTATTCTAGGGCAAACAACGATCCAAGAATCAACGCTAAAACGGCCGGTATCGTTGCTGTGGAAACGCAAACACTAGGCAGCTTTAAGGGCTCACCACTAGATACAAAAAAAATGGCAGCGATAGATCATACGCCTAAAGCGCTATCGCGACCAAATAATGACCCAAGAAATAAACCAATAGCAACTAATTCACAAGAGAGTACAAGCTAAGCTGTTTTTTTAGTCTTTTATAGTTGATACAGAAAAAAACCTCTGTATAATCCCTATCTCTTTAGGGGCTAGCGGCCAGTAAGCTTAGAGTCACAACTGAATGGAGGCACAACACAAAAGGATAGATATCTGTTTAAAATATTATCTTGAAGTATGACAGTACAAAAAGCTGACGGTGTCAATGCGTGACCGAAAACGACGGCATTGAAAACCGTGAGTGTAATAGCTCCCTATGTTCTCATGTACAGTAGAAACTACGTACAGCTTATAAGACATAGGACTACAGTTTTGGTGAGGTGTCTGAGTGGTCGAAAGAACCGGTCTTGAAAACCGGCGACGGGTTAAACCGTCCTAGGGTTCGAATCCCTACCTCACCGCCATTTGACAGGGGTTTGCTTGCGCAAACCCCTTTTTTTGCTTTAAATAACACTGCTCTCGCGCTTTACCCTTACCTTCAATTTCCGTCTCAAACCAGGTGATTTTTTCTCACCGAAAAAATAGCTCAGGTTTATCCAGAGACTCATTAAAGAAAGCGTCCACCAAACTTAACAATATTCTTTAACCAAAAACGGCAGTTGGATCGTAGGGCAGATTTTTACTCCTGCATACCCCAAGGCCACGTAGAAACCTGCATATATATCGGTGTAAATATGGGCACTTAAGGTGCAGAATATAAAGTGAATTTTTTTAGACTCTTCGAAGCCACCCTACAGGTGTAGCTTACAAAAGTGAAGGACGCTTTAAATTCTGCGCCTTATTTCGCTAAGGCGCAAGGCACCTTACGAAGTACAGTCATAAACCGTGGCGCTGAATTCAATGTACAGTGGCTTGGTTGGAGTAAAATGCCGAATCAAATCACAGCGCTCTTTAATTTCACTATTAAAGGAGCGAATTAGATCAACATTTGATTTTTCTCGCGCAAAGTCGTGATCGCCCAGAATAAACACCTCAAACCCTTTGCCTAACCAATAGTCCAAACTCCATTCTTCTTTTTGCAGAGGCCATGCATACGGCTTCATTTCCTCAGCCAATGTACTGTCATCCGAATTTTCTAGGCCGTGTAGAGCACCGGGCATATTAAAATAATTTATGGCGTCTGAGCCTTCTTTTAAATTTACCTTTTCCAGTGCTCGCTCCGGCATGGTGACTGAATATTTTTCAGCAATTAGCTCGTGACGCGCATACTCATTTGTACCCATGAAAAGTGTTTGCGGAGAGCGCAAGACAAATGATGTTAATATTTTAGTTTTCGATACTTCATAATTTTGACGTATTAATTCTTCTACTGACAACACAATAGGTTTAGCTATGGCCTGCTTATCAACGATGAATACGCCATAAACAGATAAGCTAAAAGTAAAAAAAGCGATGCCTTGAACTAGATTAGTTTTCCAACTACCAGAAAGATGAGACATCAAAAAACAAAAGTTCAAAGCTGCGAGCAACTGCATACCTGTCATATAAGGCACCCACAAACCAGACTGCTGCCTTGCCCCAGACAAATACATAATAATAAACGAACCACTCAAAAGAGAAACCCAGAAAGACAGTAGCAGCCTTTGAATAGTCGTTTCAACAAATAGGTTTTTTATTAAAAATATCGCTGGGGTTACTAAAAAAACAATTAATACTAGAAAATTAATACCGAAAAATGAGTCTGAAACGATAAGCCACCAGGCTTCAAGCCCAGCGAAAATATTTTTATCTTCCCTTACCGACATAACTGTCTGTATTTTTTGATAATCTAAAAAATTGCTGAAGTCGAGCAGAACCCCTACATTAAACAAAGGCCAAAGAACAACAGAAACTAACGCTGCATAAATAGTCGATTTGATCGTTAAGACAATATCACCATGCTTAAAATAAAACGTAATCAAGTAGGCTATAAAAAACGGAAACAGAATAAAAATATATGACTGCTTGAAACTTAAGGCCAAAGCAATTGCCAACCCCATCCATAAATCAAGTTTAAGGGATTTAGGTGACTTGATTTTTTTTAGTGCAAGATAAAAAATCAAAACAACACAAACAGACAAAGGCACATCACCCTTCGAGATATGTGAAAGCAACACCATCCCGGGAATAAAAACACCAAACAAACCCACTGCAATTGCATATTTTTTTCGCAACCCACACTCACATGCAACCAGGTAAAATAAAGGTGCTATTGCTGCAGAAATAAAACAAATAAGCAAACGCGCTGTAATATAAAAGGGAGTGGGATCAGTAAAGTATTGCGCCCTGAACTCAGCAAGGTCATACCAAGAAACAAATAAGCGTCCCACTCCATACAATAATACAAAAAAAACAGCTGTTATATAATTTAGAAAAGGCGGATAGTAATGCTGGCCTGGCACAAACTCACCCGCAAGAACTTTTACTGCACTATTTATACGCTCATCACCAAACCAGTAACCATAATTTATACCTATGACTCGAACCACAAGTGCCAGCGTAAATAAAATTAAAAGTATGTCTACCGCTTTAATATTTCGAATATTAAATAACGAAAAATTCATATAATGCCCTAGGATTTAGATAATATAATAATACCGAAAATAATAACGACAGTTCCAGCAAGCCGGTTTAAACTAAATGGCTCTTGTAGAAAAATTATACTGAAAACAAGAACAAACAAAAAACTCATTCCAACAAAAGGGTATGCTAAAGACAAATCAAGTTGTTTAAGTGCGAATAACCACAAGATAGTCCCGACACCATAAAGGGCAAGCCCTAAAATAACAAAAGGTGAGGTAAACAAAAACCACGCTTTATAGAAAAGGTTAGAATATTGCTCTAAATCGACGCTTGACACTCCATACTTAAAACTTAATTGCGCCACAGCAGATAAAAAAACACTGGAAAATACAATTATAAAAGCAGGTAGGGTCATAAGAATACCGAATTCAAGTCAAAATATTTTGATAAAACAAACAACAGCGCAACCATTAGAGCTGTAACAATACTCACCCTATCTTTAATTGCAAAAACAACGGGATCATCATCAATCTTACCGCGTTTAGCCCACATCCAAGCTCTATAAATCCAGAATAATAATAATGGACAAATTAACCATAACAAATGAGGAGACAAGTACGTAGCAAGTACATACTCATCATTTACATACATCGTCAGGGTGAAGATAGCAATACCGCCATTGACAATCCCCATCATCATAATAATATTAGTTTCATCGGCACCGTAGTTTCTGCCTGATAACTTTCCTTCTTTAGCATAACGAGCAACTTCAATATAGCGTTTCATATATGCTAAACTCAGAAAGAAAAATAGAGAAAAGTTAAACAGCCAAGGGGATAAAGTCACACCAACAGCCACCGCACCTGCCACAATTCGAATGGTATACAAGGTGGTCAATGTGATGACGTCAATTGTAGAGTAATCTTTTAGGTAAAAAGAATACAAATTTGTAATGACGATATAAATGACTAGAACTAAAAATAATTTAATACTTAAAAGAAAGAAGCAAGCCAACAACGATATTAAAATCAATACGAAACTAGCCGCAACTCCTGTCAACGGGCGTAATGTGGCGGCAGCAAACGGCCGCTTCTTCTTGGTTGCATGATTTCTATCTAATTCAATATCGAGCAAATCATTAATTAGGTAAATCCCAGACGCACAAAGAGAAAATACTATAAATGTTAAGCTTGCCGACAACAATGCACCAACGTTAAAGTAGAGATGGGCAAAGAATAAAGGTAGAAAAACTAAAATATTTTTTGCCCACTGATGTGGGCGTATTGCTTTTAAAAAAGCGCCTAAGGAGTTATTTGAGTCATTAATATGCAGAGAATGCTTACTCTTATCTTCAACTATTGTTTCAGGTTTAGCCGATATATTGACAAAGCCCGAACGGTCAGCCGCTTTCCATATTGGATAATCGGCCTTGGCGTCTCCGATATATTCAAAGCCCCTATCACCAGAATGAGATTGGATAGCTTCGAGTTTATGCTTCCCTTTTAGGTTAGTTCCCGGCTCAGAGGCCAAAATAGCATCAAAAAAACCTAGGTGATTAGCCACTTTTTCGGCGATCACCCTATCCGATGCGGTTGCTAAGACAATGACTCTACCCAGCTCCTTCTGCTCTAGAAGATAATCAATCACTTCTTGATTATAGGGAAGGAGTTCCTCGGAAAACTCAGTATTGTCTGCTAAAAAACGTTTGATATTCGACCGACCAGAGAATGTAAGAGAGATCAAGTTAGTGAATAGGCTAACTTTTTTAAAGCACTGGAGGATTAATTCTTGGGCTATATCAGTTTTGACTAGGGTACCATCCATATCGACATATACGGGCATTGCTGTACTGGAAAACCTCTCCATTAATGAAACTCCTTGGCACCATGAAAAAAAAAGATAAAAAGTGATCTTTAATAGCGTAGTTTAGCGAAAAATAGCCTCGCAATCATTATAAATAAATACGCTTTTCAAAAAGTTGTCACGCTATTTTTTTATTCCTATTTAGAACTATGGATTAGCAGGCAGCTGATTGATTTTAATTCTGTACCTAAAACAAATAAAATACACCCTCTACGTATAGCAATATGACTGAAAACCTATTTACTGACTTCAATGCTATGTCTGACCGCTTTCATGTTAACTTTATTAACTCTCTATCTGGCTTTAAGAGCGCAAACCTTATTGGAACTGTGGATTCAGTCCAAAACACCAATCTAGCTATCGTCAGCTCAGTGATTCATTTGTGCGCTAAACCACCTTTAAACTAAATGCCTTAGTTGAATTGTTACGAGGGTAACTAAGGTGTGGAATATAAAGTAATTTTTTGCTTTTTCGGCAAATCCGTTGCCACCCTACGGGTGCAGCCTAAAAAAGTGATAAACGCTTTAGATTCTGTGCTTTAGACAGCCGCAGTAGATTAAACTGAGGTACTTAGACTTAATGGCTTACATTAACCGGCCCTCCTCTGTGGCCCGGCATACTGTTGACATCACCTCCAACACCGGCCAGTTCACTATCAACCATGTAAATAGCGACATCATAGATCAGGGTCATCAAACATTTGCACGCTATCAATAGGGCCAATCTGAATTTATGGCGACTGGATTAAGAGAACTATTTATAGGTGGTTTTTATAGGTGGTTTTAAAGCTCCATTTGTGGGGCAAAGTCGTATAAGAACAGTCTTATCTGACATAAAGCACCACATACTATTAAATGATACCGTGATGGTGATTGGAGAAATCAGTCATGCCCAGGTATCGTCCGAGGCTATTGGAGAAGATGGCTTTATTGATATTGAATCGCTAGGTACCGTTAATGGTTTGGATACTTACCATAAAACAGAAATAGTAAAATGTATGGCATATGCCAGACGAAAGGCCAAAAGAGCTTTAGTGACAGATTAATATTGCACGAGCAATCATAGACATTAACAATGCAAGTGAAGGCTCTTAATTAACCCCAAGCTATACATGGTTGATTTTGTGTGCAATATTTGTATGATAGCCTTGAAATTTACGTATCTAACCCTAATTTACAAGTAAAGAGTGACATAATAAATAGTAGTATTGCATCAGTTTAATCACATGTAAGTTAATCGCATCAAGTGTCTCGGAGGAGTCTATGCAAAAAGATATATACAATCAACAGGATTCTGGTGTTCAGCAGTTTGAAACCAGTAAAGTTTTACGCAATACCTATGCGATGCTGGCAATGACATTGCTATTCAGCGCTGTTACCGCTGGAATCTCAATGGTAGTTGGTATGCCCCGAGGCGCTGCGCTTTTCTGTAGTCTTGGTGCATTGGCCTTAGTGTGGTTCGTTTTGCCGCGAACAGCTAATTCAGCTTCCGGAATTGCTGTGGTCTTCGCGTTCACAGGATTGTTAGGCGCAGCTCTTGGGCCAATGTTAACCCACTATCTAGCCATGCCTAATGGTGGGATGTTGGTCACACAGGCTCTTGGCGGTACCGCCTTAGTCTTTTTTTCACTGTCTGCCTATGTACTGACAACGCGCAAAGACTTCAGTTTTATGGGTGGTTTTCTTTTCGTTGGTCTAATCACCGTTATTGTTGCCATGGTAGGTATGTGGATTGCCGGATCATTTTTCGGTATAGACATTTCAATAATGCACTTAGGTTTGAGCGTTATGATCGTTTTACTAATGTCTGGGTTCATTCTTTATGACACTAGCCGTATTGTGAATGGTGGCGAGACTAACTATTTAATGGCTACTACATCGTTGTACCTGAATATTTATAACCTATTTATAAGCCTACTGCATATCCTAGGTTTCTCGAACGACTAAATAAAGCCTAGTAATATCAACTAAAGCCCCATTACGGGGCTTTTTTTATGTTCGTTTAATGCAGCCCTTTGATATACTCCACTGATGATTTTCTCCCTAGCTATATATGCTCCGCCCTCCTCGCAAGCTAGCAACAGCGCCTACCAATTTGCACGTGCGGTTTTGGAACAAGAACATAGTCTCTATAGACTTTTTTTTTACCATGATGGCGTTTATCAGGGTTCCGATTTAATTTGCACGCCACAGAAGGAATTTGACCTTTTTGGAGCCTGGAAAAAACTACAAGAAGAACATGAAATTGATATAGTTTTCTGTATTGCAGCAAGCTTGAAACGTGGCATGATTGATTTAGATGAATCATCACGCTATGAAAAAAAGACCTTTAACCTTAATGAAAAATTTGAATTATCTGGGCTTGGCCAGCTACTTGATGCCTCGGTAATGTCTGATCGAATAGTGACATTTGGTGGTTGACATGGAAACTCAAATAGATTCAAAAATAAGCGTTAAGGTGAAAAAGATAGGTATTATTATACGTCATGCACCCTACGGTAATAATTTTGCCCAAGAAACACTAGATGCAATATTGGCAGCTTCAGTGTATGGGCAAATCCTCACACTTATCTTTATTGGCGATGGAGTATTTCAATTACTTAAAGAGCAAGACTCAAAAGCTATTCAGCAAAAATCTTTCGAGAAGCAATTAACCGCTTTCGAACTCTATGACCTAGATCGCTTATTTATATGTAAAAGATCATTAGATGAACGTGGAGTTAATGTGACTCAATTATCCGTTACCTGCACAAGCCTCGATGAAAATAACTTACGTAATTTTTTACATGAACAAGATACTCTGCTATCTTTTTAATCCGGCTCTGATATAAGTATGAAGCACTCTATTTTACATCTTGTTAATCAATCGCCCTTTGATAAGCCGTGCTTATTGCAATGCCTGCAAAATTATTCTGAAGGCGATTGCATTGTATTTTTGGAAAATGGAGTCTACGGTTTATTGCCTAACCATTCTGCTTCGAACGATTTAAAGGAAAAAAAATGTTATGCGATTAAAGCCGATACAGATGCCAGAGGTTTAAAGAATAATATTGATAAAAATGTAAAGCTGATAGGTTTCAGTCAGCTTGTGAGCCTTTGTACAGAATATAATCTTGTACAAAGCTGGTACTAAATTATGCCGTTACTTTATCAAAACAAAGTCATTCCTACGGATAAAGAAGGTTATTTAAAAAACCTAAAGGATTGGTCGAGGGAAATTGCTACATTAATAGCGGCGGAAGAAGGAATAGCACTTACTGTTAATCATTGGGAAATGATCGACCTTATTCGAGAGTTTTTTACTTGCTATGAAATCTCTCCAGCGATGCGTCCTTTAGTAAAATTCACGTCTAAACAGCTAGGAAAAGACAAGGGCAACAGTATTTATTTATTGAAACTATTTCCTAGCAGCCCTGCTAAATCACTCAGTAAAATAGCAGGACTACCCCGACCTACTAATTGCTTGTAACTCATTTTTAGTTACTGACTCTTCGAAATAAAAAGCCACTTAAGCTCTTTGCATTCCGTACTTACGCATTTTCTCAACCAAAGTCGTTCTTCGTATAGATAAACGCTCCGCTGCACGAGCGACTACGCCGCCACTATCATCTAAAGCTTGCTGAATTAAACCTTGCTCCAAGCCGGTTAAATATTCTTTTAAATCAATCCCATGCTCGGGAAGTAGAGGTGTCGCATTCATATTGACAACCGCTGGGCCAGAATTTTCCCCAAGTATTTCTGACACTTCGAAAATTTCATCAGTGACGTCGACATGCCGAAACTTAGGAGGTAAATCGTTTACACCAATCACACCGTAAGGATGCATAATCGCCATACGTTCGACTAAGTTCGCTAGTTCGCGAACATTGCCGGACCAATGATGCTGGCATAGTGACATAATGGCTGCGGAATTAAATCTAACTGAACCCCGTTTTTCATTTTCTAAACGAGCAATGATTTCATTGAGCAAAAGTGGAATATCTTCTTGCCGCTCAGTTAACGATGGCATTTCGATAGGAAAAACATTGATACGATAAAATAAATCTTCTCGAAATGTGCCCTCTTCTATCATACCTTCAAGATCACGGTGAGTTGCCGCAATAATACGTACATTAGTCGTTTTCGATTTATTACCACCAACTCTCTCATAACACTTTTCTTGTAATACACGGAGAATTTTTACCTGCATATTAAGTGGCATATCACCAATTTCATCTAAAAATAAGGTGCCGCCTTCAGCCATCTCAAAACGCCCTGCCCGCGAACTAATGGCTCCCGTAAAAGCACCTTTTTCATGCCCAAATAACTCACTCTCTAGGAGTTCAGCAGGTATGGCGCCGCAATTAACCGGAACAAATGGCCCATCACGCCGCGGAGAATGGTAATGTAAGTTACGTGCCACCACCTCTTTTCCCGTTCCCGATTCACCTGTAACCAATACCGTAACGTCTTTATCCGCCACTTGCGACATCATATCGCGTACGCCACGGATATTGCGGCTAGTGCCGACTAGACTACGAAACAAATGCGGTGGCCGACGACTAGACTGCTGCTTTGCTGATGTTTGTGCCTGATGAAAGCATTGAGCCCTATACAGAGTATCGAGAAGCTGATTATAACTAGGAGGGGTTGCTAGGGTAGCAATAATGCGTTGTCGTAGATTAGTATCAATATTGTTAATTGCCACTTTGTCATTATCTGAATCACACAAGAGAATAAGTGCAGACATTTGATTGTTAGAGACTAGCTTCTCTAGGTAATGCTCTATATTAACTTTATTTTTAAATTTTTCATCAGCGCTGATAACACGCAGAAAAATAGCACTAATGCTATTTTTATCGACGGCTTCAAGTTGTTCTTGCCAATCTTGAGTGGTCGCGATGATTACAGACTCACCAAGAAAACCGAAAATGACTTTCATCTCATCACGACGTTTAGCATCATCATCAATCAATAATACATTGGTCTCTTTTACCTTACTCTCTACCTCACTTACTACCTTGCTTGCTTCTACTGCATTTTGTTGTTGAATTTCTTCTTCCTGCATAACGCTTCCTAATTCTTAGTAACGGGAATATTCAAGTGACATTTTCAACATCAGTTTACAGATCAATCCATACAAGGAATAGACAATAAATCATGAGAAGTCAAATAAATGACAGGTTTTAGTAGAATAAAAAGTAGAAAGGCTTAGAATATAATCAAAAAAGAAAATGTAGTACGTTTAGTAAGCGCTCAACGCTGGGGCTGATGGTGCTCCTGAGCGAAGATACAACAAAGATTCGAAAGCTCTTTATAAAGGTTAACGACTTGTCCAAGCTCATTAAGCAGCTCTTTTGGAGAACGCTCAGCATCTTGAACCGCACTGTCCATTTCTATAAAAAGATCCGCTTCAATTGCAATAATTTTTTGCCACTTCCCTGATCCCATAAGCTGCTTTAGCTCACGACGTACTCTCATCAAAGACAATTGAGACATGGGAATAACCGACATACTAACCTCAGAAAATTTCTATATCACTAAGGGTAACGGCACCTCACTCAACATCTTTAGCGGTGTTTTTGCTATTTTTTGCTAATAGCGTAGGATCGAAAAACTAATTTACTTCTTGAGCAATACCTGTCCAGCCTTCTTGCACTTCACTCAGGAGTTTGTGCACTTCATTTAAGATCGCTATCGGGAATTTATCATGCCCTATTGTATCTAGTTTCGCGACAATATACTCATAAAGCATATCAAGATTACTGGCAATTTCACCACCACTCTTTATATTTAGGCTTTCACGTAAACCACTAACAATAGCAATCGTTTTCTGCACCAGCACAGCGGCCTCATCTATTTCGCCTTCATCTAAACACGAAATGGCTTGACCCACACGTTCAAGAGAGCCGTCTAAGAGCATGGTAATAACTTGATAAGGTGTAATGTTTTCAGTCACAGCTGAAGTTGCCTCTATAGACCTGGCAGATATAGTCATAATTTATCCTCTCTACATTTAATTGGGTATAGCTTTAAAAAACGGCAATAAAACGTCATTTATTACTATCAACAAATGTTTAGCATAGAGCATGCCAGCATAGTTATTGTTTTACAGAAAGTAATGCGAAATAAACTACAGCTCTACTCTTTTTATATTTATTAGAGCGCTATTAAATCGATAGTTAGAAAGAATTATTTGTTAGTAGAGTATCATCCTAAAAACTGCAGTTGAACCTAATGCGGATGCCTAAGGCTCAGCATCTAAAGCATTTTTCACTTTTTTAGGCTACACCTTAAATACCCTTGCTACGTTCCAGATGCCGTTTTTAGGATTATAAACTCTCTAATGAAAAGCCAGATTAAGATATTTTTTTATTTAGAATGACTGAAGAGAATAATCAAACATGACTTAAGTCTAAAACAGTTTTTAGATTTAAGTCTTATCTAATATTTAGCATTAATGCCTAGGCGCCATTTCTTGCCAAGCACTGCTGATTTCATTAATTAGTGTAATGCATTCATCAACAATAGCTAAGTCATTTTTGTGATGCGCTTGCCACAAGCGACGCTGTACATAGTCATAAAGTCCATCCAAGCGAGCAGAAATTTCTGCCCCAGCCTCTTGGTCTAAAGACTCACGCAATCCAGATATAATACTGATAGCTTGATTAACCTTATTACTTTTAAGTTCGATATTTTTTTGCTCAATCGCGCCTTTCATTTGCGCCAGTCGTTCTAACAATCCATCGTATAACATCTGAATAAGCTGATGGGGCGTTGCGCTAGCAACCGCGGCATTGACTTTGATATCATTATAACCTTTGAGAGCAACCCGTGCGTTCACTACCATCTCCAAAATTCGTTAACTGCAGTGTTTTACCGTTCTATCATAGCTATCGGCTTGAATAGCAATGACTTTAGCCATAGCTGAAGATTAGTTATTGTTACCGCTATCAAGTAAGTTAGATAACGTACTTTCAAGAAAGGAACTGCTGTTTTGCAGGCTACGCACGATAGCCTCCATAGCAATAAATTGTGAAGTTAAACGTTCTTGATAGGATTCAAGTCGACGGTCAAGGTTCGACTGATCCACATCTAAGTCTTCGAGGTCTGTGCCTAACGAGCTTTCACGCAAGCTAATGACACCGGAATTCCCTAAGAACTGTTCAATTAAACGTTCTATTTGACCGCCGAAGCCTCTTGAGAAGTTAACGCTGGCTGAAGTTGCGTTTTCACCAATTAACAATGCCAAGCTTTCACCATCCTCACCCAAGGCGGGCAACAAGACATTACCAGAACCAAAACCGGCAACACCGTTAACGGTCCCCACCACATTAATACCGCCTGTTGAAACCCCTCCCGCTAAACCTAAATCTCCGGCACTAGCACCTATATTAGTGACACTAACATTTGAGCTGCTACCGTAGCGCTGAGATTCAATCGTGAAGGTATCGTTATCACTATCGTAAGTGACGTCAACGCGCGCACCGGCAGTGGCTAAGGTCGTGTCGCTATTAATTTGGAATTCGATATGTGCAGCAAGGGCATCGTTATCGGCATAGCTACCCGTATCTAAACTGATTGTGCCTGATGTGGTGCCATCTAGCTCAATCGTAAAATCATACTCCGTCGTATTACCACCCGTCGTCGCGCCCTGTGTTGCAGTACCTGTTGTGATGCCGAGGCTCGCCGCTTGGGATCCAACGACCGTTGCATTGGCAATGGTCGAACTCACACCAGTCGAGTCGGATGTAATAACGAATTGGCTACCATTATGTGCGACGGTCACACTGGCCCCGGCGCCACTTAATGTTACATCACCATTAATTTGTGTTTGTAGTTCTGTTGCCAAATCATCAAACGTGGCGTAAGTGCCCGGGGTAAGACTAATCGTCCCTGACGTTGTGCCATCAACCGCTAAGGTAAAATCGTAATCGTTGGCGCCACCGGTACCGGCTGTTGCACTACCGGTACTAATACCGAGTTGATCCGCATTAACACCTTCAGCGCTTAGTGCAACAGACGAAGCTGCACCCGTAGATGAAGACGTAAACACAAAGCGATCGTTACTGTAAGCAACCGTAACGCCAGTAATATTGGCGTCGCTATTAATGGCGACTTGTATCGCGCTTGCCAAGGCATCATTACCGGCGTAATCCGCAACGGGAATACTAATATTTGCAGCAGAGGCCTCGCCATCGACAATAATAGAAAAGTTATAGTCGTTATCACCCGCCCCTTGCGTCAATAAATCCAAAGGAATGGTTTCTGCACCACCGGTAAAA
>JBLHWO010000069.1:0-16027 GCA_047629215.1 Cellvibrionaceae bacterium | reverse complement strand
TGCGATCTTCGATCCATTGGCGGCGATGCTCAAAGCTTTGCTCTGTACGGTCATCTGTTCCACATAGAAAGGCGCATCGAACGCAGCGCGACATGATGTGGTAGTAAGGGGTGTCTGAAAGGGATATTTGTTGGGCGCGGGATGTCGTCATAAGAAGCTCCGTTTCTTTATGTATATACAGTAGCCACTCTATCGGCAGACGGCTATCGTGTCGATGTTGAGTGAGTGTCCTCGAGTTTTTCGAGCTTTACTGATTGAGCAGTCGGGGCTGTGGGTGCCGGCCACGCCAAAAAAATGAGTGGTACATTGTAAAAAAGTGGGGCGTGAACTTCCCGCCTTGCAGTACCTATCGCGCTACCTGTATCGCGGCGTCATTAGCAACAACAACATTATCGCTGACGATGGCACTTACGTGACGTTTCGTTACAAAGACAGCGACACCAACACCATGGCAACGCGCCGACTACGGGGTGAAGAGTTTATGGCTTTGGTATTACAACACACCTTACCCAAAGGCTTTAGGCGCTCGCGAGACTATGGTTTTTTGCACGGCAATGCAAAACGTATTTTGAACATCGTACAGTGTGCATTACAGATTGCAGTGCCCATAGTAAAACCTATCGAACGCAAAATAATTCTATGTCAGAAGTGCCGAGGTCCAATGAGGTTTACAGGATTTATTCCGGCGTGTGCCAAGCTTAAGCTGGGCTGATGTGACCGTAGTACAAACCATGCACCGAACGCGGAGGGACTAACAGCCTGAAGTAAATTGAATAATTTTTTATCGACTAGGCGGCGAGGTCTTCGTTCGCCTTCAAAAACTCGAGGCGCTTAAAAACGTCGTGAACCCCAAAAAAGTTTGTTGATTTATTTACTATAAAGAGAAGCGTTGAGACCGGGCTCGTTCAACAAGTAGATAGGTCGCGGCTAAACGCGCGACATATCCTTATTTGGCGGATTTAACCCATCAGCTTTCGGTTAATCACTTGTTCGCTTTGGCATATTTAACCCATCAGTTTTCGGTTCATCACTTATTTTATCTGGAAGCTGTATCGTGCTGCTAGTCGTTTTTTTACTGTTTGCGGTTGAATTATTCCACCTAGAGGAAGAGATGCTCGTGCTTGAAGAAACACTCATTGTTGAATCAATCCTTGATTGAAGCATCTCAATTTGCTTACTCGCTTGCTCTAACTTGTCTTCAATACGTGCGTTTTTATACTCACTTTTTGTTTGTGTGTTTTGCTTATTATTCACTTTAAATGAGTCAACATTCCAAACAGTATTGGATCCCCAAGACATAGATTTTCCCCCACTTAAATTTGGTGACTTAGCCACTATTTGACTTCCTGAATCCTTTAAAATACCTTTGACAAAATTATCTACTGCTTTTGCTAAAGGCCTCGAAACATTAGAAGCGCTTTTCTCAGTTGATTTTGATGGCTTAGCATTTTGTATGTTTTGACTCTTATTTAATGAAGACGTAGGCAAAATTGTCATAGTATATCTCGAGGTGTGTAAAGCATGAGTGAATAAAAGCAACCTAAAGTTCCAGATTAGAGATAAATCCACCTTTAAAAGGGGGGGGGAATTATGTATAGGACTGGCTGCTTACCTTGCAGCTTTATAGGGGTTCTAGCGGGATTCCATCCAAATGTCCGAGAATTGGCTATAGCCCTTTAATTTGGGGGCCACCAGAGCTGGACTCTGATCATGCCCCTCGCTAAATCTACTTGATTGAAAGAGAAAATGGGCCAAATTTTACAATTACTCCAAAGGTATTAAGTATCTTGAGGAAGAAGGAATAATTGAATAAATTGCATAATCAGATCGCTATACAAAAGCGGGTATACCATTATCAACAATACAGCAAATAGATTTATTTCACGCTCAAGCGGTCGGCCCTCGCATTATTGATACGATGACAAAATTAATCGAAAATTTGGCCAAAGCACCGTTAAGCCAGCATTGCAAATTGGCGGAGCATGGTAGATGAAACAGAAGTTTCTTGCTCCAAATTATTTAACCCAATGGCCTGAAATCCCAATTGTTAAGTGTTAATAGTTAGGTCAGTGTAAGATGATATTTTATCCGCTTACGAGCCAAAGCAGACATTTTTTATTACGAAAGGGCGATAATAGCACCTTTATAAAACCCTAGTAACAGACATATACATTCCTTAAGTCCAATACCTTTCAAGTAGTAGATATTTAATTATTTCATTTTTTATCGGGTCTATACGCTTTTATTGGTATAAATATCTCACGACAACTGTGGTCAATGTCTTACATTATTGATGTCCAAATTCAGTAAAATTGTCTTACTAAGTTAAAAGGCAATCAACATGCAATAGTTTTTTATCGATACAAATATCATAACAGAAACGGAAACAGGCTATACAATCCGCTTAAATGAAGGAACTTGGACTGAGCCACTTTATAGTACCCCCGATAAGAAAAGTATATCGATATATGATCAAGCACGACTGATTCGACTTGGACTTGAGTTTGCGAAAGAGTCTTTAGCTACCAAAATAGCCTGTTGATGACCTTTTTAGTTTCTAAATTACATCAGAATGTCGGCCCACCCTCTATTGCTAAATAACACTCTTAGAAAGGTTCTACAATGGGTGCCCAGCTCTGTAGACATTGAAAATAAAGGGCTGCAGCCAATTACCGGACATTTGGACGATTTCCCGCTAGAACCCCGACATACTGATGAACCGTAGGGCTGTGTACCAATTCGCTAGAACAAAGCACCCAGAACGCTGGAGCGGTGACATTAGAAACTGGAATTATATTAATGAAGTTTACCTCAACCCCGAAAAAGGGAAAAGTAAGGTAGTAGAGAGTCAGGCGGCATAATTTTACGCATCAGGCGACAACTCTCTTGAAATCCACCGCAAGGCGTCTGGTTTTGACTATGAAGTGAATGGCCTGTCGTACTTGAATTTGGAGGGTGTAGATAAAGCCAAGTACGCTATCCACCTTCTAAAAGAACTCGGCATACCCTTCCTATTGATTGCGGATAAAGATTTTTTTGTTCCATACCTAGAAGGGGAACACGATCAAAGTATTGGGGTATCGGGGTTTCCGGTCTACAAAGAAGAGTTTAAAGATGAGGAATTAGTAAGGCAGCTTATAGGTGACGCAAATGAAAGATCAAAAATACTAAATTGCGTCAATAATAATCATACTGAAATGCTTAATATATTGGAGCCGCATGGGGTAATATCTATGAGGTATAGCTTGGATCTAGATTTGGTTGCTATAGAGAAGGCGCGAGAGAAATATTATCACCTACTGGAAATTAGTGATGCAGACAGGGTTCCTTCTGAGCTAACAAAAAAAGAAGAGCGATCAAAAAGATCACAAGAATCATTGAAGTTTTTGAGCACCTTGAGACAAAAAACTGGCCTTATTCGTTCTCAAGGATTAGAAAGGTATTAACAAAAATATCACGAGATTTAAAAAATGCATAACGAAAAGCTGCACCTGACAAATATTTCTACGCTCGTTTTTGTGTATGTCGCGTAGCTCCATTTTACACAAAAACGCTCTCCGAAATATTTGTAGGTGAGCAAGGCGTTAGGCAACAAAGAGCACCGAGAATAGCATTTACAAACAAAAATTGATTGGAGAGAGGAAATGTCTACTAAAGTAAAGAAGGGACAGGTTACATACGATGCGGAAGGAACTGATATTGAGACATCGAAGTACTTTAGTCGGGTCATTCATTGGCCAGGCAACTCTCTTTCTGGAGTCACAATCGGGCGAGGATACGATATGGGAAATCGCATGAAAATTGCAGTTCAGCAAGGCATGACACAGGCTGGAATTCCAATTGCTACCGCTAAGGCTCTATCCGAAGGTGCTGGACTTAAGGGAGTTAAAGCAAAAGAATTCGTAGAGAAGCATAAGAAAGCGATAGGAAAGATAACTCATGCACAGCAGATCAAATTGTTCGACAATATATATCCTACTTACGAAAGTCGGGCGAAACAAAACTATGATAAATGGACAGCCACCGAGAAGGGCCGAGTCGAGTGGAGCAAATTAGATCAAGCCGTTAGGGACGTACTTGTTGATTTTGTCTATCAGGGTTTTACAAGGGGACCAAATCCAATGAAGGCTGGCATGAACAATGACTTTGAAGAACTGATTAAATATATTGATGGGGCGGCCGCTATAAAACAATACGAGCCTGGGCGCAATCGTGCCAAATACTTAAAAGGTCGCAAGCCTGTGAAAAATTCAGGAGCGATTAAATGAAATTATTACACATATCTTTACTTGTTTTCTCTGCTACCTCTTGTATGGCTCAACCTCTTAAGAGCACCTCTCTAGCAGGCGAACCCGATTGCACGGATATCAATACGAGCTCTCAACTGGATGACTGTATACATAAGGAGATGACTAATTCGAAAACCCTCCTTTTGAAGGAAATTTTAAGTTTTGAGAAACTCGCAAGGCGCGTTTATGCACCTGATCCGAAACTAGGTAAAGAACTAATTGAGATAGTTCGCGAAACTCAATATGCTTGGGTTACTTTCCGTGATAAACATTGCAAAATAGAGGCTTTTCAGATTGCGAAGGAAATACCTGCCTATGTAACAACGGTAAATAATTGCGTCATTCAAATGAATACTAAAAGAATAGAGGAATTGAAAAATCTATTGCGCTAACAGAATGCCACATAATTCACCTTGATTTTGCAGAAAAGGATGATCGTACTATCAGTTTTCTTCATAGCATATTGAGATAAAATTGCCTAACAAGGCAAATTCACTCGGACGTCAAAAAGCGACGCTCTTTCATCACTCTGCTTTTTAACTCCGGTGATTTGCGACGTTAACTTTTTGGATATAGAATATGAGATATGTAACATGGAAAATAACATTTCACATTATCGGTGTGTTTTTGATGATAACCGTATTAGTAGATTTCTTATCAGGCACTCTATCGATACCAAAATATCTCTTTTCCGGATTAGAGTTAATCGGGGTATATGGTTTAGCTTATAAAAACCCTATATGGGAGCAAACAACCTGGAAAATCATAACTTCATTGATACTGATATTTTTAACCCTCAATTTAAGTATACCTATATTTTTTACTCTAACTAATTTAAATTCAGGTTTAAATTTTTCTTATAGCTTCAATTTTTTCGGACTACTTTTTTTACTATTAATACCTGTTAAGACTTATGCTTTATACATATACTCATTTAAGAGCAAGGATATTTGGGGAACTTAAATTGAATATGGTATTAGCAACCATAAAAAAAGTGATTTATTCAATAACATTAATAGCTAAATCGGGTAAGTAAGAGTTTCTAGCTCTCCCTCCCCACACCACCACATCGTGCGGATCCGCAATGGGTGGTTCCCAAAAAATTAAGTAAGCTCGGCCGATTAACTCCGGCTTACTCCGATGTTGGATATACAAATTCCTCGATATTTCTCAAGGCCCGATCGGGAATGAAATATCGAGATACGCAAAGCTTCATCGATTTTCTGGGTTCAGGCCTTCACCATGTCCAAGGCATTACCCTTGGCGTTGGGCTACTATGCCATCGGCTGACTTCTGTTTAATCACTTTCGCTATTGCTAGCCAGAGCGCTATTGTGTTTCGTCATTTTTTATTTTAATCCCACGATGACGGCTAGTGGGTTTGGCCTGCTTCTGAGTCAGCGGCCACGCTGACAATGTCACAACGGCGAGTTAAACAGATCTCCCCAGATAAGAACGTGCAATTTCACTACGCAACTGCATCATTTACTCTACCCATTAGATCACGTGGCTTCGATGTGCTTGGCCATCTCGCCTCTAGGCTAAGCCTTATATGATGTTCCTGTCCGTCAGCTCGTAGCTTCCCTTCGTAGGGCCTACTTTTGGTGCTAGCGGCTTCCTCCGCACCAGACCTCGTGGTCTCGCACTTGCCATTCGCTAGTAGTTAACGTTTAATAAACCTCATTAAACGGCGATCTTCCTACAGAGGACTTTCACCTCATAAGTACACGCCCATGCTGGGCGTTAGAACACCGAGTAGACATATAGATATCTATATAATCATAATGTTAATCAGTATAACTTCGCTGGTAGTTTGGCTTTCTATTATTTCTACAGTGGCTGTTATCAAAGATAAATATCTGGATACATTTCAAGCAACTGGGCAGCTAATATTTTGTTGGCTCATGCCAATTGTAGGTGCAACTTTTGTCCTTAAAACGATTCTTGAATATGATCCAGATATTGTAAATAAAAAGTTAATTCCATGGTCTTTTGGTAGTATTGTTTTTAGTAAAGAGACTCAATCTGGCAATGGCATTGCTCCATCAGCAGAGCAAGCTTTTGACATAAAAACAAGTCAAAATATTGATAGTAAAATAAGTGATTCATATGGTTCAGATACTAGTGGAAGTGACTAATGAAACACTGTTATAACAAAGTTGTCATGTTCGCCGCAAAAAATGCAGCCGGGACTGGCATTCCGCCAGCGCTCCATACCGGCCCATAAACGGCGTTAGCCTTAAAAAGGAAGTATCGTGCAGATAGAGAAAATATTTGAAGTATTGGAATACGCATCGGAATTACATAAAGATCAACGCCGCAAGGGTAATGGCGGTTCACCTTATGTGAATCACCTGATTGAAGTAGCATCTTTATTGTCCCGCGTTGCTAAAGTAACGGATCAGGAAGTTATTATTGCGGCAATTTTACATGATGCGCTTGAAGATACTGACGCGCGAGAAGGTGATATTTTTGATCTCTTCGGCGATACGGTTTTAGGTTATGTTAAACATTTAACTGATGATAAAACGCTATCACTTGAAAAGCGTCGGATAGCCCAGCTAAAGTCAATTGAAAATTCAAGTAGCCAAATCCAATTAATCAAACTTGCAGATCATTGTAGTAATATAGCAAGCTTACCTCCATCCTGGGATAGAGCTAGATTGGAAAGCTATATTTCTTGGTCTCATAGCATTGCGGTTCATTGTTACTCTGCATCAGAGGAATTGGCCAAGGTATATAAAAAAAGATATGACTCAGCTTTGGAAATTTGTGTATCACAAGCCTGACAAGATGCATCAATCGGAATCTACTATGACATTCAAAAACTCAAAAGGATTGATCGCGCTATTATATTTAGCCATAGCATTCTTTCCGCTGATATCTCTTGCTAGCGGATATTTGGCATATAGTGAACATATGGCAGGGGAGAATGAAAATATATTTATGCTTTGCGTAGGCTTTGTGTTTTTTGGCTTTTTAAGTCCCTTCGGCTTCAAGCTTTGGAAATTTGTAAGCCTTGAATACACCTTAACGGACGAGTGTATTGAAATTTCAAATGGAAAAAGTAAGGAGGTATATGCATGGGTGCCTGAAATGAAAGTCAAAGACTCAAGTTTTTTACAGTTGTTTTGGCTCTATTCAGTGGATAAGCGAGCTATAGCCCTGGTTGACCACATGATGCCTGGCTACGAAGAGTTTAGTACGTTTATAAAATCAAAGGTACAAGCTTAACAACACGCCCTGAGGTGGACCGCAACCAAAAATCCTAGCCATTTACCGCATAGCTTAGTAGCGGAGAACCCTTTGCTTTCAGGGCCACTAGATATTTTGATTCATCATAGGGTTTCTTTCCTTCCAGCATGTAAAAACAATTCTTATCCATTTAAATGCCAATGATCGAATCACAGTATTGTGTGATTTCCCCTTCTCAATTTGCTGCTGATAATAAGCTCTTGCCCAGAAAGAGTATTTCACAGTGTGACCAGCCCATTCCACAAATGCCTGTCGTAAAAACTTAGGGCAGCTGTACCGCCAGTGCGTCCATGATTTTTGCCCGCTTCTTTCTATTACGGTTGCGCCACCAACATACTTTTGTATTTCTGCAGCATTGTTATAGCGGTCCTGATTTGAACCCATTGCGGCCATCAGTCTTGGCGCTAGCTGTGGCCCAGTTCCAGGTAGGCTGTCAAAAATAAAGGCATCCTTTTGGGTGCGATAGTATTTTCTAATAACCCTATCCATTTGCGCTATAGAGTCAATAAGTAACTTGAGTTGAGGAATAAAGATTTCTATCATTAATTGGTTAGGCTCAATGACCGCTAGGTCGTCAGTTAGTGCTACAGCCTCTTTTATAGCTCTGATACGACGATCAATAGCCTCTGTATATCTTGAGTTGTGTCGATTGAAAAATGTAATCCGAGTCGATTTGCGCGCTTTCTTGACGGTTGAGAGTGCTGACCATTTTAATAGGAAGTCACAAAATATAACCGTATCTTTTTCAGGGAACCACTCAAGTATTTGGGGGAAATAGTTCTTTAGTGTTGTGGTAATCTTATTCGTTAGATCCACCCGATCTTGAACCAGTTTCCGTCGGTTTTCAACATGCTGTACCAGCGCTCGAATCTCTGGCGTATCTGGCATAATAACCCGTAATTTGTCCATATGGTTTTCAAGTATCTTGGTTTGTATCCTCGCATCACTCGGGTCATCTTTAGCACCGCTGTGTGTAAAAGCGTCACGATACTTGGCGACGGTCGATGGGTTTATAGGGAACAACACAATATGCTTATACTGTGTTAATGCGTAAATCAAAGGACCTTTCTGCAGCTCACAGGCTACGGCAACAGGTTTGCTTGGCTAGCGATTCTTTAAATCCGCAGCCCAAGCATGAATTGATTTAGGCGAGCTAGAAATGACGGAGTACTGATAGTCCTTAGGACCTGTAGCTCTCTCACAAATATCGTGTTTCTTGTCAGCCCAATCAAGACCAATCAAGGCAGAAAAATCGGCTGTTTTTGGTTCTTTCATATAATAACTCCACGGTGTAAAGTATTGATTAGAATGTACTAGGGTACTCGTTTCTCGCAGGTCTTACAGTCGTCGTCGGAGCAACTATAAGTAGCTACTGTCAAACAGGTAGCTACTGTCAAACAGGCATCTCCTGTAGGGGGCTGGTGACCTTAAATCTAACCTGGCAGCTATCACTACAGCCCGAGGCTAACGAGTCATTTAGAGGAGTCTTAATTTTTGTACAATTTTCCATATTTTTTCTTTGGCTAACCAACTATCAAAGGGTAACGTGAGGTTCGTCACTTCCAGACGGAATGCCGCCATAACCCCAAATCTAATTTTTATCAAAGTAGAGGAAATTCGACATGAAACTAAAATCATCGATCGTATTACTGGGTGCGTTTTTTTCCATTCTCGTAATAGCAGCCCTATGTATCGGGCTGAAGATAAGTTGGCTGACACTTGGGATCGTCGTTATTCTCTCCGTGCTGGGCTATATTGTCGCGGCGGTCAGTGCCGCTTCAAGAATTACCACAAGTAGTTTCGGTGAATTCATGCGCGGATGGCTTATCGGTCTGAATACTGGGCTCAATGGTTTCCTGGCCTTCGCCTTATTCAATTACCTTGGCGGTATACCGGTGGCCATCATTATCGGTGCCAGTATTGCACTACTGAATTTAATAACAGTGTTCGGGCCGGTATCCAACAATGAAGTGTTTCAGGGTATACTTGGGTGGTTGACTTGGCTAATGCCCATGAGCTGGCTAGTGGTATTGCTCGGGGCTATTTTTTACCTCATATGCTTGCTCGGTCATGCAGTTACCGGGGGCAAAGTCGCTTACCTCAAAATCCAGGATGCAGCAGTGGACTGGAAAACCGGTACCTTTTTTATCAAGGGGGGGCTGATCAGCAACCTAAATTACCTAGACACCGCTTTCAATATGGGTAATTTTTCATTTGTTGATTATAAGTCCAATGGCTGGCACAAAGACCATGAGGCAGGGCATACTTTAAACCTCGCGGCATTTGGCAGTGTATTTCATCTAATTGGCGCGCTAGATGAAAACGTGTTCCGGGGTGCCAATGCTTATGCCGAGCGGCTGGCTGAGAGCAATAGTTCCGGTAGTTCTGGATCTAATATACCAATGTGGGCATAGGGTTCATTGGTATTGATTGTGAGTAATGCAACTGTTTGCGAAGAAAAGAACACTGAGGACATATATGGACGCTCCCGTGATGTCAACGTAGTACTTACCTCTTCGTGCTGATTTTCAGTGAAAACTAACCATGGACATGCACCTAATTAAACTCTTCCATAAAGTCGAGCGCGCCTTGGTGACGCACTGTTTTACGGTGTTTAGCCCACAGGGCTTTTATTTTATCGATATTACATACTTTGCGATCGACCAATACTTGTGTTTTAAGCTCGCCTACAGGTATTGCTGTCGGGCACTTACTAAATACCACTTGATGGCTAATCAAATCTAAAAATGGACCCGACTTACTCGTAGGCATGATAAAAAGCAACTGTAAGCCCAGTGTTTCGGTTAAATAATCAATCACTTCACGCGAACGCGGCTCATCCATTTTTGAAAATGCTTCATCCACTAAAACCATTCGACAATGAGTATGCCCCTCGTTAAACTTAAATGCAGAGGTAACGGCCGCCGAACGAATGATATAAGCTGGTGTTTCTAGCTGCCCCCCCGAACCTGTACCATAAGTACTGAGCGCAATCGGCTCTTTATTGAGTGGTTCTTTAAAAATTTCATAATCTCGATAATGCCGATAATCACTGAGGCGATTCAGCTCACGTAATGCGACCTGTGCATCTTTATCCAATAACATACCTAACAGCTTATCTCGAATAAGCTTAGATTTATCAGACAAGTCAGCATCGAAAAGTGTGCTGCCATCACCGAGGTCTGGCATATTTATCACATCTTTAAAAAAACGATAGTACTCGTAATATTCAGGAACCCACTGACAATCAAAATAAAACCGTTCTTGATCTGCACCAAAGCGATGATGCTCTAGCTCTTTGCTTAATTCATCTAAAACACGCTTACCATCGTTAATCGATTGGTAAATTGAGTGACATAAATTGGTGACAAAGGCCGTATTAAAACTGTCTTTTAGAGACGATATTTTTTCGCGTTTATCGACTAACATATTGTTTTTTAAGCGATGATAGCCCAACTCGATTTCTTTTTTCATCCGCACAATAGCGGCAAAGTAATCAGCGTCATGAGGCTCGCTGTTAAACTGATAAACGATCGAAGCATAAGCTTGAGCAGTTTGATTATATTCCATAATCATTGTGTAAAGCTGGCGATCTTTATCCGCCATTCGCTTATGATTATCACGGTTTTCGTCGTCAAAATTAAAATCATTTTTAGACAGTTTGGCATGTTCCTCTGCTTGCTTAATAGCAGCCTCTGTATCAAACTCATTATCGACAGAGGAAATCATTAACACTGCTGATTCAGATGCTTCTTGCTGAGCTTGCAATAGATCTTGCTCATCCGCAAGTTGCTTTATTTTTTTCTCATACTCATGGGTTCTGGCCTGTAATTCACCTAATTTTTTCTGTAAGGTCTCACCCGTATTTTCTGCTTCCGTATATTCTTGATGAATTTTTTGTAGAGCCTCTTCTAACTCTTGAAAATCACTAAGATCAAGATGTTGCAATGCACGTTGTGCCTGCTCCAAGGCTCGATAGCAAGCCAGCATTTGCTTTACAGTATTCGCGCAATCTGTACACTTTAGGTTTTCTATCAAATCATAAATATTGGCTATACTGCGATAATCCCTTTCTGCTTGCTCACAGCGCTGCTGTAGCTCAATTAATTGTTGCTGTTTAGCCGCTAAAGCGCGTTCGCGTGCGCCTTGGCCAAAGACCAGATCACCATCGTCGATATCACAACGAAACATGCTGTAGTTACCCGAGCCCAGGCCATCTGCAGTCACTCCTCTCGGTGTTTTACGCAACACCTGCTCATTTTCCACACGAATAACATTGCCATAGGACGCCATAAGATAATATTCGACAATCTTATGCTCAAAGGTCATCACTTCCATAATGGAGTGCCGAGGCAAGGAAAGCTTGTTTGCATCGCGCTGTGCTTTTCCGCCTTGAATGACTTTCGTGTTGTTACGTCGACCTTTTAAACCTTTCACGATACGGATAGCATCGGATTCGTACTCTTCATCAACAACGATTGAGTACCGCGCCCCACCAAGATACCCTTCAATCACCATTTGCCATTTTGAGTCAGTGACCTCAATAAAATCACATAACACACAGGGCTTCGCTTGAGGACATTGTTGGCGAATAGCGTTAAGTGCAGTATCAACGTGCGAAGGGTAACTCACCTTATGGTTTTGTAAGGCTTGAACTTCTTTTTGCTTTGTCGACACTTGTTGCTGCAGTAGCAATTGCTCATCTCGTCGTTTATTTACGATACGCAGTATTTGATCACGAATACTGATATTGTCTGCAGTAAAAACAGCATCATGAATACTCGCCATCACTTGGTGATGAAGTGACTCTTTTTCGATGAGTTGATCTAAGCGATTTTCTAGGTTGGCGATACCTACCCAGTCTGAAGTCAACAACAATTGAGTATCAATACCGATGTCGTCGCCAGCCTCTGTAAGTTGTCGGATTTTTTTACGAAAATCTTTTTTCTCTAAGGCAGGAACTTCAACGCCCAAAGAGCTTTGACTCAGCTGTTGCTGAAGCTTAGTCACTGTCTGAACGTTTTGACCAAATTGATGAGCCTGCTCCAATAAAGGGTGCGCTTGTTCGGTGATCTGTGCCTGCTGGCGCTCAATCTCTTTATCCAATTGATCTTTATCTTTTAGTGCTCCAACCCCTTGACGTTGTGCCTCTAGCGTTACTAGCTGTGCATGCAGTGCTTTCTTTTTTTCACTATTATTATGTAGGTAGTTATTGGTATCTTTAATCGAGTCACTATTCACGCGCTGCTTATCTTTTAGCGATAAATAACTCTGCTGCATTACCCATACTTGTCGTGTAGCTTCTGCGTATAGTCCTACTCGCAATGCCTCCCAGTGCGCCATATAGTCATTGGCAATATCATTGGCTAGCGATAATTGACCTATCGCTTGCTTAACCTGTAACGCTTCTTCTTCCATACTGTGTATGGTTTTCATTAATTCGGACACTTGGCGAATATCTTCGCTCAAATCTTTAGGCTCCAGAATCTCTTTGGCCACAAATTCATTAATACTTTTAACCGGTTTATACGCCATAAAATTAGCGAACGTTCTCGCGGCGTGCTTAGCCTCTCGGTCAGAAACAGCGCCTTTTTGTCCTTGCAGTGCGCCGTATAAGCGACGTAAATAAGCCCCTTTTTTATCGTAGCATTCAACCGCATTTGCACCGTATTCTTTCTTCAAAAAACTGGGTAAATCTGTATGTGGAACCACGTACTGCTCTCCAGCAGATTCTTTCAAGAAGTGATTTAGAGAGAGCTCTTCACTCGGAACAATGATAAATAAAAGTGCATCCTGCCGCGCCTGCCGGCTCTTACCCGCCGAGTCTAAGCTGGCTCGAACACACATAACGGCGGTGAAACGTTCTCCAGCCTCACCCTCAGTGGGATGAAATACGGCAGCGACATAACCATCCGTTACACGTGGACGAGAATAACTGCCGTCGTCGCAACCCAAGACATAAGAAGCCAGCGTACGCACTTGCTTACCACCACGTCCACGCTGACTGGTTTCATCCTGACCGGGGTTGTACATAAACAAGTTTTCATGAACCGCAGTCATTAATGACTGCAAACCATCTGCTGCGGTGGTTTTGCCCGACCCACTGCCGCCAGAAAATAAATTCACAGGGCCAAAGTCAAATTCAGTATTAGGTACATTACCCCAATTAACATAAATAGCTTTTTTACAAAACATTAGTCTGACTTCTCACTATCTTTATTAGCGGTAAATTGATCAACATCATTACTATCGTTGGGATATAGCTGATCTAAAACAGTATCACTCACAAAACTGGTAATAGCCGGTTGAATGCTCAACCAACTATCTTCAAGATCTAAATCCGAATCGCTATTAAAGTTGATTAAACGCAGTTGACGTAGATGTTTAAATAATACTTTTCGTTCACCTTGATTATCGGGCAATGCACGTCTAAGTAGATTTTTTAAGGCGATGGCTAAACTTTCTAAGGGCAGCATGACACAGCCATGTTCATCTACCTGTCCCTCGCGCAAGGCTTTTTCATACTCCACTCGCAATACAATAATAACGCCAACTTCCTGCTGCGAGGGTCTAGTACGAAAACCAGAATTAAAGGGGACAGCATCATGACTTTGTAAACCAGGAACAATAGCGCCGGGAGGATATACTCGTAAAAAGCAAAACTTTTTATCGTGCATAAGCGCCACATGCATAACCGAAAGATAATCTTCAACTAAGGCGGCGCATTGCAAATAACGATCATACAGAGTGCTTTCGATTAGGCTTTCACTGCGATTGAGCATCCCATAATCCAACAAGCGAATAATAATTTCAGAGAACTCCTGAAAGCTAATATTCAATGGCTTTAGTGTCTCTTCTATTACGTTTTTTAACTCTTGGGGCATAATATTTTTTCGGTATTATAAGGAGGGTGCGGACTCATTTTCGACTAACTCAATGGTAAATTCATCGTATTTAGAATAATATTCACTATCGATAACTTGGCGATTAAGCGGTTCTACTTTAAATGATAATTCACTGTTTAAATGATTAACGGCACCCACTTCAATGACGTGCGCCATTGCCAATAAAGAAGGTGCGTCATCTATTTGCAACTCGCGAGTGGAGATTTTTTTTCCTTTCCGCAAAGAAGACATCACGTATTCTCGCACTTGTATATTGGTCACTATAAACGCTTGATCAAGTAATTGCTGAATCATTAATTCTCGCTGGGATACTTTATCTATATTTTGAGCTGCCGCAACCGAAGTATCCACTTGCGCTTTTAGCTTGCGTTCTTGTAATTGAATACTGGCCGGATCGATTAGACGGATTTGTAAAGTAGCCATATGTTCTGCAGCAGACTCCAAACGCAATGAGTATTCGGCATCACTTAAGTCGCTTAGTTCTTTACAAGCATCGACTAAGTCATTGTTATGTTGAGCACTTAAATAGCTTAATTGGCGCATAATAATATCCGCTCTTTTAGTGAATCCGTGCAGAGCACGCCGTAATGCGGGCAACATGGTATCGGCGGCATTACGCATACGCTGTTCAATATGATCTAAAATATAAAATAAAAATGATTGATGGGCTGGGCATAAGTCAGGCACGGTCTTACGCAGGCTGCGTTCAGCATCCGCTTTATCTTCTTTACTTTTTCGTCGAATTTTTTTAATGACTTTGTTGATATCTTCGCGATGTTTTTCAACACTATCAGCCGATAAGCGCACCTGAATATCTGGTTGAAAACGTTTTTCCATAAAATCAAAGAATTGCTCTGTCGCTTGCTGAATCAATTGCTGTGATTCCACCTCTCGCACTAATTCGCGCTTACGCTCCTCAAGCTCCGATATCACATCAGTAAAGTCAGTAATAATACGCTCAGAATAATCAAAGGCATCAAGTAAATCATACACCTCACCTCGATTAACAAATGCCTCTAAAGCATTTAGTGTGTTGCGCGTGTTTCTATGGCGAGTACGCACTTGAGTATTGTCGGACTCAATCAATGAATGAGCAAAAATACGCCCCATGCGACTGAACGGAAACGTCGACTGTAAAGTTGCCGAATCAACTTGTCGCTCAATCCAACCACTACTCACCAATTGATTTAATACCCAGCCCGCTTGCTCGCGAGTATTTTTGAAGCGACGCGCTTCATCATCGACAACATCCGAGCCGCTCTCTTCAAAACGACTATCTCCAGAAACAGTCTCCAACACAATAGATGATGACCGAACCAACGCTTCTTCCAATAACTCAACTAATTGCTGGCGACTCAAAGACTGCCCATAGTCAGCTGACGAGCTGTACTGACGTTGGTACAACAAACACAGGCACTGAACAACCTGCTCTCGATACTTACCGACCAGAGGCTTAAAAAAATGTAATCGTTCTTCAGTAAAAAACATGGGCTATAGTGGTGTTAAGTCATATTGGGAAACGGGGGAAGGATACAGGTTTTTAGGCTCTCGTAAAATGGAGAATATTGGAGGACATCCA
>JBLHWO010000068.1:0-16136 GCA_047629215.1 Cellvibrionaceae bacterium | reverse complement strand
CGTTAAACCATAACGACTTACTGCGCCTAAGGCACCACCGAGTGCAACAAACAACCAAATCATAATGCATCCTTAGAATTTTTTGGGTGAGTCGAATACCGCTGTAATTGACTTTGCTGATCGCGAGCTTTCAAATACATTAATTTTTCTTTTATCTTTAATTCAAGACCACGTTCTACAGGGAAATAGTACTGTTTATCTGCAATCGCTTCAGGAAAATAGTTTTCACCCGCAGCATAAGCCTCTGGCTCATTATGAGCGTAGCGATATTGTGCTCCGTAGTCTAATGACTTCAATAATTGTGTAGGTGCGTTGCGAAGGTGCAACGGCACATCATAGTCAGGCAGCTTACTGATATCTGCTTTGGCAGAATTAAACGCATTGTACACCGCATTACTCTTTGGTGCGGAAGCTAAGTACATCACCGCTTGGGCAATTGCTAACTCGCCTTCGGGGCTGCCAAGGCGCTCCTGTGTATCCCAGGCATTCAAACTGATTTGAAGTGCTCGAGGGTCGGCATTGCCAATATCCTCTATCGCCATACGTACAATCCGGCGGGCAACGTACAATGGATCACAACCAGCATCAAGCATTTTCATACACCAATAAAGTGCTGCATCGGGTGCTGAACCTCTTACCGATTTATGCAGTGCAGATATTTGTTCATAAAAAATATCGCCGCCCTTATCAAAACGGCGAACATCACCACCGATGACCTCAGCTGCCGATTGATAAGTTATCGTTTGTTCAACAGCTAAATCACTGACAATTTCTAATAAGTTTAAAGCGCGACGAGCATCACCATTAGCGGCTAGCGCTAACAGTGATAAGGCATCGGGTTCTAAAGCTAGCTCCTGTTGACCAAGACCGTTGATTTTGTCACTTAATGCGCGCTTTAATAAAACCTCTATATCAAGCTGCGTTAGCGATCGCAGCACATAAACTCGACAACGTGACAATAAGGCATTATTTAATTCAAAGGATGGGTTTTCTGTAGTAGCACCAATAAGTGTAATAGTGCCATTTTCTACATAGGGTAAAAACGCATCTTGTTGTGATTTATTAAAGCGATGTACCTCATCAATAAACAATATTGTGCGTCTACCACGTTGTAATTGAAATTCAGCTTGACTGACTGCAGCACGAATATCTTTAACCCCCGCCATAGCGGCTGAAAGTGTTTCAAAATGTGCATCTATTAAGTGTGCTAGCAATTTAGCTAAAGAAGTTTTACCAACACCGGGAGGACCCCAAAACACCATCGAGTGGAGCTGACCTTTATCAATAACCTCTCGCAGCGGCTTACCCTGAGCGAGTAGATGTTGTTGACCAATATAATCAGTTAATGTTTGCGGGCGCAGTCGTGCCGCAAGTGGCACATAGTTATTTATTGGTGACTGTTCAAAAAAATCAGTCGTCATTGATTCTTAGCCTTCATTTAAATTATCTATAAAATCTATCTAAGTGTTTATCTGCATCATTTATCAATAAGAACATCGACACCCGCCGGAATCGAGAACTCAAACATTTTTTCATTAATTAATTGATTCAGCACCATATTACTAAAGGTAAAATGTGTTGTTTGACCCAGACTGTCAGCCAGTGTCATCTGTTGGATCGTGTTATCGATGAAGCCTAGCTGTAACTCCACAAATACACTATTTGCCTGCTTAGGCGTCAACACAAAATAGCTCGTTACATTGGCTAACTTATCACTCTTAGTGCTCTCATCTTTATTAACATGACTATTTTTTTTGATATGAAAAGTCTGTGAAATTTTTTCAATATTACCACTCAGCAGCAGTACTGGTGATTGATCGATATCCTGGCTATAGGGCCGAATAGTGACCTGCTCTAAATCGGGGTCATACAGCCATATATTTTGCAGATTAGAAACTAATAGTTGCGGAAATGGCGCTTGCGTATCCCAAAGAAAAAAACCAGGAGATTTAACCGTAAAGATACCCGATGACTGTTGAATAATCTCACCTTTTGAATCTTTTAAACTTTGTTCAAAATCGCCTTGAATTGTTTTGTATTCTACCAAAAGCATCGCTAACTCTTGAGTGTCGTCGGCGACAACATTTATCGAGTAAAATAATAACAAGTAAAAAAAATATTTCATCATAATTTGTAAATCTAGTTGTTTAATTGATCTTAGTTTCAGTAGGGATTCATTACTAATATGGGTTTTATTAATTATCTATAAATCACTAAGGAAAAGCTTAACATACCAATACTGAACTAAAAATGAACGTAACGAATCAAGCAGTTTGTTAATGACGGGGCGGCGCTGGCGCTAAAACTTCTCGTGCACCGTTGTGACCCGCCTCTGACACAACACCTGCCGCCTCCATTGCCTCTACAAGACGTGCAGCACGATTATAGCCAATACGTAGCTTTCTTTGTACGGCAGAAATAGATGCCTTGCGCGTTACTGTAACGAATTCAATAGCTTCGTCGTACAAGGCATCACTTTCTAGATCATCGTCGTCGCTGTCACTTGATAAACCCGGCACAGGAATGTTGTTAGCACTCTCATCAACGACACCCTCCAGATAATTAGGCGCACCACGTCGTTTCCAATCAGCGACAACTCTGTGTACCTCATGATCATCGACAAAAGCGCCGTGAATACGCATTGGCATATTCGTCCCCGAAGGCAAATACAACATATCGCCATGACCTAATAACTGATCTGCACCACCCTGATCTAAGATAGTTCGAGAATCTATTTTGGACGATACTTGAAAGGCGATACGCGAAGGCACATTCGCTTTAATTAAACCCGTAATAACATCCACAGAGGGACGTTGTGTGGCCAGCATCAAATGAATACCTGCCGCTCTAGCTTTTTGTGCGATTCGAGCAATAAGCTGCTCGACTTTTTTACCAACAATCATCATCATATCGGCAAATTCATCAATCACAATTACAATCGAAGGCAAGGTTTCTAGGCGCGGCGCCGTAGCAATTTCCTCACCGGCAATAAATTGCTCTTCTGGTCGCCACAACGGATCTAATAACGGTTCGCCTTTTTTAATAGCATCTTCAACTTTACGATTATATCCCGCTAAATTTCTGACACCGAGAGCGGCCATTAATTTATAGCGACGTTCCATCTCTCCCACAGACCAACGCAGTCCATTAGCGGCATCTTTCATATCGGTAATAACGGGAGTCAACAGATGTGGAATGCCTTCATATACCGATAGCTCCAACATTTTTGGGTCGACAAGAATAAGACGAACTTCTTTCGGTGTCGACTTGTACAACATGCTCAGTATCATGGCGTTAACGCCTACGGATTTACCCGAGCCTGTTGTACCAGCCACTAATAAATGCGGCATTTTAGCCATATCAGCCACCACCGGCTCACCGGCAATATCGTGACCCAAAGCTAAAGTTAATGGTGATCTTGACGACTCAAAGACATCCGAGGAAATAATTTCGCTTAAACGCACCATTTCTCGATGCTCATTAGGTATTTCTATACCCATGACTGTTTTACCGGGGATAACTTCAACGACTCGAACACTGACTACAGCCATCGAGCGCGCTAGGTCTTTAGCTAGATTAGTAATGCGGCTGGCCTTAACACCTGCCGCTGGTTGTATTTCAAAGCGAGTCACTACCGGCCCAGGTAAAACAGAGACAACCTCGGCCACTACACCAAAATCTTTTAACTTTATTTCTAACAAGCGCGACATGGCGTTTAACGATTCTTCAGAAAAACCTTTATCACCTTTCTCATCACTAGGATCTAACAAGCTGACAGGAGGAAGCTCACCGGTTACTGGTGCATCAAACAGCGATTTTTGTTTTTCTTTCTCAACTCGCACACTTGGCTGAGGCCTTGATATTGGCTTAGATATTGTAGGCGGTAACCGGTGACTATGTTTTTCTAACTGTTTTGCTACGCTGTCTTTGCGTGCTTGTACGCTCGAGGAAATGGCTTTCTGCTCTTGCTTATTAACACGGTACGATGAAAAAATTTTAGTGATCCAAGCGAAAAACTTAATTGTTTTAAAGCCGATAGTATCCATCAATGATAACCACGATAAATCGGTGAAAATAGTAATGCCAAACAGACCCATCGCCATTAATAATAAGTTGCCGCCAACATAACCGAAAGCTCCTGCAAAAGTCTCGACCACAGAGACACCTAAAATACCTCCATTTGAAAAAGGTAAAGCAGCACTGGTTGCTCCCATTTGCAGAGATACAAGTCCAGTACCGGCAACGATGACCAGTATTAGGCCAATTACCCTTACAAAAAACATCAGCACATCAAAATATATCGCTGTATTACGTGCCATAAAAACACGCCACAGTCGATACAAGATCATCACTGGAAATAAGTAGGCGATGTATCCAAATAAAGAATAAAACACATCGGACATCCAAGCACCCGCGGGACCTGCTGTATTATGTATATAATTGGAAGTGCCGGTACTCGACCAACCGGGATCAGATGGCGAGTAAGATGTTAAGGCGACGAGCAAATAAATACACAATAGTAGCCAACCGATAAGTGCGCCCTCTTTTAATATTCTCATTAAAGCATTTTGAACAGGTGTGGCTTCACTCATAATTTTAGTAGTAGATTTCAACTGTTATAACCTTAGTATTCAGATTTAGTAGATTAGTCTTGATGGTCAATTCTAACTCGACCTTTGCGTTTCAACCTTTACATAAGTTCACACGGTTAGGATTGTTCCAAACATAATCGTATCAATAAATTCTTATGAACCCATCAATCTTTTACCCGCGCTTAAAATAAAACGATAGCTTCGATTTTTAAAGTGGCCTTTAGATCCCTCACACGCCATCGACATTCTTTTGTATGCGTATATCTTTAAGTCTGCAGTTAGCATAGCAACTATTGTAGCCGAGCTTGGAAACACTGCCATTTAAATGCTACCTACTAACTCGAATCGACTTTTCATAACAAAAGATTAATAAGCTGGGTTGATACCTCTACTGGGAGACATAACACCATGGTATGATGCCAATATTATAAAGCTGGATATATTTACCTTGATTATTCAGTACCTTAACACAATTTTAACGTAAATCTTATAGTGGAATTCAGCATGAGTTTAGACAACCATCATCGTTTACTGATTCTTGGTTCAGGGCCTGCGGGCTATACTGCTGCTATTTATGCAGCACGGGCTAACTTGAGCCCCGTTGTAATAACAGGCATGCAACAAGGTGGTCAATTGACCACCACTACCGAGGTTGAAAATTGGCCTGGCGGCATCGCTGCGCTGCAAGGACCCGATTTAATGGTACAAATGCAAGAACACGCAGAACGCTTTGAAACGCAAGTTATTTTCGATCATATTAACGAAGTTGATCTTGATAATAGGCCTTTTGTTATAAAGGGCAATGAGACTTACACCTGTGACTCTCTTATCATTACTACCGGCGCATCTGCGCGCTATTTAGGACTGGAGTCCGAGAAAGCATTTATGGGTAGAGGCGTCAGCGCCTGTGCAACCTGCGATGGTTTCTTCTACCGAGATCAAACTGTTGCTGTGATTGGTGGCGGCAACACCGCGGTCGAAGAAGCACTTTATTTATCAAATATTTGCAAGCAGGTGATTCTAGTTCATCGACGCGATAGTCTACGTTCTGACAAAATGCTTCAGGACAAACTATTAGCAAAAGCTAAAAATGGTAATGTAACGTTGATGTGGAATAACACACTGGATGAAATTCTGGGTGATCAGGCGGGTGTTAATGGCATGCGCTTAAAACACGCACTCACTGGTGAGCTGCAAGACATTGCACTGCAAGGCGTGTTTATTGCTATTGGGCACACACCCAATACAGGTTTATTCGAGGGGAAACTCGCGATGAAAAATGGTTATATAACAGTTAATAGTGGCCTCAATGGCAATGCAACACAAACCAGTGTCGATGGTGTCTTTGCTGCCGGTGATGTTGCCGATCATGTCTATCGACAGGCGATTACTTCCTCTGGGTCTGGTTGTATGGCGGCTCTAGATGCAGAAAAATATTTAGATAATTAGAACATAATAAACCCCATTCCATGTTGGCAACGTCGCGTGGGGTTCAATTATCAGCACGATAATTAAGAGCGCGTGAATAACACTGGAAATGCGTGATTAATTGGTTGAATAAAAAATATTTATTATTATTTGCCGGCTAGGATAACCAACATCCAAAAGCCAAGAGGATAACATGCGACATCAACTGCTATTAAAGCAATCGACTTAATGACGTCATTAGTAACAAATAGCTTATGAAATTACCTTGGTTAGATCCATTAGTTATTGAGTTTCCAGACACCCGTCAGGCAATGCATGAACCCAATGGCTTACTTTGTGCTGGCGGTGATCTTTCCAGTGCGTGGCTATTAAAGGCCTACAAACGCGGCATATTTCCTTGGTTTAATGAAGGTGATCCTATTTTATGGTGGTCACCCTCACCCAGAATGGTTATTTATCCACACCAGTTTCATATTAGCCGTAGCCTTCGTAAAACCCTCAAACAAGGTAGCTTTCGCGTTACCATCAATAGCGACTTTAAGGCTGTTATTGACGCTTGCGCCAACTGCAGGCGCGGTGACATATCCGTTGCTGAACCGGCAACATGGATAACATCGAAGATGACAGCAAGTTATCTTCAACTCCACCGTGCTGGGCACGCGCAATCGATAGAAGTATGGCAAGACGATATTCTTTGTGGCGGGCTTTATGGCATTGCTATTGGCCGTGTGTTCTTTGGTGAATCGATGTTCAGTCAAATGACAAATGGCTCAAAGATAGCAATTGCACATCTAGTGGAATACTTAAAAAAATGGCAATATAAATTGATTGACTGTCAAGTACACAACAATCACTTAAATAGCCTTGGTGCTATAGAAATTGACAGGTTAAGCTTTGAACAAATTATCCAGCAATATGCATTTAAGGCTGATACCACAATCACCTTGCCTGAATGGAAGCCACAAGATATAACCTTAACAAGTGATCACTGGACCACAGATCGCTGTTAAATAAAGGCATAGTAACTTATATAACAACAACAGCCTTAGGGGCTGCCAAAAATCTAAAGAGCTGGAACGCCTGTAAATGCGAGGTTAAGTAGTGCAGTTTTATTGGCGCGCCTGTTGCTGTAAACTTGAATAGCAACGAACTAATATCGGACAAATTGCTCGATATTATTCATCACACAAGAGATAAAAATATAGTCATTAATTATGGGTGAACTAGACGAAAACATTCCTCACGTTGATAAAATTGCCAGTGATCTAGAATCATTACAGTTTTTCCAAACTCAAGAACATCCCTGCAGCTATATTAAAGGCCAGTCTGCTAGCACATTATTTCTAAATCCAAAGCAAAAAATTGATACTGCACTTTACTCACAGTTATCTGAATATGGTTTCAGACGCAGTGGTACCCATATTTACAAACCAATGTGCACCCATTGTGATGCCTGTATCCCCATCAGAATACCAACTGCTGCATTCACCGCCAGTAGGCAACAAAAACGTGCATGGCGACGTAATCAGGATCTATCGATATCTATTGTTAAAACCATCGATACCGATGAACACTATGCGCTTTACGAAGCATATATTAATGCAAGACATCAAGATGGCGACATGTATCCAGCGTCTCAGCAACAGTTCCGTAGCTTTTTAACAAGTGAGTGGAAATCAACCCGCTATTATGAAATTCGAGAAGACGGACGCCTTATAGCCGCATCTGTTGCCGATATAATGGATAATGGCATTGCAGCGGTTTACAGCTACTACTGCCCTACTTTAGCTAAGCGCAGTTTAGGTAGTTTTATTATTCTTTTTCTAATAGATCAGGCAAAGACACTCGACTTACCTGCTGTATATCTTGGCTATTGGATTAAATCCTGTCAAAAAATGAGCTACAAATCATCATATCGACCACTAGAAATACAAAATGGTGCGCATTGGTTGCGTGTTTTGTAAATTCGCCTTGGCGCACAGATAAAATTCAGGCACAATGCAGCGCTTATTTTAAAGGCTTTCAAGAGGTTTGTGCCGAATGGCAAAAGAAGAGAACATCGAATTTGATGGAGAAGTTATTGATACTCTCCCTAATACCACTTTTCGTGTAAAACTAGAAAATGGTCATGTAGTCACGGCCCATATTTCTGGAAAAATGCGCAAGAATTACATAAGAATTTTAACTGGCGATAAAGTTAAGGTCGAAATGACTCCTTACGATCTGTCGAAAGGCCGCATTACTTTCCGCGCTCGTTAGCATCTGCAAATTACGTGTAATAAATAATCAAGCCGATAGCAGTTTCTAGTGCTCTCATTTCACTTCGTGTTATATTTACTTAATAAAAAAGAGCCCTGAGGCTCCTTTTTATTTGTACTTATATTGCCACTTTTTGACTAAGCTGGCTCCAACTCATTTTCAACTTCGAGAGTGAGGTCGTCATCGTTACCCACAAAGATATTGACTGTACCTCCACCACTTAACTCACCGAACAACACCATTTCTGCAAGTGGCTTTTTGAGCTTATCTTGAATTAAACGCGCCATTGGACGAGCACCCATCTTTTCGTCGTAGCCATGTTCGGCTAACCACGCACGTGCATCGTCATCGATATTTAAAACAACACGCTTATCATCTAACTGAAGCTGCAGCTGCACCAGAAACTTATCCACAACAGTTTTAACAACTTCTTTAGACAGCGTAGAAAATTGAATAATTGAGTCAATTCTATTTCTAAATTCAGGAGTAAAGACTTTTTTAAGTGCCTCCATACCATCACTACTATGATCTTGTTTAGTAAAACCAATTGATGCTCTACTCATTTCTTCAGCACCAGCATTGGTGGTCATTATGATAATAGTATTGCGGAAGTCAGCTTTACGACCGTTATTATCTGTCAAAGTGCCATGATCCATAACTTGCAAAAGTATATTAAAAACTTCTGGATGCGCTTTTTCAATCTCATCAAGCAAAAGCACACTGTGAGGCTGCTTAGTAACAGCTTCTGTTAATAGTCCACCTTGATCAAAACCAACATAGCCTGGTGGTGCACCGATTAATCGAGATACCGTATGCCGCTCCATGTATTCAGACATATCAAAACGGATAAGATCAATACCCATAGCTTCAGATAGCTGCTTACATAACTCAGTTTTACCCACACCCGTTGGTCCCGTAAATAAGAACGAACCGATTGGCTTATCTTCAGCACTTAAACCTGCTCGAGATAGCTTGATAGATGTTGTTAATGCGTCAATTGCGATATCTTGACCGAACACTGTCATTTTTAGAGTGCTGTCTAGCTTACGCAACTGCTCTTTATCAGACGTCGATATCGTTTTAGGTGGAATTCGCGCGATACTTGCAACAACTTTTTCGATGTCAGTCACGCCCAATTGTTTTTTGCGCTTACTAGGTGATTGTAACTGCTGATATGCACCAGCTTCATCAATTACATCAATAGCTTTATCCGGCATAAAGCGATCAGTAATATAGCGACTTGAAAGCTCAGAGGCGGAGCGAAGAGCTGCATCGGTGTATTTGATATTGTGGTGTTTTTCAAACCGAGACTTGAGACCTTTTAAAATTTTATAAGTGTCCTCAACATTAGGTTCATTAACGTCAACCTTCTGAAAGCGTCGAGATAAAGCCCGATCTTTATCGAAAATACCACGATATTCTTGGAAGGTTGTCGAGCCGAAGCAACGAATTTCTCCAGACGATAACAAAGGCTTAAGCAGATTAGAGGCATCCATAACGCCACCCGAAGCTGCTCCAGCACCAATAATAGTATGAATTTCATCGATAAAAAGTACAGAACGATCACGCTTTTTGAGCTCAGCCAGCAAACCCTTAAAACGTTTCTCAAAGTCTCCTCGGTATTTGGTACCCGCTAATAAAGCACCCATATCAAGTGAGTAGACAACACTACCTTTTAATACATCTGGAATGTCACCATCGACAATTCTCTTTGCTAAACCTTCAGCAATAGCTGTTTTGCCAACACCGGACTCGCCAACTAATAAAGGATTATTTTTACGTCGTCGCGATAGAATTTGTGTAACACGTTCAACTTCATGGTCTCGACCCACTAGTGGATCTATACGGCCTTCCTCTGCTGCTAAGTTAAGGTTAGTAGTATAATTGTCCAACGGATTAACTGATTCAGAGGCCCCTTCTGCACCTTCGTTAATATCATCACCTTGGATTGAGTCACTACTGGCGCTGTCATCACCCACTTTTGAAATACCATGAGTTATAAAGTTAACGATATCGAGTCGTGCAATACTTTGCATTTTCAGAAAGTAAACCGCCTGGCTTTCCTGCTCACTATAAATAGCTACTAACACGTTGGCGCCAGTCACTTCTTTCTTGCCCGAAGATTGAACATGAAAAACAGCTCGCTGTAAGACTCGCTGAAAACCAAGTGTAGGCTGTGTTTCACGATCTTTTTCAGTCTTAGGAATTAAAGGTGTGGTGGCGTCAACGAACTCAACTAATTCGTTGCGCAAAGTCAATAGATCCGCGCCGCAGGATTTCAAAACAACCAAGGCTGCATTATTATCGAGTAGCGACAGCAAAAGATGTTCAACCGTCATAAACTCATGACGTTTCACACGAGCACCTTTAAAGGCCTCGTTAAGGGTTTGCTCAAGCTCTTTACTTAACATTTGATATCCTCATTAGATATGACATTGATTCAATTTACTCATCGTCCACTGCTTCGATCTCACAAAGCAACGGATGTTCATTTTGTTTGGCACACTCAATCACTTGAGCTGCTTTTGTCTCGGCAATATCGCGAGTAAATATTCCGCATTTTGCTTTACCATCTTTATGCACCTGCAACATCACCCGTGTTGCCTGTTCGCGATCCATAGTAAAAAATGATTCTAATACATGAACTACAAATTCCATCGGAGTGTAATCATCGTTCATCATCATTACTTTATATAACGATGGCTTTTTAAGCTCGGGCTTCGTCTCTTCCAGCAACAAATAACCCTCGTCGCTTGAATCACTGTCTTGATCGTCTTTACTTAAGCGTAGTCGATGAAACTCAAGAATACCCATATTAAATTGTGCTAAGAACTGCATTTCCTAGTTTACCTCTGTATAAGTCTTTTCTAGTAAGTTATATCGGGTCACTAAATTGTCAATCAAGTACTCAAACCATGAGAGTTGATAAAAAACATTAGCATTTGACCAAAAAGTTGACATCTGACGAGCATTACGTATAAGTTATACGTAATGAAATAACGATGTGATTTAATATTAACACGTAAAGGTGTGCGCCTTAAGAAATCCCTAAAAATCTATAAGTACAAGGGATGATACAGGCCAAAATATAGGCAATAGTTATGGCTACCGGCAAAGTAAAGTGGTTCAACAATGCAAAGGGATATGGATTTATTTTATCAGAAGATGAATCTGAAGATTTATTTGCCCATTACACGTCAATAGAAATGGAAGGCTATAAAACACTTAGAGCAGGTCAAGCAGTAAACTTTGAGATTACTAAAGGTGACAAGGGTTTGCATGCAGTCAGTATTACCGCAAAAGAGTCCATTGAGGAGGCTGCATCGGTTACGGGTGAAACAACTTCAGAGCAATTAGCAAAAAGCCACTTAGAAACTAGCTAAGTGGCTTTGAATTCAACTGACGGACAAGTTGTTATAATTTAATATCACTTGCTAACGATTGGTTAAAAGAAGATATAGCCTTATTTAATTGCTCACTTGGACGCATAATAGCTTCTACCAAATCCACATTCGGTAAATAATAACCGCCAATATCAACCTTTTTACCCTGCTGGCTGTTCATTTCCTCAACAATTTGATCTTCGTGCGCAGTCAAAAATTCGGCCAGATCCACAAAGCGCGCTTTTAATTCTACATCGTCATCTTGTTCCGTTAATGCTTGCGCCCAATATAGCGCTAGATAAAAGTGGCTACCTCTGTTGTCTAAACTACCTAATTGACGAGCCGGTGATTTATTATAGAGCAAAAATTTACCTATAGCAGTGTCTAGTGTCTCGCTTAGCACTTTCGCCTTGGTGTTGTTAAAGGTATCGAACACGTGCTCAAGAGATACTGATAGAGCAAGAAATTCACCTAAAGAATCCCAGCGCAGATAATTTTGCTCGACAAGCTGCTGTACGTGCTTAGGAGCCGAGCCGCCCGCACCCGTCTCAAATAATCCGCCACCGTTCATTAGTGGCACAATTGAGAGCATTTTTGCACTGGTGCCCAACTCTAAAATTGGAAATAAGTCTGTTAGATAATCACGTAATACATTGCCTGTTACCGAAATGATGTCTTTACCATTAATAATACTTTCAAGTGTGAAGCGAGTAGCGGCTATGGGCGACATGATGTGAAGATCAAGACCTTTGGTATCGTGATCTTTCAAATACAAGTTAACTTTGGTAATTATCTCAGAATCGTGCGCGCGCTCTTCATCAAGCCAAAAAATTGTTGGTAGTTGAGTTGCTCGTGCACGATTAACGGCTAACTTAACCCAATCCTGAATAGGTGCATCTTTAACTTGGCACATGCGCCATATATCACCTGCCTCAACAACCTGCTCTAACAATACCATATTAGTATCATCGACTACTCGAATAACGCCCTCAGCTTCTGCCTCAAAAGTTTTATCGTGAGAGCCGTACTCTTCGGCTTTTTGAGCCATTAATCCAACATTAGGCACACTGCCCATGGTGGTTGGATCCAAAGCACCGTGCTTTTTACAAAACTTCATAGTCTCTTGATAGACACCCGCATAACTCCGATCGGGAATGATCGCTTTAGTATCTTCTAACTTGCCGGTTGGCCCCCACATCTGACCCGACGAACGAATAGCTGCGGGCATCGAAGCATCGATTATTACATCGCTAGGTACATGTAAATTAGTGATACCTTTATCGGAGTTAACCATGGCTAATTTAGGGCGTTTTTCGTAACAAGCTTGAATATCAGCCTCTACTTCAAGGCGTTTTGCTTCTGGCAGCTGCGCAATTTTTTGGTATAGATCGCCTAAACCATTATTGGTATCCACACCAATCTCATCAAATAATTTAGCGTGCTTCTCAAATGCATATCTAAAAAACACCGTCACTGCGTGACCAAAAATAATAGGATCAGATACTTTCATCATAGTTGCTTTCAGATGCACTGAAATCAGTACATTTTCATTTTTCGCAGCTGCAATCTCTAATTCTAAAAAGTCGCGAAGAGCATCACAACTCATCACCGAAGCATCGATAACTTCACCGTCAAGTAACGCTATTTTTGGTTTTAAGACAGTTACTACTCCGCCCGGAGAAATATGCTCGATACGAACATCACAGGCTTTTTTCAGTGTGAGTGATTTTTCACTACCATAAAAGTCTCCCTCGGTCATGCTGGCAACATGAGACTTGGAATCAGCACTCCATTCACCCATAGAATGAGGGTTTTGACGTGCATATTCTTTGACCGCTAAGGGCGCTCGGCGATCAGAGTTCCCCTCTCGTAAAACCGGATTGACAGCACTGCCTTTAATTTTATCGTAACGTTTTTGAATCGCTCTTTCAGCGTCGTCAGCGGGCTCGTAAGGATAACTAGGAAGGTCATAGCCTTTGGCTTGAAGTTCATCAATTGCAGCTACCAACTGAGGCACAGATGCACTTATGTTGGGTAATTTAATAATATTGGTGTGGGCAAGTTTGACCGACTCGCCCAATTCGGCCAATGTATCAGCTACTTGTTGTTCGGGCTGTAAGCGCTCGGGAAATGCACTAATAATTCGGGCAGCTAAGGAGATATCGCTTGTCTCAACGTCAATATTAGCAGTTTTGATAAAACTTTTAACGATCGGCAATAAGGAATAAGTGGCTAAGGCAGGAGCTTCATCGGTTAGGGTATAGATGATCTTTGGTGTATCGGTCGTCATTTGTTTTCCTTAAATCGAAATCCGAATAATAATTTTATTGCTTAGCTTCCTGAGTTTTAGATACTAAGGGTATAGTAGTTAAAAGCCCGAAACAGCTAATATCAATACATAAGTAAAGTAATCATATCATATGCCCTATTATTCATATTAAATTATTTGTTTATACCTAGATATTATATAATCATCATATGTCGTCATTAATACTGCTTAATAAACCCTACAAAGTCCTCTCTCAGTTCACAGATGAAGGCGGCAGAAGTAATCTTTCTGACTTTATCGATAAGACTGGCTTTTACCCTGCAGGGCGTCTAGATTTTGACTCTGAGGGACTGTTACTATTAACTGATGACGGGAATATACAACACCATATAGCCCATCCATCACACAAATTGCAAAAAACATATTGGGTTCAGGTAGAGGGTGTTTTTGATTCGGGAGCTCTTAAAAACCTGCAAGCTGGCGTTCATCTAAAAGACGGACTTACAAAACCCGCAAAGGTAAAACATATAGCTGAGCCAAAAACTTGGGACCGCAGCCCTCCGGTGAGATATCGCCAAGCTATTCCAACACATTGGTTAGAAATATCAATTACTGAGGGGCGCAATCGTCAAGTCAGGCGCATGACTGCCGCTGTTAATTTACCTACTCTACGCTTAATTCGGCGTTCAATAGGCCAGTGGAGTTTAGAAAATCTTATGCCGGGAGAGTCTTGTGTTAAATCTTTTATATTACCCTTGCCTTTAAAATCGCCGGTAAATAAGACAAAAAACAACACCTACAACACTGCACATACAATACAACATACACCAAGTAAAGATCGTAAAAGGTTGCACAAAAAAAGAGTTGTAAAAAAACATGACAAATAAACGCTGGAAACCCAATGTAACAGTCGCCACATTAGTTGTTAAAGATGATAAATTTTTAATGGTGAATGAAGTCCCTGATGGCATTGAAGTTTGTAACCAACCTGCGGGCCATCTTGATGAAAATGAAAGCTTAATTGATGCCGCTAAACGAGAAACTCTAGAAGAGACTGGCTGGGAAGTTGAGGTCACAAATTATTTAGGTTTATATCGACATGTTGCAAAAAATGGTATTACTTACTTACGCCATAGTTTTTTAGCGCAGCCTATAAAGCATTATCCCGAGATGGAGTTAGACACGGGAATTATACAAGCAGTGTGGATGAGTTATGACGACATATGCAAACAAAAAAATTTACGAGGACCACTTGTTAAGCGCTTACTTGACGATTACCTGGCAGGAAAAATTTTTGGGTTAGATATGTTTTATGATTAGTGCATTGAATGTTTTTGTGAAATTTTTAAATTAATAGATTAAGAAAGCTCTAATGAGCAGAGCCTTCTTTAATTACTATAAGATTTTACATCTAAGCTTACTTCGGCCGCATTAGTTCAACAAGGTAGGTAGAAAAATCAGGAACCATCGCAACAATTATCCAAACCACGAGTAACGATAATAAATATGGTACCGTGTAGGCCAAGAGTTTGAGATAGGGGATACCGGTAATACCACTCGCCACATAAAGATTCAATCCGTACGGTGGAGTAATAAAACCAATCGCGTCACCTACTAAAAACACAACCGCGAAATGAATAGGATCAACACCGATACTGGCCGCAATAGGTGCTAAGATAGGCGCCAAGATAATTGTATTTGGCAAGCTCTCTAAGATAGTACCTGCTAATAAAACAATCGCCATACAAGCAAATAATATTGGATAGTAACCACCTAATAAGTTAACTAAATCAGTGATGAATGCTTTAGCACCTAATTGGGAAAGTACTTGTTGCATAACAATTGAAATAGCAATTAATGGTGCCAACATACCGGTAATAGTACCCGAGCGCATTAAGATATTAGGTAATGATTTTATACTAAGCTCACGCGTAATAAATATGCCCGCCAACAAACAAAAACCTGAAGTGATACCGGCAGCTTCTGTAGGTGAAAATTTACCACTATAGATACCCCAAATAACGATACCAATAGCCATAAAGCCCAACCAAGCTTTAACACCGGTTGTTGCAATACGTTTAGGATCAAACTTAATGATAGTGCCCCATTTATTCTTGCGGGATAAATAGAAGCAGACGACTTGCATCGCAATAACCATCATTATACCAGGTATAAAACCACCTATAAACAACTCGCCAATCGGCA
>JBLHWO010000067.1:0-16167 GCA_047629215.1 Cellvibrionaceae bacterium | reverse complement strand
GCAAACCACCCCAACCATAAATAACTATAGGGTATTGGGCCAATATTTTAACCATGTTAAACATAGGTTAGCACACCGTAAGACGAGCAGACTCCTTGATTCTTCTCCTATCGGCTTATGTCACTGCATGCATTATCGAAGATACTTTATTAATGCTGCTTTTATGTAACGCTTTATGGGCACGATTGGCCTTTAGTGTTGTTTCATCATTACTTGAGCGAGAGATTAATACCTTACCCGCCACTAAGTATCAGCGGCTTTAGCAATCAACATCACCGCTATCGCGTTAAATAACATGAGTAAGAAAACTCGTCGCCACTTTAAATGAAACTTAGATAACGCGCTGCCACCTAAAAGATTTTTACTGCGTTGCGAAGGGGTAAATTCATACTTATCATTCAATGCATTTTCATAAAACTCAACGTTAATGTCTATAAATCGCTATAAAAAGTCAGTTTACACACTAGATAATTGTTAAACATTCAACCGTACCGCTATTGGAACTCACTATGCAAATATTTCATCTCGTCCTTCCCATTACTGATATCGACGCATCGATTATGCTTTACATAGGGTATTAGGCAGCCCGTTGGGTCGCTAGGCTGAGCGCTGGGTGGACCTTAACTTCTTTGGGTATTAGCTCATTTTTTAAATCGCGAAAGACTGACACTACTCCCCAAAGGTGCCGCTCTTATTTTTCTTCCCCGCGGAGCCATTATTGATACAGCTGCCTTACTCAAGCTCCTCAATGGCGAGTATTTATGCGACGCATTTTTTGATGTATTTGAACAAGAGCCCTTGACAAAAGACACTGCTCAACTGAACGGTTAACAATTGCAAAAGATCTGTATAACAATAACTTCGGTGCTACTCACTATCCAGTAGTCCCAGCAACAAAAACCACTCGACGAAATCAATACACGACTAAGGTCTAAGATTACTAACCTAAAAATTTGTAAAGAAAACTAGTATAGTGCAGCTGTTGCTTTATCTGATCGAATTAACGTTTTTATTCTGCTTGTATTTTAAAATATTGGCATGGGGTCAAAACCACAAGATCCCTTTTCTTCAATAAAGCAACATAAATTAAAATGATTATTATTATTATTTATATTGCTTTATTGAAAAAATCATGTAAATAATGCCTACTTCCCTACCTTAGGGAGATAAAATTGTCAATTAATCCAACATAACTATAAATATGGAAAGACAAATGAACAACACCAATACTGCTGAAAAAGTTATAAGCGTCGTCGCAAGCGTCTTAGAGTGTGAGCTTGATGAAGTAAACTTAGAATCGAAAATTGTTGATGAATTAGGTGCCGACTCATTAGACGTTGTTGACTTATCTTTTTCGTTAGGTAAAAAGCTTGCGATCAAAATGCCGCAAAAAAGCGTCATAACACATGCTGAAGAAATCATTGGCTCCCTATCAGAACTAGTAGAAGATGGCATGCTAACTGCTTTAGGTGCGCAGATTTTGCAGCAGAGCCCAAACGCATACACAGAAGACGACGCATACGAAGGCCTATCGATAATGGATGTATTTACCGATACCAAAGTAATTCACTGGGTAAATTTGTGTGATGCCATTCTAAATAACGATCTTTCTGGAGATGAATTAATCCAAAAATGTATTAAAGAACAACTCGGTGTAGCTTTTAGTGGTCTCATTAGTATTGGACAGATTAACGAAAGACAATTACCGTCAACCTTTGGGGTATAACAATAAGTCAGCTGAATAAGTAACCCTTACAAAGGTCTTTTTATGAGTACTGTAGCCATTACAGGTCTTGGTATTTTTGTGCCTAGCTATACTGATGTTGAGCCATTATTTAAAGCACTCTACAACGGCAAATCGTTGTTAAAAAAAATCAACATTAGTCAATCGGGCACATCACCCGTCGATGTAATTTGTTCTCGAATTAATGATGAAAACCTAGATTTAGTAGAAAAAAATTATCCGCATCTCAATAAAGCGAGCGTAGCAATCAGCACGAAAATGGCTGTTCACGCTGCCCACAAGGCCTACATTCAAGCAGGAATTTCTGCTGATGCGTTAGGGGACCGCCTCGGACTCTTTGTTGGCTGTAATAAGAACTTGCTCCCTGCTGAAACACTACATAAATTATGGGGAGAAGGGTCTGGCAACTTAAATGCAGATGATATCGTCCGTATACAAACAGAGATTGATTCTCTGCCTCAGAACCAAGCAGCTCACTACATAGCACGAGAATTGTCCATCAAGGGCTGCACACAAAGCTTTGCCGACGCTTGCACGGCGGGCCCTACGGCCATCATTAGTGCTCAACGCCGTATATTATCTGGCGAACTAGACGCTGCCATTTGTGGTGCAGCAGAATACGCCACGCATCCAATCATGCAAATGTCGTTTTATAAACTAGGCGCGCTTAACCTCTCTAGATATGGTAAAGCTTCCGAAGCTTCACGCCCCTTCGATAAAAACCGATCGGGATGTATTTTAGCTGATGGCGCTGCATTTTTGATTCTAGAAAATGCAGCTTATGCAAAGAAGCGAGGGGCAACCGTTTTAGCTTATCTATCAGGCGCCACTAGGCAAACAGAAGCGCATAAGCCGACCTCTACAGAAGCTGGTGGAATGTACTATAAGAAGTGCATGGAAGATGCTTTATCCAATGCACAGTTATCTATTGACGATATCCAGCATATTAGCGCCCATGGCACATCCACACCCAGTAATGACGCGGCAGAAGGTCGCGCTATTGCGAGCATTTTTCACCAAAAAAAATCGACTCTCCACTCACAAAACCCACCTACCGTCACGTCAACAAAATCAGCTATGGGGCACTCTTTAGCCGCCAGCGGAGCCATTGAAGCCGTACTTTGTGTTCAGTCTTTAACTGAACAAAAAGTATTACCGACCTTAAACTATTCCCAACCAAAAGAAGATGAAGCGTTATTAAATATCGTAACCGAAGGAAAATCTCAAGCCCTTAAACATATTCTTAGTAACTCTTTCGGTTTTGGTGGAGAGAATGCGGCTCTCATTTTTTCACAAAATAACGATATGAGATGAGCACCCTTTTGGAGAAACGTATTTATTTTAAGTTAGGCAAGCAATCTTTACCAGGGGAATTAAATGCTGCTCATCTTGTTCAGGGCTCCCAGGTTACTGCCGTTAACATTGCAGATCATCAATCGCTTGGCTTAGTTAAGAAAGCGGCTTTTCTTGAAGATACTAATTTAAAGCATCTCGATGTAGGACGCATTGTTCGAAAAACATCTGAGCGCCAATCACGCTGGGTGATTGATGCCGCGCTCACCACTTGGAAACAACAGAACCAAAATGCAGATTCCACTGCGAATGATGAAAAAGATACGGGTCTGTTTTTAGGCTTAGGAACGGTTGACTGTGAGGACAATGATTTGCCCATTCCTTTTGATGGCACTTCGCATGATTATGCACAGCAAATGTTAATAGAAGCAAAGCCGTTGGCGGGACTGATATTACTCAACAGCACAACCGCTAGTCACATTGCACAATTAACTAATATTACTGGCGTTAATTGTGTTTTCTCTCCTTTTGCAGATGCTGGCGCGCAGGCAATTATTGAAGCCTTTTTCAATATTCGAGAAGGGAAGTGTAGGCAAGCTTTAGTGGCTGCGGGCAGCCCAAAAATAACACCGTGGTATTTCTTACATCATAGGGACTTTTTTCAGCAATGGAATAATTATAATATCTTTCCTTCCGAATCAGCGGCTGCCTTAGTGGCAAGTGATAAGCCTGGAGATGCTGACGCGTGTTTAATCACTGTCATCCGCACATTTTCTGGCTCTACAAAAACCGATTTCCCTATGATGAGTAATTTATTAGAGGGCTTATCTGCCAAAAATATTGTGCTTCCTCAACAGATAATTTATACCGGTGGTTTTGATATTGGTGAAGAAAGAAAACAAAATCTTACTCATTATTTTCCTGACAATAATTTACATTATATCGACCAGTTAACGGGTTACACCGGCGCTGCAGGTGCACTTCATGCCGTTTTTTTTGCGGCCACCTTACTACAAGAAAAAAGAAAAGACATAACATCATCAACAGCGTTAATTATTGCCGAAGGATTCAACGGGCAGATTTGTTATATGGTGATAGGGGAAGCAGATGAGTAAGTGCCGTGTTGTAGTCACCGGCATGGGGATAATTAACTCTTTTGAAAAAGACACATTATGCTCAAGCAAAGAACAATATTGGCGGTCAATTGCAGCGGGGAAAAGTGCCGTTGCGCCTTGGCAGCCACAAGAAACTGAAGACTTCCCCGTTAAATATGCCGCAACTATAAATTTTGATGTATTTAAAGAAAAATACCAAGCCGATCTGCTTGACGTGCCACTACTTGAGCGCCGTGGCTACTTTGGTTTTGTTAGTGCGCAAAATGCCTTTAAAGACGCCTTTAAAGACCCCAAACTAACACAATCTTTGCGCATAGGCTGCGCGACCTGTAGTGGTGTACCAGAAATACACGAGTCTGAAATGGTAGCGCTGGGATCAACAGAAAATTACCCCGAATCTTTGCGCGGCCACCAAGCGAATAAAAAAACCGGTCTACAACATAGCGGCTTAGCGTCAACCAATGATCGCATGGTGAGCGCTATTGCCGAATCGCTATCAATGACTGGACCCGTTCTTAATATTAATGGCGCCTGCGCTGGCGCCGCACAAGCTATAGGGCTTGCCTACCGTGCAATTCAGCGCGGTGAAGCCGATGCCATGCTTGCGGGGGGGGCTGACTCTGTCTCGAATACGCGAGTGATGTCAGGATTGTTTTTACTCGGGGCTACGGCGACATCATCCCCTAAAAAAGAAGCGCTATGCTGTCCTTTTGACCAAGGGCGCTCTGGCTTGGTTGCCGGTGAAGGGGGTGCATTCTTAGTACTGGAAAGTGAAGCATCAGCAAAAGCCCGTGGTGCGATTATTTACGCTGAAATAGTCGGTTATGGAAGTTCTTTAGACGCCTATAAAGTGACCGCTCCACATCCAGAAGGCAAAGGGGCAGAAGCGGCAATAACCGCGGCACTAAACGATGCAAACTTACAGCCCAAAAACATTGACTACATTAATGCACACGGCACCTCGACACCCATGAATGATGTGGTAGAAACACAAAGTATTAAAAAAATATTTGCAGAAAGCGGAGCTGACTACCCATTAGTCTCTTCCACCAAGTCAATGATTGGCCACTGGATTTCCGCTGCCGCCGCGCCAGAAGCTATAGCGACTGTGCTGGCTATTCATCACAGTTTAGTCCCTCCTACAATTAATTTAACTACCCCAGATGTACATTGTGATCTTGATTATGTGCCCAACGAAGCGCGCAAGAAAAAGATTCATTATGCCCTAAGTAACTCTTTTGGATTTGGCGGCATTAACGCCTGTATCGTATTTGGGGCGTACAACAATGCTGAAAAATAATGATCAAAAAAAGGTTGTGGACAAGGTGATGGTCACTGGCTATGCCGTCGTGCCACCCGCCTCTTTTATCCATTCCACAGAAGGCTTAACCCCAGGTTTTGGCTCTAGCGTTCAAGTACTTCCCAGACGTTTAAAGCGTTTTACCTGTCGTTCGGGTGAACATGCATTCACTGCGTCTCAACTCGCTTTTGATATGGCAGACATTAGCCCGGCAGACCTTGGCGAGCGATTTGGCTTATACACCAATCAAGCAGGACAACAACACTCCGATATTGATGACTACCATGCAGCCTTTACTAACTGCTCAACACCTGATGCCTCCGCGCTAGCGAGTTTATGGGACAGTAAAGATGTTGATCCCTTTCTTGCCATTAAAGCGCTCAGCAATAATTTATTAGGCTCCGTCAGTGTTCATTGGTCAATACGCGGTGACTGTAGCGCTTTCGTTCGTGACCAAGCTGGCGCTGCAATGGCACTTAATGAAGCTATGTTCAACTTACGACATAATTACATTGATGCAGCATTAGTGTTAACAGCGGGTACTGCACTCGATTCTTTTGAAAAAATAAATCAACAACATGATGATGAACATAGTGTTGAATGTGGTGTTGAATGTGGTGCAGTAGCGTTAATTTTACAGCGACAAAGTACTTGTCATACTCAGCCCATGGCCGAAATTTTTGATATGAAAAGTGGATATGATGTTAGCGATAACACTAACCGCTCTCCTAAAAAACCTGCATATCAATTAGCAAAAAAACAAGACCGACTATTAACTCAAATAATAAATGAACAATATTACTGTAATCCTCATGAGCCTAGATGGGGAGGGGTTATATATAGCCTTTCACAAATCATACATGCCGTAAAACAACAGAAAAACTCCACTCCAATAAAAGTTCATAGCCTGGATACTTCCGGATTTGATGCACAACTTACTGTTAGCGTTTTTTAACAGGGCTTATTTAACAGGGCTTATATAATAGGACAGCCATGAACAACTACCAAAAATATTGTAAACCTACCCTTGCTGCTGCGTTACATAGTGTCGGTTTAGATTACACATTTCATCGAGCTGCCGGACAATACCTTTATTATCGAGATACTCAAGGCGAGGAGCGTGCAGTATTAGATTTTTTAGGGGGCTACGGTGCGGTGATCCTAGGCCACAATGAACCCGAATTAACAAAGGTATTAATGCAACAAATTGAACAGGGTGTTGCTTTTCATAATCAATTTTCATTACGTGCTTCTGCTGGGAATCTGGCGGCAAGGTTAAATACTCTATTGCCAAAAGAAACTGGCTGGAATGAAAATTTTATTTGCGCATTTGCGTCGACCGGCGCGGAATCAGTTGAAGTCGCACTAAAGCACGCCGAAGTGATGCGGGGCAAGAAGCTTGACCAAATACAGGATTCTTTACCGCGTACACTAGACAAAATAGAGCCAGAAAATGCCGTATGGAATATTCCTCCAGAGCTAGCTGCCGCTCACCCTCAACTGATAACAACGTCTTGCCAAGAAAAAATAGCGTATATCAAGCAATGGAATCAACATAAGCTAAATCAGGCGCCCATGTATATCGCATTAAAGCATGCTTTTCATGGCAAGCTTAATATGTCTATTCAGCTCACGTACGGTGAGATGTATCGCCATCCTTTTAGGCGACTAGGCTTAAATGCTCGATTTTTTTCCCCTGCTGAGTTAACAGAAGACAGGCTTCAGCAATTAAAAAGTCAAGAACAGGCTTACGTATTAGAAACAACCATTCGTCGTGGGGAAGTGTCGATAGATAAAGCTGACCTGCCTTTCATCGCCGGAATTTTGGTTGAACCGGTTCAAGGCGAAGGGGGATGTTATTGCCTCGATAAAGCAGACGCAAAGGCATTACATGATGCCCGAAGAATATTAGACTGCCCATTAATTTCTGATGAAGTGCAATCGGGCTGTGGCCGCTGTGGGACATTTCTCGCAGGCAGTCAAATTGGTTTAAAACCAGATTATGTCGTTTTATCTAAGGGCCTTGGCGGCGGCATTAGCAAAATAGGTGTGGTGGCTATCCGTGAAAGCCAGTATGCAACCGGCTTCGACTTAATACAAAGCTCTACTTTCGGCGAAGATGAATGGTCTGCCTGTGTTGCGGATACCTTTGTTCGAAAAATAACAGAAAATAACGGCGCACTATTAGATCAAATAAAACAGCGCGGCGACACGTTAGGACGAGCACTTAATGCGTTACAGGTTCGTCATCCCGATATTATTAAAGAGGTAAGGGGTAAAGGCTTATTGTACGGCATAGAGTTCGCTAGCCAGCACCATTCGCCCTCGGTGTTAATTAAAACAACCGCCTACCAAGAGGCTATAGGCTACCTCGTTACCGGTCACTTGTTAGTAAAGCATGGAATTCGTGTTGCTCCACCTGCGAGTGCGGGCAATGTTATTCGCATTGAACCCAGCATTCAATTAGCGGATGAGGATATACAACAACTAACGGATGCACTCGATAAGGTGTGTGTTGCATTGCGCTACCAAGATACGGGTTATATATTGAGTTACCTTTTAGACGCGGCCGACAACATCAACACTATCCCAGTAGATTACCGAGCCTGCTATGAAAAATTTAATATTGTTAAGGCTCAAGGCAAAGCGGATGCGAAGGTTGCTTTTATTAACCATCTAATCTCTAGTGAGTGGATAAAAGACGTTGAACCCGCGTTAATACATTTAACCAATGAACAGGCCGAAACCTTATTAAATCGTTTGTCATATGATCGCCGGGTGGCGCCTTTTGCTCCCGTACGCATTCGCTCTACACAAGGTCAAACTGTTGATTTTACGCTATACCCTATTAATGCCACTTCGCAACAGATTGGCGAATTATTAGCGACGAATAACTTAGGGGCTATCAGAGAAGCCGTTGACGAACGACTAGCCGCAGCGAGAGATGATGGTTGTACTATTGCAGGCTTGGGTATGTTTACTTCTATTATTACCAATAATGGTAAAGCGGTAGAAACCTCAGGGATAAAATTAACAACCGGTAACGCACTCACTGTCGCAATGGCAGCAGAAGCCATTCAAGAGTCAATTTCTCAACGAAAAAAAGGTATAAAGCACGCCGCAATTATTGGTGCTGCAGGGAATATTGGCTCAGTGTATAGCACGCTAATTGCGGAATATTGCCCCTCCTTAATTTTAGTAGGCCGCGTAGGTTCTGTAAAAAGAATAATCAAAACAGCTGAGTTAGTCTATCAAACCTCTCTACATGAAATGTCTAAAAGCCCGGATTCGTTAAATGGTCTAGCTAAAGCATTACTGCCCTTCGCGTTAAAAAATGAGTGGCTGAGCCAAGATTTTTTACAGCAAAAAAATATCGGTAAAACAGTGTATGCTTGGTTTGAACAATTTGCACCGTCTGAACAGTTAATCAAAGTATCGGAAGACCTTAACGATATTCAACAAGCAGACCTATTGGTGTGTGCGGCCAATTCATCAGAGTCTTTTATTGAAGAACGCTATCTGCAAAAAGATGTTCTGGTTTGTGATATTGCGGTACCACACAATATTTCAGAAGATTTATTAAATGAACGACCCGACATTTGTTGTCTGCGCGGTGGGATTGTCAGTACACCACACAGCGAAAGCCTTGATCTAAGAGCGCGTGCTTATTTAGGCGCGGGACAAGTGTATGCTTGCATGGCAGAAACCATCGTTCTGGGATTGGAAAACTATAATAGTCACTATTCCTACGGCAATATTGATAAACATCAAGTCAAAAAAATTATGGGATATGCCACATCTCATGGTTTGGCTTTGGCGGGAAACAAAGAAACGGAGTCTATGTAATGTCCGAGCACAACAAACCCTTAGCGCTTATTACCGGAGCAACGCGGGGCATTGGTCACGCTATTGCGATTGCCGCTGCAGAAGCGGGTTACAACATTGCTTTTTGTTATCGTAGCCATGAACAGCAAGCCAATGAGCTGAAAACACAACTAGAAGACCAAGGTGTTGAGGTTATTGCTTGTCAATGTGACATTACCGATGAGCCGCAAGTAGAAGCCTTTTTAAATCAAATAGAACAACGTTTCGATCGCTTAGATTTACTAGTCAATAATGCGGGGCAAACAAAAGATGGGTTACTGGCGACGATGTCGGTCAGTGATATGCAGGTAGTACTAAACACTAATGTTATTGGCACCATGCTATTTTGTAAGCACGCATTAAAATTAATGTTGCCAGCACGATCTGGGTCTATTATTAACCTTTCGTCAGTATCGGCAAACAAACCTAATAAAGGGCAATGTAATTATGCGGCATCTAAAGGCGCCATAGAATCATTAACCCGAGCATTAGCCGTTGAAGTCGCAAGCAGAGGTATTCGGGTTAATGCAGTTGCTCCTGGTGTCATAAAAACGGATATGGCAGGCGAACTATTGGACCAATATGAAAGTCAATTAAAAAAACGGCTGTTAGCCAAAAACCTAGGAGAGGTGGACGATATTGCTAGAACAGTCATGTTTTTAGCAGACCCCGCTAACCACTATATAACCGGGGAAGTTATTCATGTGGATGGAGGTCTCACGCTTGGATAAGAATAACGAAAATGTAGTGCTTATCACCGGTGCAGCAAGCGGTATTGGTGCCGCCACAGTGGCTAAATATTTAAGCAATTCAGACTTTACTGTATTGGCTATTGATATTAATCAAACAGCTTTAAAACGCACGGCCGAGAATTATCCAACAGAGCAACAATCTCGCATTCACACGATTGCAATTGATCTGACTGATTATCAAGAAGTGCCGACAATACTGTGTAAAAAATTAGAGGCTATGGGCCCCCTTCACCATGTGGTGATTAGCCATGCCATCAGTAATGATAATGATATTACTGACAATAATACATGGGATCGGATTCTCGACGTTAACCTTCATTCGTCACAACGTTTACTGTCTTTATTAGCAAAGTATATTCATGACGGCGGTCGGGTGGTGGTGGTGTCATCAATATTAGGGCGTGCGGGCAAGGCAGCTAACACCGCCTATGTCACATCAAAACACGCCTTACTTGGCTTGGTCAAAGCGCTAGCGATGGATTGGGCTTCTAGAGACATTACCGTCAATGCCGTTTTACCTTCTTGGGTTGATACTCCCATGTTGCATCGAGAGCTTGAACCTCAAGCTGCTTTTCTGGGATTATCCATGACGCAAATGCTACGACGAGTTAAAAAACGTATCCCGCTTCGCAAACTGATTAGCTCAGACAATGTCGCTGATACCATTATGTTTTTGTCTTCTCCTGCTGCGAGCATGATTACAGCACAAAGTATTGTTATTGATGGAGGTTCCGGGTGCGGTATTTAATGTTAATCAACATCACCTCAATAATAATTTTTTGTGCTGATGTGTCCGCTAGTGATTGGTATACAGAAAAACATTTAAAAACATCCGCCTCTTCACGTTTAGAAGGCAGCAATAAATTAACGACTCAAGTCAATGCGTTAGCTATAAAAGCGGAATATCAAAAACAAGGTTTGAGTTTTAATTTTGATGGAGAGTGGCAGTACGATGCCGTTTACGATATTCATTCAGGCTATAGCTCTCAAGCTAAAGAAGAATATGGCAACCGCTTTTGGTTGAATGAAGGGTATTTCAGTTGGGATTGGGGCAGCTACGGCATGTCGTTGGGATATCAAAAAATAGCATGGGGGCAAGCTGACGATCTACGTATTGTGGATGTGGTGAACCCCCTCGACCTGAAGGATTTTGTTTTATTTGACCTCGATGAATACCGAATAAGCCAGCCGATGTTGCGCGTAGAACAAACCCTTAGCAACTGGGATATCGAAGGACTTTGGATTTTCTCTTCCGAACCTAATCAGCTGCCCCCCACAGGAAGTGAATTTAGCTTTAATGCAGGAGAGGGTATACCGGAGAAACACCCTAATGACGGAGAATTTGGCTTGCAAGCAAAACGTTTTTTTTACGATACCGACATTGCTCTTTATGCGTTTCGAGGCCGTAATGACACGCCTATTCTCACCAATGCGACCACAAGCCCTCGTTTAGAATATGCCCGAGAAACCATGCTAGGAACGAGTCTCGTCCGCCCTATCGGTAACTGGGTTGCTCGCGGCGAATTAGCTTGGTTTGATGACCGTGAATTTAACCTCAATAATTTTAGCACCAGCCATAGTGATGTATTGCAATGGTTAATTGGTATTGATTATTTATATAAAGATTGGCTATTCACAGCACAAGCGACTGATCGACATATTAAAGACTGGGATGACAGCTACTCCATTAATGAGAGCGAGCCACTCTATACGCTATCAGCAGATGCAACATTAGCCTCAGGTAAAGCGGCTGTTCGTTTTGCCGTGAGTCATGCGGACGCTTCAGGTGGCGGACAGCTATATCAAAGCAAGTTGAGTTACAGGCCCAATAGTCATTGTAAATTACAATTAAATATAGACTTATTATCAGGTAAGCAAACTAATTTTTTTGGCCAATTTAGCAACAAAGATCGTATTTGGGCTGCCGTTAATTATTTATTATAAAGTGGCTTTTTATCAGCATAATTATTTCACAGGATATTATCTATGAAAAACCAATTTTTTTTTATGGTACTAGTTGTGGTACTACCGCTGGTTATGTTGTCTAACCCGACTGCCAGCAAAACACCTCCAACTGCAAATGATATTTTAATAAGCTCACGAGACAGGAATGATGGAGTGAGTTATACCTCTGATGTCATATTGCGCTTAATAGGTAAAAATGAAGCGGTACGTGATCGTCATTTTTACATGTTACAAAAAGATATTGGTGAGAGCGAAGAGCGCGCCCTTATGCATTTTCATAAACCAGCAGATGTTAGGGGAGTCTCCTTCCTTATCATTAATCACGGCGAAGATAAAAATAAAGCGGATGATCAATGGATGTTTCTTCCTGCCTTTAGAAAAACTCGACGCATAGGCTCAAATGATAAACGGGGCTCGTTTATGGGCGCAGAATTTAACTACTCAGATTTAGATAAAATTAGAGTATTTGACTACAGCAACACATTGCTAGGAGAAGATGAGGTGCTTGGTGAAGCTGCCTGGCTAATTGAACGTATACCTGTAGACCAACAAGTCATTAACAAGACCGGCTATCATAAGGTACAAATGTGGATTTCCAAACAAAAGGAAGTGATATTACAACAACACTATTACAATGCAAAGGGCGTTGTTTTTAAAACTCAGCATTCAACAGAAACTGAAAAAGTGCAAAATATTTGGACCATCATGAAATCACACGTAGAGAATATAGAAAACCAAAAATCCTCAAAAATGATATTCACCGATATCGTTTACAACGTGGCAGTAGAAGATAAGCACGTTAGTAAAAGAACATTAAAAGAAAGCATGAAGGCATCGGATATCCCTAAATAAGCATAAAGAACCCCTGAGTAAGTCTGAGTGCTATTTTCAGTGGGATAACATGAGGGTATTTGAGGCGAATAATGAAGATAATAGCTTGATTCAAAGCTTACCGCATCCTGCTCTCGCCCCTTAGCTGCATCCATGCAGGCAACGAAAAATATGCTTATTTTAGCCAGCCAAAAAACACGTATGGCTTGTTCAGAGGTTCCATAATATTCATATGGACATCACAGCACTAAAATACTAATAAAGATTTATAATAAAAAAGGCATACACGTGGAAAAATATCTGCAATTTGTTGGACGATTCCCTAAGACAATACTATTACTCTTAACATTAACCACCCTTTTATTGGGTTATATGACTATTTACCTAACGGAAGATAGCAACCCTTATCTACTGCCAGAAGATCATCCTGCACGTAGTAGCTTATATGAAATGCGTGAAGAGTTTACCGGTACTTACGACTCAATACTCATTGCTTTGTATAACAAAGATTCCATTCTTAATAAGCACAGCATGAAAGCAATTTTTGAGCTGAGTCAGCAATCTAAAGTACTGTATTTTACGGATAAGTCGGATCTCGAACAACTAGCATTAATAAAAAAAATTTACCCACAAAAAATCCCTCTTACGCAGGCTATCACTAGCATAGTCGATAACGGTTTAAACCAACGAGACATTCCTCGTGTTCGAGCCATGGCAACCGAATCGCAAACGTGGGAGATCAGCGAAAAACATAAAAAATATTTTAGGGTGTTAGCTGAACGCCTCGATCCTATTAGAGAAATGGCCGGTTTATCTTCATCGGAAAATGTTTTTTTAGAAAGTGATGGCACTCTTCGCGCAACGATTACCGTCGACTCTACTGACAGTGATATTGCTCACGTAAAATCCGCTATTACCGATAATGAATTGGTCGATAACGGCATAGTTGATAAGCGTGCTAATGTGGGTTTAATTGTTATTGAGGTCAGCCTACTCAGCGATGATTCAGCTGGGCAAGTAAAAGCCTATAGCGCAGTTAACAAAATGGTTGTAGATTATATGCAGGCCAATCCTTTGTTCAAGGATGACATTTATATAGGCGGTGTACCGGTATTTTTTGCCGAACAAAAAAAGATCCTAGATGCTGATATGGAAACGCTGTTTCCCTTGGTTATTTTATTCGTCACAGTTATTCTCGCTGTCTTTTTTCGTACCATTTTAGGTGTAGTTATTCCTTTAGTTAATGTAATCATGTGCACTGTTTGGACATTTGGTTTTATGGGTATAGCAGGGATTCCTTTAGACCTTATCACCGCTACATTACCCGTATTTTTAATCACCATATGCTCTTCTGACGCTATACATGTTATGTCCGAGTATTATCAACAACGCAGCAAGCAAAGCAATCAAAAGAATGCGGTTAATATGACCATGCGTTTAATGCTATCGCCGGTCATTTTAACCACCCTGACTACATGCGTTACCTTTATTATATCGACCACCACCAGCATTAGTAGCTTGCGCAACTTTGGCATCTGCATTTCTTTTGGCATGTTTGTGGCAATGATAATTTCGTTATTATTGATACCTGCATGGCTGTCTCTTCTTAGTGATAAGACGCTAGACAAAATACTAAAAAAGAACCGACAGCCTCCATTAATTAGTCAGCTATTACTAAGGTGTATGGCTCCAGTCATAAAATACCGTAATCGCTTTGGAGTAGGATCAACTGTTGTTTTAATTGCGTTAATCACCATAGGCTTCCAAGTACGTATTGATGATATGGGTAGCGGTTATTTTGCAAAAGATAATACATTTCGAGTAGCTGATGACTTCATTAACTCACATATTGCAGGAACCAGCCCCGGGTGGATTGAAATTGATACCGGAGCAGAAGGTGGTGCCCTTACCTCTGAGACAGTTCAATTTGTTGATGCGCTAGAAAAATTTATCCATAAGCAAGACAACATCACTTACAGTTACTCCGTTGCGCGATATGTACGCCGAATGAATCTAGTCTTTAACAATATGGATTCATCCTATGACCGCTTGCCGAATACCGTTGAGACTTTTCATGAGGTCGATGAAGACACCGGGGAAAAGTATACGGTTGACATTCTTGGTAAAGATATCATTAGCCAATCCGTATTGATGTATGAAAATGGTGGCGGTTCAGATTTGACCAATGTCCTCTCTGAAGACTTTTCTAAAACATTATTGCTTTACACCATGAACACGACCGTAGCGAGTGACTTTCAACGCTATCTTGATCAATTAGAACCTTGGCTGTCTACGCATATTCCCGATGGGATGACGTATAAGCTTGCAGGTTCGCCAGTGATATGGACAGCAGTGCTTGATGAACTTATTTCTAGTCAGCTAACAAGTATCGTTATCGCTTTAGCGTGTGTATTTTTAATCATGTCATTATGGATGAGGTCCTTTCGCACCGGCTTATTGGGTACATTACCGCTACTAGTGACTGTTATATTTTATTACGCCGCAATGACATTGTTTAATATTGAATTAAATATTGGTACAGCCATTATTTCATTTTTAGTTTTAGGTATTGTCGACTATTCAGTGCATTACTTACTGCGAATTGATTATGGTTTAAAGCAAGGGTTATCGTTAACTCAATCGCTCGAAGACGCTGTTATTTATTCTGGCCGCTCGATCATTATTAACATTATCGTTTTTAGCATGGGTTTTATTGCTTTACTATTTTCTGAGTTTAAACCCATCGTCGACTTAGGTACCCTTGTTGGTTTATCACTATTTGTTAGTGGGGTTATGTCTATTTTCATGATTACCTTATTAGCACCATGGCTTATTAAGTCACCCATTTCAGAAAGAGAAGAAAAAAGTATAGTGGCAACTTAAAAAATAACGAATAAAATATTTTTGCATCTAAGGTAGGTGCAAAATTAACGCGCGTCATAAGAGCAGCTTTAGCGATACATTGTTCTTTCCCATACATTAATTCAAGTGATTACCGCTCGTTTTTTAAAAAATTAGGCGGGTTAATATATTGCTTGTAAAAGGTAGCTTGAGTCGTTTTTAACGGACGGCTAAATTAAAATTTAAATAAATAATAATAATAATAGGAAAAAATAGAATGGTTAAATTATTCTTGGCGAGTTGTTTTTATCTTATCTTATCTGGTTCTTTATCGGTTTTTGCTAGCGATTTAGAATCGTTTGTGGCATTTGAAAGTGCTCATGTTACACCTATTGCACTTTCATTAGATAAACGCAGGCTTTACGCAGTCAACACGCCGGATAATCGTTTGGAAGTTTTTGC
>JBLHWO010000066.1:0-16216 GCA_047629215.1 Cellvibrionaceae bacterium | reverse complement strand
TATTTATCTATAACTATTTATCTATAACTATTTATCTATAACTATTTATCTATAACTATTTATCTATAACTATTTATCTATAACTATTTATCTATAACTATTTATCTATAACTATTTATCTATAACTCGTACTTATAAACAGTAGCAGACAAAAAACGGCGGGTAAACCCGTCATTTCATATTCTTTACGTTACGATGTTACTTTTTCAATAAACCACGAATCTCTTCAAGTAACACTTCTTGCTCAGCTGGAGCAGCTGGTGCTGCCTCTTCTTTCTTCTTCAGTGAGTTCATGACTTTAATACCCACAAACACTGCAATGGCAACAATCAAAAAGTCGATAATTGTTTGAACGAATTTACCCCATGCAAGTGTAACCGGAGGTCTGTCGCCAACCTCTGCTTGTAGGACGTAAGCTAAATCACTAAAGTTAACACCACCTAATGCTAAGCCTAAAGGCAGCATTAGTAAATCGGCCACAAATGAAGCAACACACAATATTCGACAATCGTCTAATATTGTGTCAATAGTGGGGAGAGGCTACAAATGATATAAATAGACACTAAAGCAATCCGAATTTCACCCAAACCTTATACCCAAACTCACCTTTTTTCTGGGTAGAAGAGACGTGTGTGCGGCTTTTCATAGTGGAATTAATAGCAGGCCGATGAGATTGTTGCTGATGAGACGACAACAACTGCCATTGGCCAAGCTCTATCCGTGTAGTCAATGTTGTTTCTCGGTTGAGAACCCTATGGGAGAAGATTGATATATTACCTGAGTCATTGCTAGTTTCTTCTGACGGTAAAGCATAGGTGGTTTTAAGTGATACTCTAGGTGCACCTTTACCATCCTTCACCAGCGTTGCTACTAGTTTTACGCCTTTTCCTACCAAGATAGTCTCTGCTCGCTGATACTTAGATTCAAACGCAACACTTTCTTGTTGATGAGCTTGCTGTTGAGAATACCGGCTGACTGGTTCACTTGTCTTTCCAGACTCCTGATACTCCTCTACAGGCACACTAATAAGCTCACTATCACTAATAATTAATAGTGAGCCTTCTTCTATATTAGCAATATCAATGCGATTTTGTTTACCCGCATTAGTCGACCAGCGCTTATCTTGAACCTTATCATTCACATTGAGTATTGATGGGTCTACACCACGATAAATCGAAACTTGAAATTGCTGGCGTGGCTTATCTAACTTTTTGATAATACTCACTAACTGATTTAACCCTGCTACGGGCCCCTTTAGTATTAAAGAGTTACCTTCAGCAATGATCACAACGTCGTTATCTGCAAAAGAGGCTAAAGTTTGCTGCATACTGAACGCATCACGGTGACGCAGCTCAACTTGGCGGTAACTACTAGACGTATCTGCAAAGGTGTAAACTGAACTTAACAACACTGATACCGCTAATATCAATGGGCTCAATAACGTGAGGGATAAAAAGGCAGGAGATGATTGCTTAGAAAATGACTGTTGCATAAATTAGCTACCGATACCCTTATTAGAACTGTATGTTCGAGCTTATAACTAGCTCTATTTTAAAGCCCGCGACAATCATTTGTACTAACTATGTGAACTGAGTCGGTTGCACTATCGGAAATGATGAAATAAGCCCTAAAGCCACATAAAGTAAGACCAACGGTTAACCTTATCTAATTAAGTATAAGTGCAAGCCCATAATTTACAATTTGTACTCTATCAATACCTGCTGAAATAATCACTATTGGTAGTTCTTTACAGTAATGGTAGAGTGACTATATAAAGTGAGGCCTTACAAACACAAAGGGGCCCTTGCGTGAATAAAGATAAAGTTTTCAGGCACTCATCAATAATAGCGGATACAAAATGTACCATTTCCATATCGCCGATGATCACCCTCTTTTTAGAAATGCTCTTTTGGAGGTAATCAACCAGCATTTTGACGACACCACCATTAGCGAGTCGTCAGATCTTGAATCCACACTTAAGGCTCTAGAAAACAATAGTGAAATAGACTTACTATTATTAGATCTGCATATGCCGGGCAGCCAAGATCTATTCGGCCTAATTGCTGTAAGAGAGAAGTTTCCCAGTATTCCTGTCGCGGTGATCTCGGCAAATGAAAGCCCCTCAATTATTAATCGAGCTATAGGTCATGGCGCGAGTGGCTACATCCCTAAATCAGCATCAGCTGAGGTACTCCATGAAGCCATTCAGAGCGTGGTCGACGGTGAACGCTGGCTACCTCGCCACATATCTCCTCATATCACCCCCATTACTCAGGAAGAGAAGTCGCTAGCAGCCAAAGTGGCAACACTAACGCCTCAACAATACCGAGTCTTGTGTTATTTACGAGAAGGCTGGCTAAATAAACAAATTGGTTTTGAATTAAGCGTAACAGAGGCAACTATCAAAGCACATATCACGGCTATCTTCCGTAAATTAGGCGTCACCAATCGCACCCAGGCCGTTATCATGCTCGCTCACCTTGCTATTGAGAGGGAACCTTCCTAAAACCTTTGTCAATTACGATGCGCCTTATTCGCGTTGAGATCTTTCTTTAAATTGAGCTAACAAAGCCCTCAATCTAGCGGGCCTAATGGGTTTACTCAAAAACTCAAAACCAGTATTATCTACCAATGTAGTCAGATCTTCCTGATTCGCTGTAGAAACAATACAAACGGCTACCACAGCGTGCTCAAAGCGCTTACCCCACTCAGCGAGTAGCTCTGTTGCTAGATCTATGCCCGTTATTTTTATATCACCTAGTTGATAATCCATTAACAATACCGCTGGCGGTGGATTTTCTTTTACGTAAGCACGTGCAGCGCCAATACCATCTAGAACATTGATAGAGCAGTGCCAGTGCTCGAGTAAGGCTGAGGTCGCTAATAAATTCTGAGGATCGTCATCAACGTAGAGTAGATTTAAACCCTCTAATTGATACTGTGGATTCTCGGTAAAATCTAATTGTTCAGGAGCCTGGACCTCACTATTAACTAACGGCACTCGAATAGAAAAAATACTACCGCAATGAAGCTCCGAACGACAGGTAATCTTATGACCCAATAAATCACTAAAGCGCTTTACCACCGACAAACCTAAACCAATTCCAGGGATATGCTCACTTTGCTGTTGACGATCACTGCGATAGAATTCGTCAAAAATAATAATTTGTTCCTGATCAGAAATACCAGGCCCATTATCCAAAATACAAATTTCAACTTCAGCTTCGTTACTGACCGATCGCCTTCTCCTACAGCCAACCAATACTTTTCCTGACTGGGTATATTTAACCGCATTAGAAATTAAATTCTGCAAAATACGGCGTAAGCAATGCTTATCTGAAATCACACTTACAGAAGAATAACAATAATGAATATCTAAATCACGGGGACGCTGCGCCATCGCCTCACTGATTAGGTTAGATAAAAGATCATTTAATAAAAATTGAGTTAACTTAGGGCTAATCGTACCATTGTCTACTTTTGAGATTTCTAACAAAGATGAAATTATCGACTCTGTATTTTGTATTGCCCTTTTAAGTTGTAATAATAAAGCCGGATTAGCTTTATCACTTTCTGACAAAGCGCTTGCATATAAACTGGCGGCGTTAAGCGGTTGCATAATATCGTGGCCCGCTAAAGCCAGAAATTTTGTTTTTGAGGCACTGGCTTCATCGGCTAATTTTTTAGCTTGACGCAATTCATTTTCAATATGCCCTCGCCTTTCGATTTCTTCCAATAGATTGTGGTTAATTTCTGCAATTGTTTGTGTTCGTTCTTGAACGCGCTTTTCTAGATTCTGGTTTGCATCCTCTAGTTGGCGCTGCGCCATAATAAAATCGGTAATATCGTCATACGTCGTTACATAACCACCATTGGGTAATGGCATTCCCTTTATTTCGATAATGGTGTCGTCACTATGAAATCGAACCACTCGATAGATTTTACCTACAGCCATAAACGATAAACGTTTGCGAATATGTTCATCAACATTACCCTTGCCTAGCAAACCACGTTCGCCGTTAAATCGCATAATATCGGCAACATGCAAACCTATTTTTAAAAGGTCATCGGGGTAATCAAACATAGTTTCATAGCGATTATTCCAAGCAACCATTTTTAACTCTGCATCGACCACACTAATTCCCGATGAAATGTTTTCGAAAGACGAAAATAATACTTCCTGATTAAAACGGAGTGCTTTTGTTGTTTCACCAAATAAATTAACCACCTCCTCAACAGCCATTTTTTTGCCGCTACGCAGGCTTGATATCAGTGCCTGAGCCGAGGCAACACCCACTGTACCGGCTAATGCACGCTGGGCTTTCTCTACCACACTACGGTGTGTTTGCTCTTGATCATTATTTTGATATTCCGCAAATAATGAGCGCGCTAGATTAACGCCTAAAAACTCATCTAATAACGCATATAAATCATGCATACTAATATCATCATAAAGCTCATAGTTCGCTTTCTGCATATTGGTAAACGCGCCAGCTTGTATTCGATCCGTAAAATTTTCGATTGCCGTTAAGGAATACCACCAGTAACAAAGTATATTAGCGCCTAGACTCAATATAACGCCACGAGTAAAGCTATCACCAAATGTCAGTCCTAATAAATATTCTGGCCGCAACCAACTTAAACCGAGTAAACCCTGCTCAACCCAAGCGGTATTAACAATCCCAGCTTTAACCAACAGGGGAATCATTAAAGTATAAAACCAAAGCCCTAAACCAACAATTAGGCCAGCATACAAGCCCCGGGCATTTCCCTTACGCCAATACAGTCCAAATAAAATAGCCGGCGCAAGCTGCACTACTAATGCAAATGCGATAAGACCGATGCTAGTTAAGGCAGCATTTTCAGCCAAAATACTTTGGTATACATAGGCTCCCATTACAACGAGCAATACTGTTAAACGACGAGCAATAATAAGGCTACGAGAATACTCGACGATCTGCTCTTTATTCTTACAACGACGAACTAACAAGGGTAAAATGACATCATTACTTAACATTTGGCTCAAGGTAATCGTAGCAACAATAACCATTGCCGTTGCAGCAGAAAAGCCCCCCAAAAAAGCAACTAACGCTAAATTAGGTGACTCTTTTAGTAAGGGCAAGGCAATCACATAACTCTCACCATTAACTGATGCATCACCATAAAACAGTACGTTACCAACCCAGGCAATCACAAATACACAAACACTAATAAGCACTAAATAAACACTAAAAATCCATCGCGACTGACGTAAATGTTTAGCCGAAAGGCACTCAACAAAAGTAACGTGAAACATACGAGGCAAACAAAAAAAAGCACACATTGACAACAATATTTCTATAAAAAAGCGTAACCACGATGACGGGCTGAGCAAGACATTATTAGCACTATTCTCCATATGAATCTTACTGTCTAGCAACTCACCAGTACTTTCTAATCGCAGCCATGAAACTGCAAATGCAGCAATCGCAAGTAAAACCACTAACTTAATGATTGACTCAAAGGCAATCGCCGACATCAAGCCAGAGTGATAGCCTGAGACATCGAGACGCTTAGCACCAAATAATAAGGCAAATGCAATCATGCTAACGGCAATGATAAAAGTGAGATCTTGACTCGCTAAAAAGTTATCTCCCAGTGTTAGCTGCAAAGTATCCGAAACGGCTTTTAGCTGTAGTGCGATATAGGGAATGGTTGCCAGCAATACCACTAAACTCACCGTTGCGGCAACACCTTGGCGCTTACCGTAACGAGAAGCAATAAAGTCAGCAATACTATGTATATTTTCTTGGAAACAAATAAGTCGAATGCGCTCTAATATTGGATAACCAAAAGTAAATAGTAAAATCGGCCCTAACAGAAAAGAAAAAAAACTCCACCCTTTCTCAGATGCTGTTCCAACCAAACCATAAAAAGTCCAAGATGTGCAGTAAACCCCTAAAGCGAGTGCATAAATAGCAGGGTGCCGTGTGAGGCTATTTTCAGTAAACTGCTGACGATCGCCCCAACGAGCCAGACCAAACAGTAAAATGATATAAGCAAAAACAGTAATTAATAACAGCGTTGGAGTCATATAAACTTATCTAACATTATCAATATAAAAGAACTCTTAATAAAATCATTAAAGAATGAAAGAACCTCGCTTCTAAACAAAACCAATTGACTTAGAATAATTAGGTTTTGCTTTCAGCTCTTTTAATAAACCTTCCAGCAATAATTCCGGCGTTAAAGAAGAAGACAAACACACAGCCTGCCTTATCACTGTGGCAAAATCACCCGCTGTTAAATTATCATACTTATTCAGAACTGTTTGATATTGCGTATCTATTTTATCCATATCGCAAGCATTCTCTTGCATGATTTGACAAAAAAGTGACCAAGCTTGACTAGCATTTAAATAATCAAACTTCACTTTAAACTCAAAACGTCTAAGCGAAGCTGCATCTAGAGACCCCATCAAATTGGTTGCCGCAATAAAAACCCCTTTAAACGTTTCCATTTGCACTAACATTTCATTAACCTGAGTCACTTCCCAAGCCTGCCCTGCTGACCGCCTCTCTTGCAAAAAGCTATCTGCCTCATCCAACAATAGAATTTGATTATTCTCGCTAGCCTCTTCAAACATACCGGCAATATTTTTTTCGGCCTCTCCCACCCACTTACTCAAAATATCCGATGCTCGTTTAACCAGAATTTTTTTACCCAGAACATCTGCCAAGTAATGGGCAAAAGCTGTTTTGCCAGTGCCTGGAGGACCGTATAAACAAATACGAATATGACTATCTTTATGTAAGCTCGCACACAAATGTATTAAATCAATATCCGGATTCAAGTACGCTAGATCATAACCTGTATGTTGTGATGCTTTTTTACGCGAATAACGAGGCAAACTCATCACCTCCAAGGTATTACCAATTATTTTTTCAAGCATAACTTCTGTTTTTTGTTGCGACTCAGGTTTAAGTAAAGAAACTACTTTTACCGCGCGCTCAACGATCGCGGGGACTAAATGTTCTTGCTCCGCCATGTCGGCTAACCATTTATCTGACAAGGATAAGTCGCCAATATATTTTTTAATAATACGCAACCGTACGTCGCTATTGATTGGCCGTAGTTGTAATACAATATCAAAACGTCTGAGATAAGAATGATCAATCTGGCGCACATGATTACACAACCAAAAAGTCGGTACTTTATTACGCTCTAATACATTGTTGACCCACGCTTTTTTAACCTCGGTCGCACGATAAGAACCAAAAAAGGGGTTTTCTTCTATTGGAAAAACATCTTCAGCCTCATCAAACAACAACACATCGCTAGACGACTCGCCTAATAAACGTTGTGATAACTTCAAGGTGACAAAACGTTCAGAACCATCGATAGGCCGTCCCCCAGATGCCTCTATTGCTATCTCATGCAAGGCTAGATTTGCATTGGCACACAGGGCCCTCACCATTTCGGTTTTACCCGTGCCCGGGGCGCCATAAATTAAAACATTAACGCCTTCAGAACGATTAGCGATAGCCGCTTGAACGTAGTCTTGTAACAACGAAAAGTCTGATTCTATATGGCGATAATCTTCAATACTTAATTTAGGAAGAGGAGACGCACGAAAAAAAGATTCGAGTAAAGAAGACTGGTTATCATGCGCACGAGATAGCGCTAATATAATACTTTCTGGCAATACTAAACGTTGCCGTATCGATGTTTGCTCACTATATATATATTGCCCATCAATTAAACCCGAAGACAATAAAGCACTCTTGCTACTGATTGCATCTGTCATCTCACTATCGGATCGCTTCAATATCGTTGTTAGTGCCTGCAGGCACTGCCGATTCGTTAACTCACCCAGCATTTCAAGCAACAAACTAAACCCATTATTGCGATTCGCTAAAATAGAAAAATGAAATAAGGCAATATCCGTTTCTGTTAGTGATAAAGACTCCGTTAATAAACGAATTCCACTTAAGGGTGTATCGTCCTCAAAAGGCTGCTGTTGTTCAAGCTGAAGTAAATGTTGCTCCATCTTTTTAATGTCCTGTGTACGCTTATCTGTCTGAGCAGAGCCATAACTACCCTCATCAAAATATTCGATCAAACCCACGGCCTGCAACTGATCAAAATTAGCTAATATTTGGTGATAATTAAAAAAACGCTCACGAAAGCTCAAGCGTAAAATAATTCTCAAACTCCACAAGGTGACATAGTGGTTTGAGCTGTGTGAAGAAAAAACACTCTCAGGTAAATCCGCTACTCCTGATCTATTATTCATTACAATGACAATCTCTCTTAATAAAATATAAATACCAATATAAACGTGAACTGGTTCTAATTTGATTCAAAACACCCATGCTAACCTGCTTCTCGGGCGAATAGCAGTAGGCTCGTACTTTACGGCAATAATAAGTGTTAATACAAACCCAACATCAGGAACCAAGGACAAAGAGGATGTCAACTAGTCACACTCGTTATACCCATACCGCCTATACCGTAGCCCCAAAGACTGCCTCAGGGATCTGGCCGATTGCTTTTATAATAAACCCACGCTCTGGCCTATCATCTTTGAATACAATAACTTGCCCCATATCGCCGAAGCCACCGGTACTCGTATTCTCGACACCGACTTAATCTTAGTTGGCCACAGCCTAATGATCGCCAAAGACGAGCTCGCGAAGCGCGGCAGGCACACACGCAAAAAGGGCATCAAGAGCAGCAGCACATGCGCCGTATGAACAAGGGCAACCGCAAGCCAAACATGGAGAACCCATGGGCCGCCGGCCAGCACGAAAAATAGCCGCCACCTACGAATTTGACTTAGTGAAGACCATCGTGGCAGCCACCAAAGGCCCTAGCTTTATCCTAACAGCCACTCTCTCTGGTAAGCTACTGGTGCAAGATACCCGCCAAAGCTCCCTCACGGGCACAGTCAAAGATTAGTATTTGGGAAGATTTAACTAAAACGGCAGGGGGCGCAGCATTAGCTGTCGGCACAGTCGCTTTAGTAACGGTAACAGTAACGATTATAGAGGACATTGCCACAGCCGGTACCGGAATAGTCGATGACCCTATCACCTTTCTCGCGGCACGCGCTATGCTGATCTCCTCAAAAAACCTGTTAAAACAATACGGTACTAAGGTAGGCAAGCCTACTCTTCGCTGGTTAATGGTTACAGGCATAGCCACTACGCCTATAAGCATCGCTAAAAGCACAGGTCTACTAGAAGACAAATATATTCAATGAATGCCACAAGAAACATACCTATAAAAATAATATTATTAACAGGATTAATGTTAGAAGGCGGGGGCTATCTATATGGCCCCCAACCTTAGGATATTATCATTTACAACCCTCAGTCTAATGAAGCCATAAGCGATTTGGAAAAATATTCTCCAAAGTTTAAAAAAATATTACAAAAGAAGAATGTCCAGCGTATTGGGAAGAAACCTGAAATAATGAAAACTTGGCTATAGGCATCGAAAAAAATTTTAAGTTACTTTGTTTTTATTCTGCCCTCAAATATTAAATAAAAAAATACCCGGAACCCCTCATAACAAACCAAATAAAATCTATCTGTAATCTTGAATCGCTTTACATAGGCGGGATATCTGTCGGCGGCACATATTGCCCCCAGCAAAAATCTATTTTTATTACACTCAAAATAAAAAATAAAAAAATGTATCTAAAAGTTTTATACGGAGGGCTTTTCATCACGAATTCAGTTCAATTATAATGCATGATTAAACCTTAAGAAAATAGACTGGAAAGCGGTACTTGACGAGAGATCTTTCTATAAAGATGAAGAAATACCCTTCTACTACATCATTACATGCAAGGTGATGCCGATAAGATCAGCGATGAAGAGCTATATCAGCGCGGCCTACCAAAAAAATATGCCGGAACCTGCGTTGAGAATGATTTTAATACCTCCGCCGAAGTCATTTTTACTGAACCGCGTAAAATGAAAAACTTGATCCGGCAATACCCTGTCATTCAACGTAAACACCAAGTCTTTAAAGACTTTTACCTCAACATTGACAAGGATTTTACACCGGTATTTGAAAAGATTGATGGCTGAATTATTAATTACCATTACACTCAAGCCCCTTACATATTTTCTGTAGAAAAATAATTATCATTTCACCTCTTAGACTATAGTCGCAAATTCGACTATGGTCGGGCGGCCTGTAAACGACAATATTGTTATAGTAACTCGAAAATAACAATAATGAGGATTCCTCTATGTCATTTACAAAAGAAAAAGCTGATGCCTATTGGCAGGCCAATATTAAACTTGTACTAAAACTTTTATCCATTTGGTTTATTGTGGGGTTCGGCTGCAGCATTCTGTTTGTCGACCTACTCAACACAATACATATCGGTGGCTACAAGCTGGGTTTCTGGTTTGCACAGCAGGGTTCCATCTATGTCTTCGTTATTCTCACGTTCTACTACGCCAGACGCATCGGTCAAATCGACCGTGAGTTCGGCGCAGACGAAGAATAAGGGAAAATACAATAGAACTTCAAACACTAACATTTATCGTCGTCGGCATCACCTTTGCGATATATATTGGTATCGCTGTTTGGGCACGTGCTAGCACCATCAAGGAGTTCTATATCGCTGGCGGTGGCTCGCTAATGGGATGGCAACTGCTGCTGACTGGATATCTGTCGCTTCCTTCATTTCCATTGCGGGCTTAATTGCCTTCTACGGTTATGGTGGTTCAGTTTTCTTACTAGGTTGGACGGGTGGCTACGTGCTATTGGCTATGTTGCTAGCGCCCTAACTACGTAAGTTTGGTAAATTTACCGTCCATGAGTTTATTGGCGATCGTTACTACTCTAAAACCGCTCGCGTAGTTGCCGTTATCTACCTTATCGTCGCTTCAATTACTTATGTGATTGGTCGGGGCGTTGCCTTCTCACGCTTCTTAGAAGTGGATTACAACACTAGCTTAATGACAGGTTAGCGGCTGCACTCTCAACCGCTGCGGGACTCTTACTGGCAATATCATCATCCATATCTCACGACTTACTCAAAGGCGTATTCAAACCGGATATTTCCGAAAAAAGTGAGCTCTTAGCATCGAGGATTGTAATGGCAGGTGCCATTGTAGCGGCGGGCTACCTTGGCTTTAATCCACCGGGCTTTGCCGCGGGAACGGTTGCCTTAGCCTTTGGATTGGCTGCCTCCTCTATATTCCCAGCTTTAATGATGGGTATCTTCAATAAGAGGATGAATAAAGAGGACGCGATTACCGGTATGATCGCAGGTATTAGCATTACCCTACTTTATGTATTCCAGCATAAAGGGGTTATGTTTATACTCGGCACATCTTTCTTAGGTGATATGCCGCAAAACTGGTTCTTCGGTATTGAGCTAAATGCCTTTGGTGCCATTGGCGCAGTCGTTAACTTTACTGTTGCCTACGCAGTATCGAAAGTGACTGTTGAGCCACCTGAGTATATTCAACATCTTGTTGATGATATTCGGATACCAGGGCATGCAGGTAAAGCAAGACACCTGAATCCTGATCATTAGCCCGCTTAATGCGTGTTAAGTTGGAAGTACAAAAATGCATTGGTCAATAATGCTTAAGCAGAAGATCTAAAACAAGCTTCTCCACAATTGATGCGAGCCTCTAACGCTCAACAAACAGAGTGGCAACTCACCTTAGAAAATACAAAAACCGAAGACTCGCGTTTACTCATTGTGGTCTCGGTGAATGACAGTCTTTACTACGCCGAACCCAAGGGATAACGTACAATAGCGGTGGTACTCCTTTAGGAGGCTGTCCGACAATAGCCTCCTAAAGCTCCTCATCCATTAAAAACAATTCAACACTAAAGAGAGTGAAAAATGGCAACAGTTAAACTACAAGGCAACGAAATCAATACAAATGGAAATTTACCTAGCACCGGAAATAGTGCACCAAGCTTTGTCTTAGTAAAGGATGATTTGTCAGAAACCAGTTTGCAAGATTACGCAGGCAAACGTGTCGTGCTCAATATTTTCCCGAGTATTGATACACCCACTTGTCAGGTGTCCGTGAGAACATTTAACGAAAAAGCATCGCAACTCGAAAATGCTGCCGTATTATGTGTTTCAGCTGATTTACCTTTTGCTCAAAAGCGTTTCTGCGGATCTGAAGGCATTGAAAATGTAGTTAATGCCTCTTCTTTTCGCTCATCCTTTGGGGAAGATTATGGCATACACCTTACCACTGGCCCCTTAACCGGCTTACTAGCACGTGCTGTCGTTGTAATTAATACCGATGGCAAGGTTCTGTATACCGAGTTAGTCGAAGAAGTCGCTGATGAGCCTAACTATGATGCAGCTCTAGCAGCTTTGTAGCAATTATCCTAGGGTGGGCAGCGCCCACCCTAGTTTTTTTGAAGATCCTATTTTAGTCTAAAACAATCAACTTTCGTCGCTATCTACGTATAGGGTAGAATACTCTCCTACCTTTAATGAACCGATTTGTCGATGATCCCAGCTCTTAAGCAAACCTCAACTACTCAGGCACTCTATAGTGCTTTTATAAAGGATTTAAAAAACACAGGATTCGAAGGAGAAATGTGTTTAGATTATGCCAATCGCACTGTTCTGGCGACAGACAACTCGATTTATCAAATCATTCCACAAGGTGTAATCTATCCAAAACATCTTCAAGATTTACTCATTCTCACTAAAGTAAGCCATACACCTGTTTATTGCAGTATCGTGCTTAGCCCTAGAGGCGGTGGAACTGGCACCAATGGACAATCCCTAACCGACGGCTTAGTCGTAGACACCTCCAAGCACATGAATCAAATTCTTGAGATAAATGTGAAAGAGCGTTGGGCTCGGGTTCAATGTGGCGTAGTCAAAGACCAACTTAACACTGCGGTTAAAGAGCAAGGCTTATTCTTTGCCCCAGAGCTTTCCACCAGTAATCGGGCAACGATTGGCGGTATGATTAACACCGATGCATCGGGTCAAGGTTCATGTGCCTACGGCAAAACACGCGATCATGTTCTGGAGCTAAGTACCGTGTTGATGGATGGAAGCCTACTAGAATCGAAACCTATTACTAATAGCCGCTTAGTAAAAGAGAAAAAGAGACAAGATTTATCTGGAGAGATTTACAGAGTAGTTGACAATATTCACAACGAACATAAAGAGGAGATTGAACATACCTTCCCAAAGCTTAACCGCTGCCTCACCGGCTACGACCTTGCTCATATAAGAACTAAGGACGGAAAATTTGATCTGAACAGCATTCTTTGTGGTAGTGAAGGAACACTTGGCTTTATTGCAGAAGCTAAACTTAACCTATTACCCATCCCCAAATACACCGCACTGGTTAACATACGCTACGACGACTTTGATTCATCATTGCGTGACGCAAAAAACATCATGGAAACAGGCCCAACGTCGATAGAGACCATTGACTCGCGGGTGTTGAATTTAGCTAAGCAAGACCTTATTTGGAATAGCATTTCTGATTTTTTCCCCCATGATGAAGATAAGAATCTAGCAGGCATCAACTTAGTTGAATACACCGCTGACACTAAAAACGATTTAAAGCAAAAAATGAAACCACTAATGGATCTATTGATTCACGGTGATAATACTATTAGCTTGGGTTTTAGCATTGCCTGGGACGAAGACGTTAAAAAAATTTGGGGCATGCGAAAAAAAGCCGTTGGTTTACTAGGCAACACTCAGGGAGAAGCACGCCCCGTTGCCTTTGTTGAGGACACCGCAGTTCCACCTGAAAACTTGGCCGATTATATTCAAGAGTTCCGAGCCCTATTAGATTCTTATGATCTACAATACGGAATGTTTGGCCACGTCGATGCCGGCGTATTACACGTTCGCCCCATTCTCGATATGAAACAGCCGAAAGATGAAAGCTTAGTTAGAAAAATTACCGATCAGGTCGTAGAGTTGACTCATAAATACGGCGGACTCTTGTGGGGCGAACATGGAAAAGGCGTGCGTTCTGAATACTCCCCGAAATTTTTTGGCGCACTTTACCCATTACTACAACAAATTAAACGAACCTTTGACCCCCGCTATCAACTTAACCCGGGGAAAATTGCCACACCCAATGCCTATATACCTTTGCTCAAAATAGATAAGGTCCCTACTCGAGGCCAATACGATAAGAAGATATCCGTAGAGAGCTGGAACGGCTATAAAGAAGCAGTATTTTGCAACGGTAACGGTGTCTGCCATAGCTGGGATCCAAGTGATGCCATGTGCCCCTCATGGAAAGGAACGCGTTTACGTACCCATACACCCAAAGGAAGAGCTTCGTTAATTCGTGAATGGTTATTACAGCTAAATAAGCATGATACCGATGCCATCTCTGAAACAGAAAAACTCCATAAAAAGTCGTGGCTAGGTAATCTATTTAGCCTACCTACAAAAATGGTAAACAGCTTAGGCAAAGCTAAAGGGTCTTACGATTTTTCTCATGAAATTCACGAATCAATGATGGGCTGTCTGGCCTGTAAATCCTGTACCGGTTCCTGCCCTATCAAAGTCGATGTTCCTGAGTTTCGCTCTAAGTTTTTAGAGCTTTATTATGGCCGTTATCTAAGGCCACTAAAGGATCGATTTGTTGGTTCACTCGAAACCATGCTTCCTATTGCAGCTTATGCGCCTGGCTTCTACAACTTTTTTATGGGCTCTCGACTTGTCAAACTGCTCTTAGAAAAAACGATTGGTTTAAGCGATAGCCCTTTACTGAGCACAATACATCTAAATCATGAACTGAATAAACGCAATATCCGATATACCTCGGCTAAAGAATTTGGCGAGTTAAATGGGGCTGACAAGCGACGTTCGGTTATTATTGTTCAAGATGCTTTTACCCGTTTTTTTGAAACCCAACTCATTCTTGATACGATTGACCTACTCATTAAACTAGATTATATCCCTTGGCTTGCACCTTTTTCTAAAAATGGTAAACCCCTGCATGTGCATGGATTTAGAAAAAAATTCACCCGCGTTGCCACCAAAACCAGCCAACAACTTAATCTATTAGCAAGTACCGGCATACCTTTAGTTGGACTAGAGCCATCAATGACCCTCGCCTACCGTGGTGAATATGAGAAAGTCTTAGGCACAAATGCACCTAAGGTATTCTTGATACAAGAATGGCTTGTTCAACAAGACCTTCCTGAAATCCTGAAAGGCCAAGAACTTAAATATAAATTATTGGCCCACTGCACAGAAAAAACCAATGCCCCAAGTGCTATAAGCGATTGGCAGACTATCTTTGAAAAACTCGGGGCCAAGCTTGAAAACATCAATGTTGGTTGTTGCGGTATGGCAGGAACCTATGGCCATGAAACGAACAATCTTAAAACGTCAAAACACATTTATTCACTGTCTTGGGAACAAGTGATTAATGATCCAACACTCGATGGAAAACTAGTCGCATCAGGTTTTTCTTGTCGTAGCCAGGTAAAACGTATCGATGGTAAAGTGATTTTGAATCCGATTCAGGTGTTATTAACCTGAATCAAGCAATAAGTAAGAAAACTCAACATTAAAAACATAAAAAAAGGAGTGTAATCATGAAAACCTTAAGAAAAAATATTGTACTGTTACTGATATTACTATCGCCTTCATTAGCCTATAGTAATACATACTCTAGCTTAAGCCCTCAAGAACATTTAATCGCCAACTTACTTATAGTGGAAGCTTCGGCTGAAAAATCAAAAGTTGCCGCGAAAATATTATATGACACACCACAAGCCAATACCCTTTTATTGGATCTGGCAGCTTTTCGTGCAGACAAGCTCCATACTACTTACATAGATACAACCGCTTGGTTGATTAAGGCGATAGGACAATCATCTCGACAAAGATATCTCAGTTTTCTTAATGAGATGAAAGCAAAAACCGATAATGGAAAGCTATTACGCTATTTAAATGAGTCTATAAAAAAAGTAACGAACTCCTTTAACGAAACAAGCTTTATGCTTAATGATCATAATAACAGCGAGGCACTTAAATCTCTAACTCAACTTAACACAAAAAATGGGCTACCTGAAAATCATATTGATGCTATTGAAAATGGAGACTCAGTCGCCGATGTTTATCGAAAAATAGGCTACCCTTCTAACATTTCACTCTGGAAAAGCACAAAGAAAATCTACGTTGGCTATACTTGGGGCGGACGCAAAAACATCACGATTAACAACTTTCAACTTG
>JBLHWO010000065.1:0-16385 GCA_047629215.1 Cellvibrionaceae bacterium | reverse complement strand
CCAGCTATGCCGGTTGTCGATGAAAATATAGCGACGTTAACTAAGCGTTTTCCTTTTCCTTTTTTGGGCCATATACCTTTTTTATCTAAGCCTTCAGGAATCGATGCCTCTGGGTTTTTGGATATAGATAAACTCTTAGAGAATTGAGTTTTTAAGAGAAAAGAAGTCTTAAAGTCTCTATTTTTCTGGCTGTTTTTTGATCGTCGATGCTTTATTATAAGTCAATGAGCATTTATAGGTGCTCTATTTAGTAAATCGTCTTTTTACTAAAAAGTACTAATCGAGGATAAGGTAAATAATGGTTAATGTCAGTGGTGGCCTCGGTGCCGGCGTCAGTAGTGTATTTCAGCAGGGTGTTAATGGCCTGCAAAATAGCAGTCGTTCGATGCTGGAGTCGGCTAATGAGCTGGTGAGCTCGGGTGTCGTTGAGCGCACTACCGGTGTAGCAACCGATATTGTTGAGCCTATGATCAATATTCAGAAGCAGCAAAACCTATTCGATGCCTCGGCAAAAGTGGTGCAAGTCGCTGATGAAGCCTTGGGCGCATTGATTGATATAAAGACATAAAGGTTTTTTGTTTATGAAAGCTAATGGCTACTAACTAATAGAAACGGAGCCCTCTAATTAATGAACGTAGGTATAGGCTCTTCAAATTCGCCCACTTTTTTGTCGACGGTATCGTCGGCAGATAGATTGCCGAGCGAAAAACCGGTTGAAGAGATAGGCTCGGTAATTAAGCCTGTAGAGCAAGCGCCAGAAGTGCCTAAGATGAGCTCGTCGACACAAGCAGATTCTCAAATCTTAAATCAAAAACAGCAACAACTACAAAGGTTAGAAGCTCAGCAGCAGCGAGTAGATCAAAGTCAAATTAAGCAATTATCGGCACGAGATCGCGAAGTGCGTAACCACGAGCGAGCCCACGCTGCTGTTGGTGGCCAGTATGCAGGCGCACCACGCTACCAGTTTGAGCGTGGCCCAGATGGTATTAATTATGCAGTAGGTGGGGAAGTTTCTATTAGTGCAGGAGGGGTTAGCGGTAACCCTCAAGCGACTATCGACAAAGCTCAGCTGGTTCGGCGAGCAGCCTTAGCGCCGGCGGAACCTTCTGCCCAAGATAGAAAAGTGGCTGCTCAGGCAACCCAAATGGAAGCTGAGGCGAGAGTAGAACTCACTAATATTCAACGAGAGGAACGCTTGGTAGAGCGGTCAGTAAGTACTGATGAAAACCAAAACGAAACGTCTGTAGACGATGGTGGTTCTGTTAACTCTATGGGGGGATCAACTGCACCGTCAGGAAGTAATGGGAGTCCGCAAGCAGCTACTAGTCGACAGGACCAGCAGCAGAATGCGTTTAATGTACAGTTAGACAGCTTAAATGGTCTTATTACCAGCAGTAATGCCAATGGGCAGTATGCTGAGCCCGGTCAGCTTCTTAATCAAATAGCTTAGTATTTCTACTGGCAGCCCCACCACTTCATTTGTCTTATTTCTTTGAAACTTTTTTTTTGTAGGCCCTTCATCGTCGTAATGATAGAAAAAGGTGCATCTACTCCTGTTTTTTATTACACTGACGCGTTTGAATGCGACGAGTAAATTTATGGATGTTGAAGCCATTAAAACGCTGTTAGAACAGCATTTCCCTAATGCTGAGCATATTAATACTGACTTTGAAGGTAGTCATTTAAATGTGCTAATTGTCAGTGACCTGTTTGTGGGTTTGTCACCGATTAAAAAGCAGCAACGTGTTTATGCTGCACTTAATGAAAAAATCGCCAGTGGCGAAGTTCATGCAGTCAATATGAAGACCCTAACGCCGGATCAATGGCAGTCCGAGTAATTTGCTTACCTAGCTCTATCAAGTAATCAAATTGACTCTTCATCTACAACATAAGACTTTCTAATGGATAAACTAATCATCCGTGGTGGTGGTCCGGTTTCTGGCGAAATTCGCATCTCCGGTTCAAAAAATTCAGCATTGCCTATTCTGGCGGCAACAATATTGTCAGAAACCCCGATAGTGATCGGTAATCTGCCCCACCTTAACGATGTCACCACTATGCTAACGCTATTGCGCAGTATGGGGCTATCAGTCACGCTCAATGAAAAAATGAGCGTTGAAATTGATGCCAATACCATTTGTGAGTACACAGCGCCTTATGACCTTGTTAAAACGATGCGGGCTTCTATTTTGGTGCTAGGCCCCATGCTTGCCCGCTACGGTGAGGCCAATGTGTCTTTCCCTGGTGGCTGTGCCATTGGTAGTCGCCCTGTTGATATCCACTTGCGTGGATTAGAAGCAATGGGCGCCATAATTGATGTCGATGAAGGCTATATTCGTGCTCGTTGCGATGGTCGTTTAAAAGGCGCTCACTTTTTTATGGATGTCGTCACCGTGGGTGGTACAGAGAACCTATTAATGGCAGCCGTACTCGCCGAGGGTAAAACCGTATTAGAAAATGCCGCACGTGAGCCCGAGATTGTAGACCTTGCGAATTGCTTGGTTGCTATGGGCGCGAATATTGAAGGTATTGGAACCGCCACATTGACTATTCATGGTGTTAAGTCACTAAAAGGTTGTTACTACGATGTGATGCCTGATCGTATCGAAACGGGTACCTATTTAACGGCAGCTGCTGCAAGCCGTGGTCGTATCAAACTAAAAGATACGCGAGCAGATATTCTTGAGGCGGTTTTACTTAAGCTAGAAGAAGCTGGCGCTCATATCACTTCTGGCGATGACTGGATTGAGTTAGATATGAAAGGTAAGCGTCCTAAGGCCGTCAGTTTAAAAACGGCCCCTTACCCTGCGTTCCCTACTGACATGCAAGCACAGTTCACAGCAATGAATGCGGTAGCGGAAGGGGTAGGAACGGTTGTTGAAACTATTTTTGAGAACCGACTGATTCAAGTACACGAATTAAATCGTATGGGAGCACAAATTAAGTTAGAAGGTAATACGGCCATTATTACCGGCGTAGAGCGCTTAAAAGCAGCGCCGGTTATGGCCACTGACCTGCGCGCTTCCGCTAGCCTTGTTATAGCAGCCTTAGTGGCAGATGGCGAAACCGTTGTTGATCGCATCTATCATATTGATCGCGGCTATGAATGTATCGAAGAAAAAATGCAACAACTGGGCGCGAATATTCGACGTGTTCCAGGTTAAGTAAGTCAAACATATTTTCTGGCCGTTGTGCAGGTCAAGGAAGGCTTTTTCAGGGCTAACTCATTAAGGTTTAAAAAATATTATGTCTCAACTTACCATTGCGCTGACTAAAGGCCGCATACTTGAAGAAACATTACCGCTATTAGCCGCTGCGGGAATAGAGCCTTTGGACGATATCAGTAAAAGTCGTAAGCTGGCGTTTGAGACCAACCAAGCCTATGTACGCCTGTTAATCTTGCGTGGCATCGATGTCCCGACCTACGTACAGTTTGGTGCGGCAGATATGGGCGTTTCTGGAAAAGATACCTTGATGGAGCATGGGGGTGATGGTCTTTACTCGCTAGTTGATTTAGGTATTGCTCGGTGCAAATTGATGACGGCCGGAATCAAGGGCCGACCAGAAAAAGTAGGCCGCATTAAAGTGGCGACCAAGTACGTCAATATTGCGCAACGCTTTTATGCAGAGCAAGGTAAGCAAGCTGATATTATTAAATTATACGGCGCTATGGAATTAGCACCGATTATGGGCTTAGCCGATGAGATTATTGATATTGTCGATACGGGTAATACTCTGCGTGCCAATGGGCTAGAAGCGCGCATCGATATTGCCGATATTAGCTCGCGTTTAATTGCCAATAAAGCATCTATGAAAATGAAGCATAAAATAATGCAGCCAGTGATAGACGCTATTGCAGACGCTGTTAACGTAAAAGCCTAATTCTCTTTGTTTTTTAAAATAAACTTCAAGAGATCTTTGCACGGAAGATGATTTTATATGACCATTCGTCGCCTCACTACTGTAGATTCTACTTTCTCTAAAGCCTTAGACGAGTTGCTTTCGTGGGAGTCTGTATCCGACCCACAAGTGGCCCAAACTGTTGACGATATTATTCAGAGTATGCGCTCCAAGGGTAATGCCGCGCTGATAGCATTTACCAACCGTTTTGATCGTCGCAATGTAACATCGATTGAACAGGTGATGGTTTCAAACGATGAGCTACAGCAAGCCTTGCAGTCTATTCCTACTGATCAAAAGCAAGCCCTAGAAACGGCTGCGGAACGCGTTAGGTTTTACCACGAAAAACAACAGCAAGGTTCTTGGCAATTCACCGAGGATGATGGCACCGTATTAGGCCAAAAAATCACAGCAATGGACCGTGTTGGTTTATATGTGCCGGGAGGCAAGGCATCTTACCCTTCCTCGGTATTGATGAATGCTATTCCTGCAAAAGTAGCCGGGGTTCCAGAAGTGGTGATGGTTGTACCTGCTCCCGATGGCCACCTTAACGCCATGGTATTAGCGGCAGCCGCTATAGCCGGCGTGGATGAAATAATCACAGTAGGTGGCGCACAAGCCGTCGCTGCATTAGCGTATGGTACGGAGACCATTAAGAAAGTCGATAAAATAGTGGGCCCTGGCAATATTTATGTCGCAACCGCAAAACGCGCCGTGTTTGGTCAAGTGGCTATCGATATGATTGCCGGACCGTCAGAAATTTTAGTCGTGTGCGATGGTGAAACCAACCCCGATTGGATCGCGATGGATTTATTTTCACAAGCGGAGCACGACGAACAAGCGCAGTCTATTTTAATCAGTACGGATAATCAGTTTTTAGAACAAGTTGAAAACAGTATTAAAAAATTGCTGCCTGAAATGTCCCGTGCAAACATTATTCGTCAATCATTAAATAACCGCGGTGCCTTAATTCACGCAAAAGATAAGCAAGAAGTGATTGATTTGATCAATCGTATAGCACCCGAACATTTAGAACTGTCGGTTGCCGACCCTGAAAGTTATCTCGATGATATTCGTCATGCCGGCGCGATTTTTATGGGCCGTTATACCTCAGAAGCGCTAGGTGATTATTGCGCCGGACCTAATCACGTTTTGCCGACCTCGGGTACGGCACGGTTTTCTTCTCCCCTCGGCGTTTACGATTTTCAAAAGCGCAGTTCTATCATTAATTGCTCGCCAGAAGGCGCAGATAAATTAGGGCAAGTGGCTTCGGTTTTAGCAAGAGGGGAATCGCTAGAGGCGCATGCGATGTCGGCAGAATATCGAATGACTAAAAAATAAGTTAAATAAAAAAGCCCAAGCATTTGCTCGGGCTTTGGTGTGTATATTATCTCTATTCTTTATCTAGAAAAATAAGTCACGGATAGCTGAGCTTGACTCGAATGGTGTGCCGCTTAGGCTGCCACCAGTTTGCCCGTCAACACTATAATAAACCACTTTTCTTGAATCACTGCTGTTGCTTTCATTTGCCGCCACCTCCACCGCAAGCGGCAAGTGTTGTGGCGCAGCAAGTTGCTAATAATAGTTTTAAAAAGTCAGTTTTCATTAAATCTCCGTTAAGTAAAGAATTTATGCACATGGTTTGCTTGTTTTCCATGTTGGCTAAATTAAGAACGTAAAGAACTCGCGACATAAACCATTTTATTAAATTAAGTAAACGATGCACTTTCTTAATGAACAGTGCCATGCCAAAAAATATCTTGTCTGAAAAAGGTCGCTAGAGAGATTTCGATAAATTAACACCTCGGCTAGTCGAGGTGTTAATGGCATTCCTAATAGTGGTTGGAGTATTTCGCTAACAGCCTGTTGTTACACCAGTTACGGTGCCAGATATAAATGCACTTCCACCAGTGCAACCGATATTGCCATCAATGGTTGTACCAGTGGTTGAAGAGACCAGTGAATATAGACCTGCATTAATATTACCTGTAAAAGTAATGCCGCTTTCAGTTTGGCCAACTCTATTCGTAAGTCTCAAAATTCCAAAAGTGTTAACTGAGATATTTCCAGTGTAATTAATATCTCTGAATTCAACTTGGCTATGGTCTCCTAAATTGGAATTCCCATCGATAGTGAGTAGTCCATAATATGAGCGGAAAGTACTGTTGTAATAAACGCTAAGTGCAGATAAGAATGGGATGTTTGCAGTAGTAATAGTATTGGTACCAAGCGTTCTAACTAAGGAGCTGCGATAAATGCCAATGCCATAAGCTCTACCATCTGGAGTGGCGTTGGTTAGTTGTGAAATACTATTGCCTCCCAGAAGGTCAGCCGCGCCAGTATTAGCCACTAATAAGCCAGTGCGCACATTGGACTCTATGGTATTACCCGTCAGCCTGGCTGACGCTGCTGAAACAGTTACTCCATCATAACTTCCAGAAATAGTAGAGTTTTTAATATGCGCTGCGGAGCCTGCCAATATTGCAACTCCTGATACCACACTGGAATCAGCTGAAGGCACAGCAGTTGCCCCTGAGATTGTTAAGTTATCAACCACAACATTTTGCGCACCAATGATACTGATTGTGTTTTGTAAATTGCCAAAAATAGCATCGCTAGTTACTGGTATATCATAAGCAATGCTGGCAGAACCAACACCAATCAATGAAGTATTAGATCGAGTGATGACAACGGTTTCAGTACAAGCACCGCTTACATTAATCACCAAAGATCCCAGTGCGGGTGCAGAATTTAATGCATTGGTAATGGTGTCAGAGCTACAATCAACAGCAACAGTTGTAGCGTTTACTAACCCGCTATCCACTTCCAAAAGGCCTATACGAGTATCTAGCCCTATTATAGTATTTTCATTGTTGACGATATCTTCAGTATTGTCAGAGATTGTGGCAGTATTAGCCTGAAGAGCTGTTGTGTTATTCGCAATACCTAAAATATTAGCGTCAATTAAATCAATCACAGATTGAAAGTTTTCATTTACCTCTGCTGCTCTGGCGGGTTGGCCTGATGAAAATGTATGTGGAACACCTTGTGCAAAACCCAAGGATGAAGCTAGTGTCAGTGCTGAAAATAAAAATAATTGCTTTTTCATAAAGTCATTCCTAATAAATCTATCTATTTAATTTTTTAAATTATTGCCAAACGATATTATCCCACGTGCTTTCTGGGCTATCCCAGACTGCGACTGTAGGTGCGGCTGTAATAAAAGTAATTGTTACTGTGCAATCTGAAGTGACATTTCCAGTAGTGTAGGTATCACCGCTAAGCGAACCACTACAGCCTGTTATCGAATCGATATCAAAACCCGTGTCGGTTGTTACGGTAAAACTGGTGTTGCTGCCCTGTTGTACAGTGGTGCGAGAAGGAGCGATGGCTCCACCATTTCCTGCGTTGGTACTAACTGTGACATCATCATTGCCACCGCCACCGCCACCGCCACCGCCACAAGCGGCAAGTGAGGCTGCGCAACACGATATTAATAGTGTTTTTAGAAAATAAGATTTCATAAAATTTCCGTTTTGTAGCTAGTTTGAATATATCTTTAGTAAAGAGAGCAATACCTTAAGCCCAAGCGTGAACTTGGACTTAACCATTAATTCTTAATTAACGACCATGTCAGTTAATTCTAAAATTCCAAAGCTTCCTGCTGTTCGTTTAACGACACCAACGCCAGGGCATGTCCAAACATGAGTGGGTCTTGGAGGATTAGAATAATTAGACTGTGACCAGAAAAATACGCTAACACGACAGTTCTCATAAGTTGTGCCACCGTTGTAGGGTACGGTTACGCTTTCTAATCTGGAAATAGTTGCCATTCTGTTTAGGTAGTAAGTTTCATCGGGTTGACCATAGTTAAACTGCTTTGTGAATGGCACTGTATCGATAATGGGTTACCCTACTTTATCTATTGAACTATATAGCTTAACGCCATCGCCAAAGTTATCGGTAAAGATTGCATTGCTGGGATTAAGTCGATCAAGCAAGGTATAGCTTAAATACAAGCTATAGTTGCCGTCGCTGCCATAAACTCTTTCTGTAATCGAGCAATTTTCTGAGTCATTTTTATATGTTCTGCGTACAGTAGTTGTATTGGCCTCTCTTGTGTAGTCGAACACAGCAAGAGTAGGTAAGCACGCAAGTGAAGGTGTCGGTGCTGTGAGCGAGAATGTTTGCTGAGAAATAGAACTGTCAGTTAAGTAGTCTCTATAATCGATAGTGCTTACCGTTGTGTTTAGCTCGGATATGTCAGCAGTATTTTTGTTAATTAAGAGGGTGTTATCGTAATTAACAAAAAGATTGGTGATGATGTCTTGAGAATTGGTTTCGATGTTGCTGGTGTTTTGTTCGACTTGCTCTTCTACAGTAAGTGGCTCAGTTGGCGCTGCTTTTAGGGTTTCAGCCTGGGTAGTTACAGTTACCGCCAGTATTAGCAGCCCAGTTGTGAGTGAAAGTACTTTTTCATATATAACGCCTAGTAAAATTTAATGGGTTGTTTAATTTTTGTTTCTGTTTATCGGCAAATTATTGTAGGAATGACACCCATTAGAGTATTATCCGAATAGTAGTATTCAGTTTATTGGAGGAAGGGAGGGGGCGCTGATTACGATCCGTATGGACATCTACTTCTCCTTAACTTACTTTTCTTAATTCCCTTTTTTATCATTCCCTAAGCGTCTAAAAAGTTGATCATTACCTTAATTGATATGTGAGGGTAGTCAATAAATAGTCTTTTCCTGTTAGCCCAAAGCAGCAATGTTCCCTTTTTCTGATTTACATTTTAAAAAACAAGAAAAATTAACATCATTTTTGTGACAGGCTTATAATTCTTTAGGCCGCTTAGCCGCGATTGCGGTTAGCAGTAGTCTTTCTCCATTACGTAGTGCGGTTATTTGTACTTTATCATTTGGTCGCACTTCAGCAATTAAATTCATACCCTCTCGGCCATTACCAACAGGCTTATCGTTGATGCGGGTTAGGATATCGCCTTTTTGTAAGCCTGCTTTATCAGCGGGGCCGTTTGGATGCATGCTAGTGATTAGTATGCCATTGGTCTTGCCCAAATTATAACTTCGGATAATGTCGGGGTTTAGTGTCCTCGCCTCTATCCCCAGCCAGCCACGAATCGCTTCACCATTGGTAATGATGTCATTCATTATGTTAACGGCAACATCGGCAGGAATGGCAAAACCAATACCGATAGACGTGCCATCATTATTTCTATTGAGTATGGCTGTATTGATTCCTAATAGATTGCCATCTGTATCGATCAGTGCTCCGCCCGAATTTCCGGGGTTAATAGCAGCATCAGTTTGAATAAAGTTTTCATAAACATTGAGTCCCAAACCGTGACGACCAGTAGCAGAAATAATCCCTTGTGTAACGGTTTGGCCAATATTAAAGGGGTTGCCAATAGCCAATACAACATCGCCAATAAGTGCTTGTTGTGGTTCCCCTAGCGTAATGGTGTTGATATTGTTCGGAGGGATTTTAAGTACGGCTAAATCAGTTTCCTTGTCTGCTCCAACAATAGCCGCTTTTAAATTACGCCCATCATAGAGCGTCACAAACACTTCTTCTGCGTCGGTAATTACATGATAATTCGTTAGCAGGTAGCCTTGTTGATTTATGATGACCCCAGAGCCCAGAGCAGAAGACATTTTTTGTTGTTTAGGAATGTCGGCGCTATTGAAAAAATGTCTGAATAATGGATCGTCAAATAGCGGATTACGTGGCTGGTTTACTCGCTTACGTGTCGATATGTTAACGACGGCTGGAGCCGCTTTGCTAACGGCAACAGCATAAGACGCCGGTCGAAAATCTTTAGGAAGAAAAAAAGTGACTGCTTTTTTTCCCATTGCGTAACGTAATTCAGGTTTGGATAAAACAATACCCAGCCCGACAACGAGACCAAAAATAGTCGGTAATAAAAAATAGCTAGTGATAAAGCGCATGGCTGTCTATTTAGGTATAGGTTATCTTAAGGTGAGTTAGGGAGTTTCTAATTAAACTTAAGTTGGATTTTTGATGAGATAAACAAAACTGCTCCTGCGTTTTTATCTTACCCTACATCCGTGTAGGCAATAGCTTCTGCTCCCTGCTCACGCGAATTGTCTATATGGACATAAGTAAGGCAGTAGCCATCAAAAAGCAATTCATGGCTTAAGCAGAGGCCCCTTAGGCAGCTGAGCGCTACTCTCTGGTTTCTTATAATCACCATCACTTAAACCAAATTTTTCACTAAGCGTGCCTTCTTTGCCGGGTGTTTTGGGTGCCCAGTCCTTAGGCGGCTGAAAGTCACCTTCTTCGCGAATACTTGACTCTCCCAAGAGGCCATCTTCTTCGCTGGCAGCGCTTTTAAGTAGTTGACGGCTAATATCGACATTGGCAAGTTTGAGTGCATCGCTCGATAAATGTTCATGTACGTCTCGGTAGCTCTGGGTCAGTGTGTTGACCAATTGAGCTGTTTGAGCAAAATGCTCGGTCACTTCTTGTTGGTATTCCGTTAGTTTTTGCTCAGAATCCTGAAGTTCGGTTTCAAGCGAGCGAGTTTTTTGTTGTTGAGGGGATAATGCGCGGGTTAGCACAGCACCGAGTATGGACCCAGCAATTAAAGTAATAAGCGCTACGCCAATAAGTGTAGAAAGAGTGAACACAAGAAAGCTCCAGATCAAGAAGAATAATAGAAATGTTAACAAGTATACCGCTAGTCGAAGGATAAGCGCTAATGTAATCAACGCTTGTCAAAAACGAGGCGACTGTCTACGATGCTGCGATTAGAAGTATTTTGGATGTTCACCATGAGCCAAACACCTCTGCAACGCTATCAGCAGGACCTTCAGCAATCCGGTTTTACTAAAGATGCCGCTCAACAGCAAGCGGTCGAGGGGCTTGAGTCGCTATATCATCGCTTGATTGCAGCCGATGAAAAAGAGCAAAAAAGCACCGCGAAGCTACTACACTTTTTCGGCCTAAGCAGTAAAAAACCGGATAGGGGTCTCTATTTTTGGGGCGGTGTCGGTCGGGGTAAAACCTATTTGATGGATATTTTTTATGAGGGTTTGCCCTTTGATAGGAAAATGCGAGTCCATTTTCACCGATTTATGAGGCGGGTTCATGAAGAGCTTAAAACCTTAGAGCAGCAAAAAAATCCGCTTGAGATTGTCGCTAAACGCCTAGCAGATGAAGCCCGTATAATTTGCTTTGATGAATTCTTTGTCTCGGATATTACCGACGCCATGATCTTAGCCGGTCTATTGGAAGGTTTGTTTAAAAACGGAGTGTCTTTAGTGGCCACTTCGAATATCGTTCCCGATGGGCTGTATAAAGACGGCCTGCAGCGGGCCCGCTTTTTACCGGCTATAGCCTTAGTTAACGAGCACACTGAGGTGATTAATGTCGATGGCGGAACCGATTACCGTTTACGTTTGTTAGAGCAGGCCGAGCTATATCATTACCCTTTGGATGAAGAGGCTGATATTAGTTTAAAGGCCAGTTTTGAAAGCTTGGTTCCCGACATTAATGAAGTAGTTGAAGATCTTGTATTGGATATTGGTGGGCGCGGGATTAAAACCCGTTGTCATGCGGAAGATGTAGCTTGGTTTGATTTTAAGGCGCTTTGTGATGGGCCGCGTTCACAAAATGATTATATTGATATTGCGATGGAGTATCATGAAGTCTTACTGTCAGATATTCCTGAGTTAACCGAGGCAAAAGAAGATCAGGCACGGCGCTTTATTAATTTGGTCGATGAATTTTATGATCGCAGCGTTAAGCTAATTGTATCAGCAGAAAAGCCTATTAATGAGTTGTATAGTGGTACGCGTTTAGTGTTTGAATTCAAGCGTACACAAAGCCGTTTACTTGAAATGCAAAGTAGAGAATATTTAGCGCGGCCACATAAACCATAGAGCCGCAAGTATTGGAAACGTAAAGCAAAAAAAGTTCCGCAAAAATTGAACTTTTCTATCGCTTTACCTAATTGCTAGAAGCTAAATTATCTATCGAATACCACCGTTTTGCTGCCATTGAGTAATACCTTGTGCTCTGCATGCCAGCGCACCGCTCGATGAAGTACAACGGCTTCTATATCTTGCCCTATATCGACGAGCTCATCTGGAGTGTTAGCATGGCTAACGCGCTCTACCGATTGTTCAATAATGGGTCCTTCGTCGAGGTCGGGAGTTACGTAGTGCGCGGTAGCGCCAATTAATTTAACTCCGCGTTCGTAAGCTTGGTGATAAGGTTTGGCGCCTTTAAAGCCGGGTAAAAATGAATGGTGGATGTTGATTGCACGGCCATTGAGCTGTTGACAAAGATCGTTAGATAATATTTGCATGTAACGAGCCAGTACGAGCAAGTCAACCTTATGTGATTTAATTAATTTAAGAATTTGTTGTTCCTGACGGGCTTTATTGTTTGGGTCAAGAGGGAGGTAGTGAAAAGGAATTTCATACCATTCGCATAGCGAGCGCATAACGTTGTGGTTAGATAAAACCGCCACAATGTCGATTGGCAGTGAACCGCGTTTCCAGCTATTTAATAAATGGCTTAAGCAGTGTCCCCATTGTGAAACGGCGATAATCACTTTAGGTCTTTCATCTTTGTTGTATATGCCCCACGTCATTTCGTAACGATCAGCCAAAGGTTGGAAGCTCGTTTTAATTGAACCGATCGATTTGCTGCCCTCGCAAGATTCTAATACTGTCCGCATAAAAAAACGTTTTGTATAAGTATCTTCGAACTGTGATGATTCTCGAATATTAAAGCCCTGTAAAGCAAACAGGTTGGCAACAGCAGCAACGATGCCGAGTTTATCATTACAGCTAAAGGTTAATACAATATTAGAAACGTGTGGCATAGTGGTTTATTCGATTGTGGAGTTTTCAGGTCAGTTTTACATGGTTTTTAAGTGGAAAGTTTAAAATGAAAAATGTCAGTCTCCTAGCCAAATACTCCACAATAAGGTAATAAACCAATGTAAAAGTAAAATTGTAACCTGATAATTGTTTTTTTTATCCCAAACTCTATTCGAGCCACATGATAAAATTGTTTATATTAGTGCAAAAATATTACATATGAGAAGTTAATGCAAACAAATGCTAATCATTTATGGCAGTTACCTGCTAATTGGGTTATTGCCGCGCCTATTAGCCTTATGCAGATCCAGTTACAAGTGTTGATAGAGCGCTTTTTATCGGATGAAGAGTTAAGTCGTGCTCGCCGTTTTAGACAGCAGGAGGATCAACAGCGTTATCTCTTGGCACATGGTTTAAAGCGTTTAACCTTGTCAAAAATACTAAATGTCGAGCCTTTCTTACTTTCGTTTAATGTTGCTGAAAAGGGCAAGCCTGGTTGTGATTGCTCTGGTAACATTGGGTTTAATCTTTCTCATAGTGGCGATTGGGTCTTATGTGGAGTCTCCTCAGTTGCCGATATTGGAGTTGATGTGGAAATAGCCAACAGAGACGTTAGTGATGCTGTCGCCAGTTACTCGTTGACTTCAGGGCAGTTAGTCGAGGTGAGGCAAAGTGCTGACCCTTCTGAGCGGCTAATGCTTTATTGGACTCAAAAAGAAGCCATTAGCAAGGCTTTGGGGCTGGGGTTATCTATCGGTTTTAAGAGTCTTGAGTGTAGCGGCATGGCCGGGAATAGTGTTGTTCACCACTCTGGGCATGAGCTAACATTAAATAGTCGTTTGTTTGAAAATTATGTTGTTTCAGCTGCTACCACTGGAATTGATCAGCCGCTATTTTATAGGCTAAAAGACTGGTCCGAGAGCGAGCTGCTCATTGATCAGTTGTGAAACATAGCCAAACTAGCTTGAAATGTCGAAAAATGGGACCAATTCAAGCTATACTCAGGGCAGCGCGTATATTATTTGAACGCCAAGTGTGTCGAGATGACAAGCCTAATTGAGCTTATATTTAAATTACACAGTAAAGTTGTATTCATTGCTATACAACGTATTGTAGTTGAAATTAATCGAAAGTATTTACGCCAAACATTTAACACAAGGCGTTTAACACAAGGCGTTTAACAAAAAGTATCTGAGAGAAATAATTGATTGATATCCATTGCCACTTTTTACCGGGTATAGATGACGGCCCGAGTACGATTGAAGAGTCGCTTCAATTGGCGCGCTTGGCTGTGGCCAACGGAATTACTCACACGGTTACGACGCCTCATATTCACGCAGGACGTTGGGAAAATAATGCGTCTATTATAAAAACCATAGGTTTTGATTTTAAGTGCGCGCTAATCGAAAATAATATTCCTCTACAATTGGAAGTTGCCGCTGAAGTTCGTATTGGTGTCGAGATAATGGATCAAATTAATCATCGGCAGATTCCCTTTTTGGGCCGTTGGGGTGGTAAAAAGGTGATGCTGTTAGAAATGCCGCATAGTCACGTACCTATGGGTATAGAGCGTATGGTTAGTTGGTTATTGGAAAGAAATATTTTGCCAATGGTTGCGCATCCAGAACGCAATAAAGACGTGCACCGTAAACTGAGTAAGTTGGATCCTTTAATTGAGCTAGGTTGTTTGTTCCAAGTAACAGCGAGCTCTGTGTCTGGACAATGGGGCAAGTCGTCCAAAAAGTGTGCTATACAGTTGCTCGAAAAAGGCGTAGTGACTGTATTGGCTTCAGACGCACATAACATCAAAAATCGTCCGCCTGATCTGCGTATGGGAAGAGATGCAGCCGCTGAAATTATCGGTGAAAATGAGGCCTACCGCTTGGTGTTGGATAATCCTTGGGCTATTGTGAGCGAAAAGTTTACAACGTGATTTTTGTATTGTTAACCACTGCTCGTTCCTATATTGGCTCATTCTTATGGAAGCCTTTTACTTTAATCGTTCGATTGTCTCGCGTGTTGAGGCATCCCAGCTATGATTGATCTGCCCCGTTGTCAGTGCGTCGTACACGGGTTTGCCTAACTGTTTGCCCAGCTCAACTCCCCATTGATCAAAGGCATTAATGCCCATCAAAACACTCGATGTATAAACTTTGTGCTCGTAGAAAGCTATCAGTGCTCCCAGGTTACGAGGAGATAATTCTTCCATGAGTAACATGTTGCTTGGCTTATTTCCGGCTACCACTTTGTGAGGTGCCAATGCTTTAATTTCATCATCTGGTAGCCCCTGCTCTTTTAGCTCCTTTTCTGCTTGGGGCAATGATTTGCCTTGTAATAGGGCTTGGGCTTGGCTTATGCAGCATGCCAATAGGTATTGGTGTTGATTCTCATAACGGCTCATTGACTGTTTTACAGCAATAAAATCAACTGGAATAAGGTGTGTGCCTTGGTGTAGCAGCTGATGGAAACTGTGTTGGCCATTGCTGCCTTCTGTTCCCCAGATAACACCACCGGTAGGGGTGTTTACCGAAATTCCGTTTTTACTGACGCTTTTACCGAGGCTTTCCATATCTAATTGTTGTAAATAGGCTGGTAGGCGACTTAGACGCTGGGCGTAAGGTAATACCGCATGAGATGTAGTGCCCCAAAAATGGCTATACCAATAACTTAACAAGGCAGCGATGACAGGCATATTGTTTTTTAACGAGCTTTCAGCAAAATGCATATCCATTTGGTGCGCGCCGTCCAAAAATGATCTAAACGATTTCATCCCTATGGCGAGTGCGATCGGCATTCCTATCGTCGACCACAGCGAGTAACGACCCCCCACCCAGTCCCACAGGGGAAAAATATTATCTTCTGCAATGCCGAATTCGCTGGCAGCCTTAATGTTAGAGCTGATGGCAATAAAGTGTTTGTGTAGATTATGCTCAAGGCAGCCCGCATCCAGTATCCATTGGCGCGCACTGAGTGAATTGTTCAGTGTTTCTAATGTAATAAATGATTTAGATGCGACGATAAAAAGAGTTGTTGCTGGGTCGAGTTGGGCGAGGGTATCCTCGAGGTCGGCACCATCTATATTGGCGACAAAGTGAACCTTGATTTGTGGTAGATGATAGGCGGAAAGTGCTTGCGTCACCATGCGTGGGCCAAGGTCGGAGCCGCCAATCCCAATGTTGACGATATTGTTGACGACTTTACCGCTAAAGCCCTGCCATTGTCCTTGGTGAATACTTTTTATAAAAGCAGACATTTTATTTAATGCGTCTTGAACTAATTGGCTGGTTTCTGAACGATTGGGTGGAGCTCTTAGCGCGGTATGTAATGCAGGTCGTTTCTCAGTATTGTTAACTTTGCAGCCATTGAATAATGACTTGATGGCGGCGGGTAAATTTTTTTCCTTAGCAAAATGGCATAAGGCTCTTAAGGTTTCATCGCTTATGTGATTTTTGGAGTAGTCTAGGGTGATTTCATCGGTTTTTACACAAAATTTTTGCGCTCTTTGAGTGTCGTGCTTGAACAGTTCAAGCAAAGTGCTGTTCTTTACAATGTCGAATTGCTTAAGTAATTGCTTGTCCAAATTGGCCTCTAGCGTTTATTCATAATGCGAAT
>JBLHWO010000064.1:0-16424 GCA_047629215.1 Cellvibrionaceae bacterium | reverse complement strand
TTTGTTTCGTTAATGGATGTTTTTGTTCTATTATTTCACGTAATTCAGCACTACTCACAAATTCTTCTTTTCTTTGATGCTCACTAATATGTCCAAGCGGCATCTCTTCAATAAAAGAAATATCTAGCTGCTTATCTAACACGAAATCGATTAAATCCAATATTTCATCGCCATTTCGATTTTTTAAGATAACGCTGTTTAACTTTATTTTAATACCCGCTGATAAAGCAGTCTCAATGCCGTTTAAAACGATATCGATATTCCCGGTACGAGTTAATGAGTGAAAACGTTCAGCTTGTAGGCTGTCCAAACTAACGTTAATCCTTTTAACGCCTGCCTTAAGTAAGTCGGGGGTATAGCGGGCAAGTTGTGAGCCATTTGTGGTTAACATCAGCTCTTCTAGTTGATTAATGTGCCCTAAATTACGTAATAACTGAGATACATTACGTCTTATTAGAGGCTCGCCGCCAGTTAGTCTTATCTTTGTTATACCGAGCTCTACAAAGGCTTGCGCAATACGGGTCATTTCTTCGAGTGTCAGTAAATCTTCTCTTGGCAGAAACTCCATTTCTTCAGCCATACAGTACACACAACGAAAATCACAGCGGTCAGTTACCGAGAGACGAAGGTAATTAATGGTACGGCCAAATTGATCTTTAAGCATAAGCTGAGTTTACAGCCAACGGACAGGTGCTAATAGGAGAAATATAAAAATTCACTGGGGCCAGTGTAAATTTTCCACAAAAGAACACTGAGCATTACAACGATAGTAAGAAAAATTTACTCTGCCCCCAGTGAATTAACAGATTGTAGAGGCTTCGCCTTTTTACCAGAAGCATTTTAGTCTCGGTTCGGGTAACTGCTTGGAAGATACTGAGCATACAGTGAAAGCGTATCCAGTAAGAACCATTGAAGGCAAGATACAGCTTCAATCTGCCTGGGAGGCTGTCCGAGGGAAGGCTGACCTACTGCGGAAGCGCTATTGTCACCACCGACTTTCGGTTATTATAGTCATTGTGATCCTCAAATCATCGAGATAATAGACTTAAAATAGTGCTCACTCGCGACGGCCGCTATTCTCGGACAGCCTCCCAGTGTTTTGTGAGGGCTTGCTCTCAATTTTCGTGTGTGGAAGTTGCCCTCCCTCACATCCCTTAGTGGTCTCTGCACTAGTAGGGGCGACTAATGCCCCTTTTGGCTACTCTTTATAACTTTTCTTTCTTTTTTTTTACACCTTTATCCTAATTAAGTCTTAGCAACTCAGTTTGTAACTCAGTACATTAGAAATGGTTAAATTAATTAAAAGATATGCCCGCAAGTTGGTTGATAGGAGCAGTTGCTGATGCGGCGCAATAAAATCTTTAAAATGGTCGCTACAGGAGGTAGTAAATATCGTAAATAAAACGCCAGAAGCTATTTTAGATTCGCTTGATACACACGTTGTCGTTATTGATGAGAAAGGAGTGATTCAATATGTCAATCATGCATGGAGAGAGTTTGCCACAGAAAATGGAGGTGATGCTAATACGAATTGGTTACAACTTAACTATTTGTCTGTTTGTCATGTAGCCGCTGAGGAGGGCGACCAAAACTCCATCAATGTTGAAAAGGGCTTACAAGCGTTGATTGGAAGCCATGTTTCTTTTTTTATGTATGAATATCCCTGTAATGCCTGTGAAGAAAATCGCTGGTATGTATTAAGAGCCGTACCCCTAAAAGACATGCCTAATCGATTTGTTATTTCCCATCAAAATATTACTCGTAATAAACTCCTTGAGCAAAAAGCTGAAAAGTTATCACTAGAAGATCCATTAACAGGGTTATATAACCGACGTGGTTTGGATCTGTTTGCTTCGGAAGAATTTGCCCGTGCTTTACGTCATCAAACAGAGATCAGTATTGTTATGATCGATATAGATCACTTTAAAATTTACAATGATTATTGTGGCCATCAGGCAGGAGATGAGTGCTTAGTCAATATAGCAAAAATTATTCAACATCATGCACGCAGACCGGGTGATATTGTTGCCCGAATTGGGGGTGATGAATTCGTACTTGTACTCGCAGGCACAGCAAAAGACCACTCGTTTAAAATAACAGATGCAATAAAACAAAATGTATATGATTTAGATATGAAGCTATCTGATGACAAGCGGGTGACTATCAGTGCTGGTATTATTACGTTGGTACCTGACCATCAAACTGACTTTAAGAAAATTATGTATAAAGACACTGATATAGCCCTGTATTCGGCCAAAAAACATAGAAATACTATCCACTTGTCCGAGGTTGGTTGATTATTAGCGTGACGAAATCACAGATAAACGCACTCTATTTATGCGTTTTATACGTGACTTGGGGGGTATGCCTTGCTGGCTGCACGGAAGCAAGTGATGAGCGTGACTATGGAGCGGCAGCGTTGCCCTCTAAGTAGGGGGCTACATTGTCGTGGTTATTGCTATCCATCATATTAATAGCCCATGCGGTAATTTGAGCTTGATAATCACGCTTCTCCCCATTTTTTTCAGATAGTGTGTTTTCTAGATTGACAATATCTCCCTCAATGGTTGCATAAATATTTATCTCCGGCTAATAAAAACACAAGCCTATCGATGGGTTTTCTTGAAACTGTTTGGTTTCCCCGCTGTTTTTGTTCGCCAAAAAAATAATTCTGATTTGTCAATCTTTTGGATAGTAATGATTCTAACGCTTGGGCAGTTATTGGTGCCGGTTGTTGCTAGAAAACAGTAGTTGGAGTTGGTGTTTCCAAACTGCTCGGCTTATTCCATATAGCGGTTTAACTGTAATAGTGCATTTTCAAAAGTTAAGTGATTATTTTTCATCATATTTTCATTATAAAGTACTCTATTTTATCAAGTTTTTATTTAGATCAAAGAATTGCTAAGCATTAACATTATAATGAACTAAATCGAATAAGAGAGGATATAAATATGTCAGAAGTGATAAAGACTATACTATATGCAACGGATTTTAGTGATAATTCATCTAGAGTGTTTCAAATGGAATTGGGTTTAGCTAAGCAATATCAGGCTAAATTATTATTTTTACACGTAGTCGAGCCTTTGAGTGCATCGCTTACGTAATAGAGAGTACCTAGCACACCTTCTTTTTCAAACCCTAATTTCATTACTAAACTGAGTCCGTCCGAATCTGCATGCCAACCTTGATTATAAGTTGCTAGCTTATCTGGACTTAAAAACCTTATATCGCTCAACTCAAGCACATTTTTTATTTTGCTCATATATTCCATGCTATTCATGTGCTGCCTAAGGTTACTAGGGAATAATTCGAAAAATGCGTCGAAAAGAAGATAGCGCAAATTAGCCTTTAAAGCCTTTTCCTCACCAGTCGGAGGCTCATTAAATCCGACTTGATATATGACTGCTAGATCATCATGACCACAACTACTTGGCCTTTATAAATTTTGCCTTTATCGTCAGTATTTTAGAGGCTACCTTTACAAGCTCAGGTTCAGATATTTCATAGTTAGCGCTATGTGAGTAATCATTGAACCCATCAGTAACGTTAAAGACTTGAGAGCCACTCGGTTTTAAGCGGGAAATTGAAGGGCTTATCGTCTCCAAATAAGACTTTGTTTTGTTTGGTAGAGGTAAGTCATGTAGTCGTTCCGCAGTTAAGCTGTAAGTAGAACCATCATTTAATGACTCATCTTAAGGCTTCAACTATAACATAATTGGGTTCGCATCTCTTGCACGATCAATAGTACGGGGCGCAGGGATAGGTGACTGAAGCGAAGATACCCAGCTTATTGTATTACTATTAACTCTCGTCATTTCCAAGCAGCTTTCGCTAATCTCTTAATTTAGTTTTAATAAACGACATTTAGTTCGGATGCCATAATCGATATAGACACTTGTGGTACTTTGTTGCTTCATTATAAATAGCACCACTCAGATAGTATTGCCGTAAACGCCAATCCAACCATAACCTACCTATTTTCAAACTGTCAAGGTATGAGCTCATCCCTATGCAGTGCGTTTTGTTGCTGTAGATGGGCTCTACAATGCTCAATCAAGGCTCAATCAAGGCTCAATCAAGGGCTGAGCGAGTTCACCCATCTTGATCATCTAGTTGGCGAGGTTGTTTAGATTTAATTCAATACCAATCCGTTTAAATATCTCCGTTTGACGGTATAGCGGTAACGCATCACAGTATTCTTGTATGGTAATAAAGGACAATAAACCTGCACTGGCAATGTTTTGTTCAATCGTCTGATTCGGCTAAGTGTCAGTCACAATATGTTGATCGCAGCACGGGCAGGTGTATTTTAAACGACGGTGAGGCAAGACTTTGATTTGAGCGGGAATGATATCAAGCTCTTCATGACCATCACTGTCTATGAGTTCTAAAGTATAGCCGTCATGGGGGCAGTGTATAGGAAGGATTAATACTGCTCCTATCTGCCTCAACCTACTAATAAGATACTAGTAATTGGTAATAGACAATACGTTAAAAAAATTTCGCCGTACAGTTATGTTTGATGCAATATTTTGGTTGGATCTATCTCTACTAAAAGGGCTGACCATTAATGGTATATTAATTTTGGCAAACGAGTTGGAGGCGATATTACATTTCTATTTATAATCAAATGTCATGTTATGGGACTTATAGAATAAGCCGGGCCAGATACAAATGGCACATGAATTTGCCTAGCATTACCCATGTTCTTTTTTAAGTCGTTTATATTTTTTTACGGTCACTTATCATCCTGCGGGTGTAGTTCATGCAGTGTGCTTTATCGATAGAGTGTTTATTGGAGACGGAGGGTGCAAAAAACAAGCAAGCTGATTAAAAAAGCTATATTCCATCCCCCTGTTCATCATGAGACATATAGAAAGATACCTACACATAAAAACTATTTATTGTACTTTGCAAACTAACAGACTCTTGGGACAGTTGGTAGGATTTACTTTCCATTTCTACTAATGATTTTGCTAATGTCTGGGTATTTTTGTTAATAGAGGCAACGTTTTCAGACGTCAAAGAAGCAATGCTAGTTTGCTGGTTAGCCGCCGAAGCAATTCCATTAACTTGCGAGTCTAGATTACCAATTGCCTCATTGAGGTTGTCAAAACTATTTAGAATAGTGATTGAGATTTCTTCAACTTGGCTAGCTTCATTATGGCTGTTGCTAACTACCTTGTTGACTTCGACCATGGCGTCTTGAATTTCATTGATCGTTACTTGTATGCTTGTGGTTGACTCGGCAGTTCGTTGCGAAAGTGACCGAACCTCATCGGCAACCACCGCAAAACCACGCCCAGCTTCTCCAGCGCGTGCCGCTTCAATCGCTGCATTTAAGGCCAGTAAGTTAGTCTGTTCGGAAATGGCTTGAATCTCTCCGCTAAAACTACCAATAGCGTGGGTCATACCATCTAAGGAGCGCACCCTTTCCAAGGCGTTGTCTAAAGATCTTTTCAGCTCTGCGATATTGCTATTGCTAGATTGCAAAAGTTCATGGTTTTCAAGGCTGACCGCACTGACTTTTTTGCTCATGCCAGCACAGAACTCAACGGATTTTTGGATTTCTTCTGCGCTAGAATTTAATTGGGATACCGCAGAGTCCACTTGACTAGCCTGTTCCGAATTACTTGACATCAGTTTGTTGGAAGAGTCCAGTACACCTTTAATACCTTGCACTCCAGAAGCAACCCGGCCACTACTTAGTGCAGTAGTGCTCGCTAGGGAATTTAATGCACTAACAGCGCTTGTCAGCATATCGGCCTGAGTATTGAAACACCAACAAATACTATTGTTGCCAAAGCTAACGGTTAAATCACCCTCTTCTAATTTTTTCGCTACTGCGATATATTCCAGCATATATTTTTGTAGGCTTTTGCCTAAAAAATACATAGTGATCAAGGGAATAGATAATGTAATAAGCAAAACGAAAGTGTCGCCAAGTGATATTATTGTTTTAAAAGCAAACCATTCCACTAACAAGAAAAATAGGATGGAAATTGCTATGGAGCCGCCACAAAACGTGAGCATCAACTCCGGTAACTTCAAGGAAAATGTTGATTTTTGATTGGTTGCCGTACTCATATTTTACCGTCCTAACGTTGCTTTTGAGGCTTTTTTTAGTGTTACTCATCATCACCACCACAACACTTAGCTATATAGTGCAATAATTTTCTATTTAGCGGCATAATAGGAGTGTAGGACATAAATTGATTTTTGCGTGCTATGTATAGTAAGTATTTAAAATGAATTTGGTTCCATCAAAACAAGTGCAACTGCTCATAGAGTGCTCATAAGTTTCGGAGAATGCAAAAGATAAGCGGGCTGATCAAAAAACATACTCGAGTGTGGGGGGATTAATACCCCTCCTATCGGCCCTTAATCGAGTATGAAAGCTAGGTACTGGCAATCTAAACGCTATCATTAACACTCAATAGTACAACTGTTTCGCATAAGTCAATGGATGCATGGCTTTTTAGCGTTCTGCATTTTCCGCCGCGCAACCTAGCCCGCCAGCTTCATCCTTGAGCGGCATCTATAATCCTCCTCTTCCTAGGATGGGAGCGTGTGCAGGGTGAAGACCTCGCGGCCCTGTTGTGGAGCTACTGAATTCAATAGGTGATGGAGTGCTCCTGAAGCTGATTCATCGCATCGTCGTCGTGCAAATCTAGCGTCAGATAACCTACTATAATCATCTCGCGCCAATAAACCCTGACGCTCCAAATAGCCTGCTACACGCTGGCCAGTTGCTGCCACCAGCGTATTAAGATCACTGGAAGTAGCCGCGTTGAGAAGGCGAAAGCTCAATTATCCGGTGGTTTTTCTTGGTAAACTATGGGAATAAAAAGCATATGAGCATGCACATTGAGGTTTAGTGCGGAGTCAAAATACTGTTTTAGAGTAACTGCGCCTGTATGCGCCTACGCTTTAGTAAAACTGGCCTTTTTGATTAGGTATGTTGATATCGCTCGGTTAACAATGCCAGGTAGGCTGCTCAAGACCTGGGGGGGAGGCGTCGGATAGTAAAAACTAGAGGAGATACGGAAAACTGAGAGCCCATTGACGGATAGCTTTGTGCGCTAAGACGTCGTCGACTAGCAGCTCTGCTGTTTCTACCATTCGCCTAGCCCACAGCTTAGGCAAAAGCCCCAGCATTTTAAGCTAAAAGCCATCAAGCACTCAAGGTGGCAGCCTTCACCGCGGACCCGCAGAAACCGGTTTCCGAACCGGCCACATTGAGATGTTTATCAAATCCTCGCGCGACATGGCGAGGTAAAAAATGCTCACTCTCACAGATATACAGCTGAAAATTTGGCCAATAGCGCTCGATGAGTTGATTTTGTTTCTGGATCGTTATAGTTGAATTTAATATCCATAATTATTTGGTAAAGGTATTTTTTCTCAAAGGGTTAAGCAATCATATGTCATATGTTTTTGGGTTTTTATGTCAATTGCTAAAATACCCAAGTCCTCGGATAGAGTGTCGTGATCGCATGAAAGACTCCTAATCTCCTCAATTCACGCACTGATCTCCGCTGCGAGCACCTGCGAGGAATTGACTCAACAATTACTTCCAGAGAAACTTTAATGCATTGTCAACGTTTTTAAACGTATGCACCTATCGATGAGCCAGTTCTTATTCTTATTATCTCCCCGGTTAAGAATGCGCTACAGTGACGGCGGATAAACTCGTTCACTGCCAGCAATACCTGCTCCAATAAGCCGGATCATTCGATGGGAATTTGGGAGATAATAGTTAATGTGGTTTGAATATTTACGAGCCTAAGTCATTAAATGTTTATATTTTGGGGGTCGACTGGTACATTTGAGTAATAAGAGATGAGAAATAAATGATGAGTAATGATGTTGTTATTATGAGTGCAGTAAGGACAGCAATAGGTGGGTTTCAGGGTGCCTATGATTCTCTGCCCGCTCCAGCTCTTGGTGCTGCCGTTATTAATGCGCTTATTGAACGTACAAATATTAATACTGTAGATGAAGTGTTAATGGGTAATGTTTTGAGTGCTGGCTTAGGGCAGGCACCTGCTCGACAGTCTGCTTTAATGGCAGGTTTACCTGAGTCAGTCGCTTGCACAACGGTTAGTAAGGTATGTGGGTCAGGTATGAAATCGGTGATGCTAGCGTATGATCAAATAAAAGCAGGCAGTATTTATTCTGCGATAGCGGGAGGCATGGAAAATATGTCCTTAGCGCCTTATTTTTTGCCTAAAGCGAGAGCGGGTCTCCGTCTAGGTCATGGAGAGATAGTTGACCACCTATTTTATGATGGTTTACAAAATGCTAGCGATGGTACATTAATGGGTTGTTTTGCCGATACCAATGCAATGAGTGATGGCATCACTAGACAACAAATGGATGATTACGCAACAGAGTCGCTACGTCGTGCACGGGAGGCTACAGAGAAAGGGTACTTTAAAGAAGAGATAACACCAGTTAGTGTCAAAAATCGACGCGATGAAAGAGTGGTTGATGTCGATGAACAACCGGCTAACGCCAGGCCAGAAAAGATTCCATTGCTTAAACCCGCCTTTGGTGTGCAAGGTATGGTTACCGCGGCTAATGCGAGCTCTATTGCAGACGGGGCAGCGGCTCTGTTAATCATGCACAGAGACAAGGCAAATGAGCTGGGACTAAAGCCCATGGCAGTTATTAAAGGGCACGTTAGTTATGCTCAAGCTCCAGCGCTTTTTACACATGCGCCTATCGGTGCTGTTCGATCTTTGCTCGATAATGTCGGTTGGACAATAGAAGAGGTGGACCTGTTTGAAATTAATGAAGCATTTGCAATGGTAGCTTTAGCGGCTATTGATCAGCTAGGTATAGCGCATGAAAAAACCAATATTCATGGCGGAGCAACTGCATTAGGGCACCCTATCGGGGCTTCTGGCGCAAGGATTATTGTTACGTTGCTCTACGCCTTAAAGCGTTTAGGTAAGAAAAAAGGCATTGCTAGTCTTTGTATTGGTGGAGGCGAGGCCACTGCTGTAGCGGTTGAAATGATCTATTAACGTTTTTTTCTAATCACACCTTCTTGTACCGTAGAGGCGACTAATAAGCCATCATTATTATAAATACTGCCTCTAGATAGGCTGCGTCCATTAGAGACTGATAATGGTTCACAACTAATAAATAACCAGTCATCCATTTTGAAATTTCGATGAAACCATATTCCATGGCAAATTGTCGCTAGCATGACTTCATCAAGACGGAAGCGATAGCCCGTAGGCCTTAGACCAGATGCCAGTACTCTAAAGTCAGATAAGTAGGCTAAAAGTGATCGATGCAAGTCGGGATTATTGGGCAAGGCTGCGTTAGTTTTAATGCAAAAGCGTTCAAGCTTATCCGTGGAGCATTCGTTTTCAGTGGGAAATTTAATCATAAAAGGTTGATTGTTCAGTACCGAACTCTGGATGTTTTTTACTATCGAGGGATCTTTTATAGATGATTCTATATTAACACCCACATTACATTTCTCATAGAAACTAACGGTATCTATACTTTCGCTATAGTCAAATTCAGATATTTCTTGCTTTTGAAACGAACACATCATAGTAAAGAGCGTTTTTCCTTCCTGGGCGGCGGTAATGGTTCGTGCAGAGTAAGAGTTTCCGTCTCGTGTTTTATCAACTAAATATGTGATCGGTTGCGTAAAGTCTCCAGGGCGCAGAAAGTAAGCATGAGCAGAATGAATAGTGCGCTCTACAACGGTTTTTTGTGCCGCACTGATGGCTTGCCCTAGTACCTGACCACCAAATACTCTTCCTGAGCCTACATCCTGACCGCTCGCTGTAAATTGGTTTTCACTCGTTTTTTCTAGTGCTAATAACTGAATTAAATTTTGTAAATCTGCCATAGTGTTTTACATAAAATTGATTAAATTGAATTTATACGTTTGTAATTATTGTTAACGCTTGTTGGTATTCATCTGGAGTATTAATATTAAAGAAGGGGTCGTAGTCATTGCTTTTATTGTGAGTCGACTTTATTTTTATAATAGCAGCATGTTTTTGAGCCCAGAGAGAAATAGAGCGAAGCCGTTTTTCATTTGAGTTTATTTGTATATGATTGTTCAAAAGGGGAAGCAGCTCTGTTGACCAAAGGCCAAAGGTAGGGTGTATGCGATCTTGACTGGAGACCGTTATCGCCAACTTATCGCTGGTGGTATTGTTTTTGTTGAGTGTCTGCACTTGCTTTGATAGCTGAGATAATAAGTCATCAGGGAAAAATGGCGTATCACAAGCAAGTGTCATCACCCATGGATGATTGTGGTCTTTAGCCCACTTTAGGCTAGTGAGTAGTCCGGCAAGCGGCCCTTGAAAATTAGGCAAGATATCGTGAATGATAGGCAGAAAGTACGTGTTTAGATCATTGTAATTGTTATCGTAGCCTGGCGAGTCGACTTTTTCGGAACTGATAAAAGGAGCATTGATAAGGACATGCTTAGATTGTTTGCTGATTTTGCCGATAATATAGTTGAGTAGCGTCCCGTTATCAGCAAAAGGAAGTTGCCATTTATATTGATTGTTTAAACGAAGTCGCTGGCTTTGACCTCCCGCTAAAATGACTACCGGTATCGATTCTGGATCATTGAGTAAATTATTATTTGAATCGTCTTTTTGCATAACCAATTCTAGTCCGTATCGCGTACAATAATCTACTTTGTTATGCTTATTATGATCCGTGATCCTATTTTTTAGCCGCTTAATTCTAGTTGCTCAAATATGGCCACTTAACGTTTTTATAGATAATATGAATTTACACGATTTTCGTAGACAATATCAGCAAGGTGGTTTGCGCCGCCACGACTTACACATTGATCCAATCCTTCAATTTGAGCATTGGTTTAATGAATTGTTAGCGTGTGATGTCCCTGACCCGACGGCGATGGTATTAGCAACGGTCGATCAAAACCAGCAAGCTAACCAACGTATTGTTCTCCTGAAAAAGGCCGATCATGAGGGATTCACTTTCTTTACTAACTACAAGAGCACCAAGGCGAGAGATATCGAGCGTAATAATCTAGTTAGCTTGCATTTTCCGTGGCATTTTCTTGAGCGCCAAGTAATAGTGTCAGGCATGGTTGAGAAAGTAAATGCTGAGGAAAGTGAAGCCTATTTTCACAGTCGTTCACAAGAAAGTCAGTGGGCAGCTTGGGCCTCATCCCAAAGCGAAGCAATTGATACTCGACAGCAGTTAATTGATCGTTATGCCGTTATTCAATCCCAATACCCGACTGACATTCCACTACCTGATTTTTGGGGTGGGTATAGGGTGGTTCCAAAGACTTTGGAGTTTTGGCAAGGTGGTGAACACCGTTTACATGATCGGTTCATCTATAGCAGAGAAACTGAACATAGTGATAATGAATGGTCTATTCAGCGCCTAGCGCCCTGATTGAATACGCAGTAGAAACTTTAAATGAAAAAAAAGAGCAAAGCTGGTTCTCGTATTCTTCAAAACGCTGCCTTGCGCATACTAGTCCCCCCATTGGCTGGATTATTGTTTTATGGTGGCTGGGCCTTTTTGATTAATGCTGAGTTTGGTCCGTCAGTTGCCTTCAGAGCAGCAGCCACACAAGGAGGGTACAGTTTCACAATTACTTTGCTGTTAGCCTTGATGATTGAGTGGTTGTTCACATCATTTAAGGCCTTACCTGGACGTCAATGGTGGGCTGGCTCAATAGCCTGCATATTGCTCTATTCGACCTCCTGGGGAGTGAATGCAATAACAGGAACCCCGAATATATTATTAACTATCTTGCCTGGTGCCGCTGTGAGCACCGTTTATACTGTCATATATGTCTTAACATTGATAAAAATTGATAATAAAGATAAGAAAACAGCTGAGCAAGCAGGGTAGAGCGTTGTAAGTTCATACTATAGACACTACAATTGGAATATGAATTTTAGGCAGAAAATACATTCCATCATTATCATCGCGACGGCTATGGCCGTCGTGGGGTGATATCTGTAAAGATGATTCTTTAGAAAAGCCATCTAACTAAGCAGATTCATCAACCCCCGCGCTGAGAAGCTCGGGGGTTTTGTTTTTTATAAACGCTAATGTTAGTTTTATAGGTCAGCAAATAACGACAGAACTAATTAAAAGAGGCAATTATGTTAAAGGCATTCGCAAAAAAAATATTGCCATTCTGCAAAAGTAGATTGAAACCTTCTGGGATCGCTAATAATGATAGCCAAGACGACTTCGATTATGCCGCAGCGATTAAACAGGCTGATATGACGCCATTAACCGTTAGAACAGCGGTGAATCGAGTTAAGTCCTTAGAATCAAAGTACCGTAATGATATTTGGTTAAAGCGAGAAGACCAACAACCCGTTTATTCTTTCAAGCTTCGTGGAGCCTATAATAAGTTAAGGTTGTTGCCTGAAAACTCTAATGTTGTCACAGCATCGGCAGGTAATCATGCGCAAGGCTTAGCCTATAGTGCAACTTACTTAGGGCATAAATCGCGTATCGTTATGCCTACAACCACGCCGCAAATTAAAATCGATGCGGTTAAAAATTTTGGAGGCCAAGTCATTATTCACGGTCAAAATTTTGATGCTGCTAATGCTTACGCACTAGATCTGGCTAAAAAAGAAAATGCGGTTTTTGTTCCACCATTTGATGATCGCGATGTCATTATAGGGCAGGGTACCGTAGCAAGAGAGTTGCTTGAGCAGCTTCCAAATTGTGATGTGGTTTTTATACCCGTTGGCGGCGGCGGTTTATTTGCAGGCATGTCAGCTTACATTAAGTCAGTTAATCCAAAAATTAAAGTCGTAGCAGTAGAGCCTGAAGATAGTGCGTGCTTTGCCGCAGCAATGAAAGCAGGTGAGCCCGTTGATTTGGATTATGTCGGCAGCTTTGCTGACGGTGTTGCGGTAAAGCGTATAGGTAAAGAAAATTTTCGTGTAGGACAGCAATATTGTGATGAAGTGATCACTGTTTCCAGCGATGCAATTTGTGCTGCGATACAAGATATTTTTGTTTCTATGCGCGCTATATCTGAGCCTTCTGGTGCTTTATCGTTAGCGGGTTTAAAACTCTGGTGTGAAAAAACGGGAGAGACGGGTAAGCAACTGGTCGCTATTTTGTCGGGTGCTAATTTAAATTTTAATACTCTGCGTTATGTGGCAGAGCGCACGGCTTTGGGGCAAAAAAATGAAGCGTTATTGGCGGTTACCATTCCTGAACAGCCGGGTAGCTTTAAAATATTTTGCAAGGCTATACATAGTCGTCCTATTACTGAATTTAACTATCGTTTTTGTGCAAACAGCGAGAATGCCGAAATCTTCGTTGGGGTTGGCTTACGTAATGGTGAGGCTGAATTAAAGGACGTTAAGCAAGAATTAACGGCTGGTGGTTATCAGTTTGTTGATTTATCCGATAATGAGCTCGCTAAATTGCACTTGCGTTATATGGTGGGCGGACGTCGCGGAATAGAGACTAACGAACGCCTTCTTCGCTTTGATTTCCCTGAATATCCGGGCGCATTGTTACGCTTCCTAGAAACACTGGGATCGAAGTGGAACATCAGTTTATTCCATTATCGCAATCAGGGAGCCGCTATTGGTAATGTGTTGGCTGGCATCGAAGTGCCAAGAGAGGATACAGATAAATTTACCGAGCATTTGCGACAACTAAACTATCAATACTCCGATGAGACCGATAACTCGGCTTATCGTCGTTTTTTAGGGTAGTCATATTCTTCAGCTTCGACTATTTGGGCTGGTTCTTTTTCGCTTTTGAGCTATATTAAGTTCATTGCTTTTAATCTAAAAATTGAATAATAAACGCGGTAATGAATATAGTTCAGTTCGATCAACTTACTATAGCCGTTTGGATATATGATATCGATAACTATCGTATCGTATGGGCCAATAGCCCTGCGCTAAGGTTGTGGGAGAGTGATTCATTAAAAGAGTTATGTTCAAAGGATTTTAAGCAGTTTAACTCGGATGCGGTTCAAGAGAGCTTGCTTGAATACAGGCGAGCCTTTATTGAAGGGCTTGTTATCTCACATAACTGGCACTTCTCTCCTAAAAAAATCGATAAACAAGCCTATTGTAATTTTTCAGGGTTCACGCTTGATGATGGTCGGGTGGCAATATTAGTAGAAGCTTTACCTATCCCTGAGTTATATCAAAATAGTAAAATTGGTTCTTCGGCCATTATATCAACCTATTCAGCCGATGGTCGATTTGTTAGCGGTAACCCCACTTTTTTACAAAAAATCAGTAAAAGTATCAAAAATATTTCAGATGTAATTATAGGCTTGCCTGATTTACAAAAGATGTATGAAGATTTATCAAAATATTCTCGTTTCGAGGGTGATTTATTAATTAATAGTCAAAAAGGTGAGCGTTGGTATTATGTTATAGCAGTAAACACGCAACGACACTCTAAGGAAGATAAAATACTATTGCAGCAGTATGATATACATAATAGAAAAATAGGTGAACTTGAGCTGTCTAAAGAAGTGATCTCTGACCCACTAACAGGCTTACTCAACCGCAAAGGTTTTTATAGCAAGTTAGAAAAAATTGAAGAGCAAAAAGAATCACTAGTTTTATTTTTTATAGATTTAGACGGCTTTAAATTGGTTAATGATTCTTTTGGTCATGCAACGGGCGATCAAGTCCTAAAATCTGTTGCCAATAGACTGCGCGCTATCTTACCTGAAAATATAGAAGCTTTTATCTCTCGTTTTGGCGGCGATGAATTTATTGTCGGTGTGGTTATAGCTGATAATGGTGCCATTAATTTTTTTGACGAAGGCTTATTCGCAGACTCAATGGTCAGCTCTCTTTCCGATATGTATCATGAAAATGATTCTTACCCCATGTCTTTGTCCGCCAGTATTGGTCTTGCTCATTATCCTGATGACATTAATGTAATAACGGAAGTAGTTTTATTTGCTGATGCGGCTATGTATCAAGCAAAAGAATCGGGTAAACGTCGCTGGGTTAGGTATCAAAAAGGTATGGAGCGAACGGTTAGGCGTAAAAGTCTAATCGCGCAGCGACTATTTTATGCTGAACAAAATCAAGAGCTTATGCTTTACTACCAACCCATCTGGGACTTTTCTGAGGGTAAGAACTGTATTGTTTCATTCGAAGCCTTGTTACGTTGGCACGATGATGAGTTGGGCTGGGTTCCAGCGGAAGATATTGTGCAAGTAGCTGAAGAAATTGGCATTATCGATAATATTGAACGCTGGGTCGCGGGAAAAGCACTTTCTGATCTATTAATCTTACGCGACTATATTAATCCGCACGTCACAATGGCAATTAATATTTCAGCCGTACATCTGCGAGTGCCAAAGCTACCCGAGTTCCTGTTGAGTATTATTGAGGAGAGCCAACTAACACCTAGCGATTTAACAGTAGAGTTAACTGAGAGCGCATTAATTTCTGATATCGAAGATCAAAATCATGTTGTGCGTAAATTAGCAGATAAAGGCATTAAAATTAGCATCGACGATTTTGGTACAGGCTATTCTTCTCTTGCTTATTTACACTATATTCCCGCAACAACGGTTAAGATTGATCGTTCTTTTGTCGAAAGAATAGAGCATGACAGTAAAACGATAAAACACATTCAACAATTAATTGAGGCTCATGGTATGCGAGCATTGATAGAGGGGGTTGAAACTCAGCAACAGCAGGATAAGTTAATTTCATTTGGTGTTTACCTACATCAGGGGTACTTGAAAGGTAAGCCTAAACCACTTGTTTTTTATTGTAAAAGATAGCGGCTAAACCGTCTCAGATTTAAACTTGAATCGACACTATGATAAAAAAGTGTCGAGTTAATCTGATGTTCCGATTCTGACTCTCAAATCGAGGTGTTTGATATTGCTAACATCGAAAAACTATTTACAAGTGAAAGCGGGCATTAATATTGCGCGTATTCAAACATAAATACACCCCACTTTGCGGTCATTTATAGGCTTCTCAACACCGCTATAAATCACCATCGAAATCAATTATTGAAGCAGTTTTTAACGCTTTCTCTTATTCCTGAACTATCGGGGAAAATTATAAACTATATAGCAACCACCAAGCTAACGGGGGTGAGTTATTCTCACCCCCGTTAGCATTAACTCGCTATACCACAACTACTATTGTCCGTATTATTAATAGTATTGGATTCGATAACTGCATCTACAGGGTCGGCATTAACGGTAATTCTGAATGGACAGGTTTCGCTAACACAAGCACTGGGAATAGGAAAAGTTAATACTGTTTCCTCACCTGCGTTTAAGGCAGGCGTTGGCTGCTCTTCGATAAAGTCCTGATTAATATGTTCCACTCGTGTCGTTGTCGGCCCGGCAGGTCCATCCCCTTGATTGCGCACAATAATTCGAAGTTGTTGTGGTGATTCACAATAAT
>JBLHWO010000063.1:0-16468 GCA_047629215.1 Cellvibrionaceae bacterium | reverse complement strand
CATCATCTCTAAAATACCATGTTAATTCACGCTACAAATAAAACAAAATACTGTTAGGTAAAAATAACTCCATGTTAATTCCCAAACGCCTCCGTGGCTTATTTTCGAATGATTTATCCATTGATCTTGGTACTGCAAACACACTGATTTATGTCCGTGAAAAAGGCATTGTTTTAAATGAGCCCTCTGTAGTGGCTATTCGTCATCATAATGGCCAAAAATTGGTTGAAGCAGTCGGTGTTGAAGCTAAGCGGATGCTCGGACGTACTCCTGGAAATATTACCGCCATTCGGCCTCTAAAAGATGGTGTTATTGCTGACTTCCAGGTGACTGAAAAGATGTTGCAGCATTTTATGCGCAAGGTTCATGAGAATAGCTGGTTTCAGCCGAGTCCTAGGGTGTTGGTTTGTGTTCCTTGTTTGTCCACCGAAGTGGAAAAACGAGCCATTCGTGAATCTGCTATAGGTGCAGGGGCTCGAGAAGTTCGCTTAATAGAAGAGCCTAGAGCAGCGGCAATTGGAGCCGGGCTAAGAGTATCCGAAGCCAGTGGGTCAATGGTTGTAGATATCGGTGGTGGCACGACTGAAATCGCCGTTCTTTCGTTAAACGGTGTGGTTTACTCCGATTCTGTTCGTATCGGTGGTGATCGATTTGACGAGGCCATCGTCAATTATGTACGACGTAATTACGGTACCGTCATTGGTGATGCAACCGCAGAGCGTATTAAGCAAGAGATTGGTTGTGCTTATGTCGGCAGCGAAGCGAGAGATATCGATGTTCGCGGTCGTAATCTAGCGGAGGGCGTTCCTCGTAGCTTTACACTGAGCAGCGGCGAAGTATTAGAAGCCCTCCAAGAGGCTTTAGCGGGTATCGTTCAAGCCGTTAAAAGTGCCTTAGAGCAGTCTCCACCTGAACTAGCATCAGATATTGCCGAGAGCGGTATTGTTTTAACCGGTGGTGGCGCATTGCTGAGAGATATCGATCAATTATTATCGGAAGAAACGGGTTTGCCCGTGATCGTTGCCGATGACCCATTGACCTGTGTAGCCCGCGGTGGTGGTATTGCGATGGGTTGGATGGATAGTAAGGTCATGGGTTTCCTAGAAGACTAACTTTATGGGTGAATCTTGTACTCCCATACGGGTTTACTCCAGAAGGGGGCGCCGAGGAGAAATGTACGCGATCAGTCTCATATTAATATCAGTCCCCTCTTTCCGTGCATTTTCTACGTGTCCTGGTGCCCTCCATGGAGGGAGGGTATATCGCCTACACGGCCTTAGCTAAGGGGCGTGAGCAGGAACGGAAGCTTTGACTATAATGGAAATAGGTACTTAGCGATAGCAGGATGCGGTAGCGGCAAAAATACTGGAGTAATTTTTGAGTGTCTGAGAATAAAGTCTTCGCCCATAAAAACCAGCATTGCTGCCTAAGTAACCTATCGAACGGCTTCGATGTGTTCCCTGTTTTTTCTTTCACTCTTGCAGCTAGCGACTAATGACGTTTAATCTACTTTTGTCGGGGATAGGCTATCAAACTATTATTTACTAAAGGCCCTTCCTATTTCTCGCGCGCGCTTATATTGGGCTTGTTGGCTCTTTCCCTCTTATTAGTTGGGCGTTATACGCCATGGCTTGACCCTGTTCGAGGTAAGCTCGATATGCTTTCTCTGCCTTTTTATTGGGTGACTAATATTCCCGCTAAACTCTCTGAGTGGGTGGATATTAATTGGTCTTCACGCGAAGCATTGGAAGGCGAGAATAAGCTGATGCATAATCAGATCCGAGTTCAAGAGTCTCGCCTTCAACAGATGGCCTCCTTGAAGGCTGAAAATTTACGTTTACGGCAGTTGATGAATTCGTCTGATCTTATTCAAGATCGGGTTTTAGTGGCAGAGCTGATCGGTATTTCTCCGGACCCTCTAGTACATAAAGTTATTCTTAATAAAGGTAGTAGCGATGGTATTTATGTCGGTCAACCTATGCTTGATGCCTATGGTTTGATGGGGCAGGTGGTCGCGGTTAATGATTTCACCTCGCAAGTCTTGCTTATTACCGATAATACTCATGCGATCCCTGTACAAGTGACCCGCAACAATGTGCGCACGGTTGCTGAAGGTGTGGGTGATTTATACCAGTTGAGGTTGCGTTATGTGTCATCGACTATGGATATTAAGCAAGGTGATATATTGGTTAGTTCGGGTTTAGGGGGCCGCTTTCCCGTCGGCTATCCTGTGGCTCAAATTGAGAGTGTTACGTATGACCCAGGGGAGCCTTTTGCAACGGTAGTGGCGCGCCCAGCGGCTCAGTTAGATCGTACCCGACATGTGTTGTTGGTGTTTAACGAACAAGCTCAAAATATTATAATTACTCAATGAAAACTTTAATAGTCATTAGCTTTATCATCGCTTTCTTATTGATGGTGATACCGATGAGCCCCGATCTTAGATGGTGTCGTCCCGAGTTTATTGTCTTGTTAGTCATCTATTGGACGATGTACGCTCCTCAATACTTTGGTTTAGGGGCAGTATTGCTAGTGGGTTTGTTCCAAGATATCTTGGAGTTGTCATTACTGGGTCTTAACGCTATCGGTATGCTGTTGGTTGCTTACGTACTACACTTAGTTTATCAACGCCTACGTAACTATGTGTTTTGGCATCAAGCACTATGGGTATTCGTTTTAGTGGGTATTTTCCAGCTGTTTTCAAATTGGCTTAGTGGGTTTATGGGGCATTCGGCGAGTAGCCCTATATTTTTGCTTGCAGCTGTTTTTAGCGGCTTTTTGTGGCCATTTTTAGTAATATTAATGGGTCGTTTACAGATCTATTTTCGGTTGATCCAATAATTTTTGCGCGATTTAATGGTTTTATTCCCAGATTAAGCTTATGTTAAGTTAGGTTTAGGAATAATCCCATTATTATAGTGTGAAATGTGTCTGTCATAATTGACTAGGGTGTTTTTTTCAGTGAACCTATGCGTAAATTTGGGTTTAGGTAGGCGGTGAGGCGAACAAAACTTGTTGCTGCGTCTTGATCCATCTTACTTCGTGTAAGGTAAGTCCATTTTATTTGAGGCGAAGATTGGAGGTGAGGCGGCCACTCCATGCTTATCACCTACATCTTTGTAGGTAATAGATAGCTATTGGCGAAGTCTTCAACGCTTAAGTAAGTGATCTTAACCATAGAAAAATTACCCGTGGCTTGTTCAGCGGCTCCTTAGCTTACTGTTTATTTTAGCTTATGATTCAACGAGTGAAAAAACCGATCAAATACTGCTGGATGTCCTCTGCGATAGTCATCATTGTGTTCGCAATATTACTGCAGTTTGCGAAATGGTCTCTTCCCTATATTAACTATTTCAATGTTTCCTTAGAAGGTTATGCCAGTAAACAAGTTAATGCCCGTGTTAGCTTAGGTCGCATTTCTGCAAAATGGACAGGGCTTAGGCCACAGGTGATGGTCGATGGTTTAATTGTTGAGTCTCATAGTGGACAACCGTTGTTGGCGATTAAAACAGTCAGTATGCGCTTGGATATTCTTTTAAGTTTGTATCATTGGACTCCGGTTTGGCATAGTGTTCAAGCTGCAGGCGTTGACTTACATGTTGCTCAAGATGAAGCCGGTGGATGGTCTATTGGTGGCATATCGCCTGTAGGCGATGATGACCGTAGTTGGCGCTATAGAAGCCCCAGTGCTTTATTTTTGAAGGCTGGAGATGTCAAACTAGAGTCTTCCCAAATATTTTTTACCCTATACAATCAGCGTCAAATTAAAACTGATATCCCCCTCATTTCTATTCAAAATAATGGGCACTTCCACCGTCTAAATGCTAAGGCGGCTATAGGCGATAATTCAGCATTTAATTTTATTTTGGAGGGGGTAGGCGATCCATCTATTCCCGACCAGTTTTTTGCACAGGGGTATTTACAGCTTAATCGCTTTCCCGTTGAACGCCTCTCTCAATTATTTGGAAAAGCCGCAGTAGGTATTGAAAAAGATCTCTCAGGAACGGTTGCTGAGTCTGAAGCTAATCTTAATGTGTGGTTAGATTTTGCAACACCAAGTCGTTTTCTAATGAATGGACATATTGAACTCATCAATGATGAATCGTCTGCATTTGCGAAAAAATATTACCTTGATATTCCACTTAGTGCTGATATGAGCGGTGATTACAGTATAAAAAATGGCTTATCTGTCGGCTTAAGTAATGTGACTGTCGATAAAACACTCTCACTTGAGAAAGTGCATGTGCTCATTCATGACAATAAAATCAGTGCCGCTTTAGATAAGGTAGATTTGCGTTCTTGGCTTCGGTGGAGTGAAAAAAGGCTCATCCGTTCTGAAAAGATTAATAGTATTATCAATAAACTAGCGCCAGCAGGACAATTAATTAATATTTATTCAATTATTGATTTAGTCGAACCATCCAGATCAAAGCTGATGGCAAATATAGTCAATGCTCAAACAGAAGCTTGGCGTGGTGTGCCTGAGTTCAAAAAAGTCAGCGGTTATCTCGAAGTAGATATGCAGGAGGGTTTCGTTCTTTTAGATGCGTATGACTTCTCCTTATTCCCCGATAAAAGCTATTCTACGGCCATAATTTCTGATTATGCTAGCGGCTTTATCGGCTGGAAACTAAATTACAAAGAAAATAAGGCAAATATAGTCGGCTATGATCTGAAAATGTTGGGAGATTATGGTGATGCAAAAGGTAATTTTTCCTTAGACGTTGCTTGGGACAAAGGCCGTCAGCAAAAACAAAAGAATAATCTAACGCTACAAATAGGTCTAAAAGATTCCAATGCTCGGTTTCATCAGCTATTAGTGCCAAAGTTACTCTCAAAAAAATTACTGGATTGGATGTCGGAATCTATTAAGTCCGGCGAAGTGAGCCAAGCGGGTTTATTTTATCGCGGCGGGCTAGCTAAAGGGTCAAATCGAACTGTTCAATTTTTTGCAGATATAGACAAAGGCGAATTAGATTTTAGTCCTGACTGGCCTGCTCTTAAAGGTTTAAAAGGACGTTTTCTTGTCGATAATAACCGTATAGTAGGAGAAGTTAAGCAAGCCTCGGTCTATAAGGGTGATCGCTTACAAGGTGATTTTTATTGGAACCAATACGGTAATAAGGTGCTAACTGTAAAAGCGGCAGGGAACGCTAGTGCAGAATCAGGACTGCGTTATTTACGGAAATCTTGGTTAAGAGCGAGAGTGGGGGATGTTATTGAGCAGGTGTCAGGAAGTGGACGGATCGGTATAAGTGTCGATCTAGATATCCCACTAAATAATTCACGTGTTGACGCTAAGCAAATAGTGAAAATAGATTTCAATAACAATCAATTAAAGCTGAACGATATTGGTCTCGTATTTAATTCAGTCAAAGGTAAGTTAAATTATTTTTCAGACAAAGGTTTTGTATCGGAAGATCTAAATGCGAATTTATTTGATCAGCAGGTTTCTGTGCAAGTTAGCAATACGGGCGCCGAAGGTGCTGTTCTTATTAGCGGTAATGGGTCAGTTGCTGTAGAGGCAGTTGCTGAATGGTTGAATCAACCTATATTATCTTTTGTGTCAGGTGTAACGGATTATCTAGTGAAGATTCTGATACCGGCTAATGATTCACAAGCTAAGCCGAGCTTATCAATCACTTCAAATTTGTTGGGTGTGGCCGCACAATTTCCCCAACCATTGGATAAAAAAATAAATGAAGAATTGCCTTTTGTTTTTACGATGCCGTTTGATGAAGGTGTTAGCGAATATAAATTAATTTTGGGGCAATATTTTTCAGGCCGTTTTTTTTCAAGACAAGGCGAGGCTTTCACTGCAACAGTCGCAGTTAGTGATGTTCAATTTCCAGAGTTAACCACTTTGCCGGACAAAGGTTTAAAGTTAGTAAGCCAGTTTACACGTTTAGATGCAAAAGCGTGGTTTGATTTTTTTGCTGATTACACTAAAAAGTATCCTCCTTCAAAAGCTATCGGGACAGAAAGTGTAACGCCAACAGTTGATGCTTTTATTTCTACTGACACACTAGTTTTTAACGATTATCAGTTTAAAAATATGATGCTGTCGGGTCACAGAGAGCAGAATGGATGGAGCTTTTTTGTAGATAGTAAGGATATACTAGGGGGTATTTATATCGATGAAGATGGCAGCCGCCCTTGGGTTGTTGATATTGATTATTTATATTGGCCTCCCGAAAATATGTTAAGCGCTCTTGCAGATGCTAACGCAGCAGAACAGCAAATAGCTGCTGACGTTATGGATGATATTGATCTAAGGCACTGGCCTCTACTCGATGTTGAAATTGATCGCTTGGTTTATAAGGATAAGCCACTTGGTCATTGGTCAATGCAATTTAGGCCAAATGAAGAAGGTATAGTCGTCAATAATATTGTTGCAGCACTAAATGGTTTTACGTTAGCTGGACAAGAAGAAAACCGAGGAGCAACACTGCGCTGGTTGGCGGGCACTAGTGAAATACCTGAATCTACAGTGTTTAGTGGTATTATTTCTGGAGGCAACCCCAAAAATTTATTTGAACAGTGGAAGCTTCCATTTGGTTTGGAGAGTGAGCAGACTTGGCTCGACGTTAATTTATTCTGGTTGGGCTCTCCAGGTGAGTTTGCAGTCGAAAATCTGCAAGGTCAGCTAGCTAGTCGACATACTAATGGTATCTTCACACAAGAAAGAGCTAATGATGCGACAGGTGTTTTACGCTTATTTGGTTTATTTAATTTCGATTCATGGGCGCGTAGAGTGCGTTTAGATTTTTCAGATGTATACAAAGAAGGAATTGTTTTCGACGAACTAAAAGGGGGGTTGACGTTTAGTAAAGGGATTGTTGAAATCACCCAGCCCATCACTATGCAAGGGCCTTCAAGTAAAATGTCTTTATCTGGATCATTTGATTATTTACAGGAAACGGTCGATGCGAGGTTGGTTGCTACGGTACCGATTGGAGGTAATTTGACAGTGGTTGCTGCTTTGGTGGGTGGTCTCCCTGTAGCGGCAGGCGTTTATCTTGTAAGTAAATTCTTTGAAAAGCAGGTTGAGAAGGTCTCCAGCATTAATTATTTAATTAACGGAAGTTGGAGTGAGCCTGTGGTCATCGTTGAAAAATTGGGGGATAAAAATGTCAGTCAACCACTTGCAGATGGAGGGCCTTAAGGTCTTGGCTGATTGGTTATAACGGGAATCTCTAAAAATGTATTCTGAGACTTTTGCACGAAAGCCATTTTACTTCCATGCGGCGTTTACCCTACAAGGGGGGGATGCCGAGGAAAAATGGTCTCAATCGGTCATTCACCTCGGTGCCGCTTGATGGGATAACATATAAACTCCCTCCTTGGCTTATCCCTATCCATGGCGATAAGCCTTCAGCCAAGGAGTTTGCCCAATTTTTTTCTACGAATTGTTCATGCGCTTTCTAGGTGCCCTTGGGGCAATGCCCCAAGGGCACCTAGAAATTATATTCAGTGCAAAGGTCTCATTCTAATTTAATTCTTTTAGTAATGTTTCTTGAACAACCTTAAATAACCGCTGCTGATTTTTTTTCGATACCGCCGCTAATTTTTTTTCTTTTTTTGCATTACGAATCAATTGGCCTAATTGTTGTCGATTAATATTTGGATAGCGTTGGATGAATTCCGAGAGTGAGTCGTTACTTTCAAGTAGTTGAGCGCACCACTTTTCTGATGGGTTGGCCGATTGTTGGTGTTGTCGATTTTGTTGTTGCAGCTCATTATAAGTCCGTTGAATTTCTTCATGATTCTCTGAACGAAGAATTTTTGCAACTCTTTGCATTTGCCTGCGGCGACTATTATCTACCTTAAGTTTCTTAGCGAGGTCTAGTTCTGATAGTAGTAAGGGACTCAGCGGAAGTTTCGAGAGTTTTTTTGGGTTCAATAATAAAAGTTTTTCTCCAAATAGTAATATATCGTGTAGTGCTCTTTTAATCGCGCTTTTACTGACTATCTCTTCCTGACTGTCTTTATCTTCACTGTTAATGCTATTGCTGTCTTCAGGTTTTTGTATTGATTTATTCATAACGTATCCATAAGCTATCTATAAAAGATGGTAGCCAACCCAAGAAATGCCATAAAGCCAACGACATCGGTGAGGGTTGTTAATGCAACGCCCCCGGCAAGAGCGGGGTCGATCCCCATGCGTTTTAATAATGAAGGAAGTAGCGTGCCGCCAATAGCGGCTGTAAATAAATTGATCATAATCGCTGCGGCAATAATAATAGCGATACGAATATCTTCAAACCACCAAGCAGTGAGGAGTGCCAGAGCGCTCGCCCATAACAAACCATTTAAAAGGCTCGACAGTATTTCTCGCATTAATAGCCAATTACGGTTACTTGCCCCAATTTTACCTAAAGCCATACCGCGTACTACAACTGTTAGCGTTTGACTTCCTGCCACTCCCCCCATGCTGGCTACTATCGGCATTAGAATCGCTAAGGCAACTACTTTATCTATAGTGTCTTGAAAAATATTGATAACGGTGGATGCTAAAATAGCGGTAAGTAAGTTAATACCTAGCCAAATAGCTCTTCGTGGAGCGCTCTTAAATAAGGGCGCAAAAGTATCTTCCTCGTTCTCACTAAGGCCAGACAAGCCCATTAAAGAATGATCGGCATCCTCGATAATAACATCGACCACATCATCAATAGTGACTCGGCCTAAGACTTGACCGATGTCATTAACCACTGGAGCAGAAATCCAGTCATTTTGCTCAAATAACTGGGCGACTTTGCCGTCATCCATATCGACAGGGATAGCATCTACATCTGTCCGCATAATTTCTCGAACAGTAATATTAGGGTCTGATGTTAATAGCTTACTCATCGATAGTGTGCCGAGATACACATTATCCGCATTGACAACAACTAGCTGGTCAGTTGAAGGCGGTATTCCCTCATGCCGCCGGAGGTAACGCATAACCACGTCGAGAGTAAAGCGGGGACGAATAGTAATAACATCCGTATCCATCAAGCCGCCGGCGGTATCCTTTTCATAGGATAGAACCATTTCAACTCTAGAACGATTCTGAGCACTCATCGCTTCGAGGATTTCTTGCATGATTTGTTCAGGCAATTTTTGCAAGATATCGGCGACATCATCGACATCAATCGACTCGGTCAATTCCGCGACTTGCCGGCTGTCCATGGCCTTTACAAACTGAATAGCAACATCCTCAGGTAACTCTTGTATTACTTCAGCATGAGAATCGGGATCGATAAGATCCCATAAATACTGTCTTGATTTTGGAGGTGAGGAACTTAATAGATTGGCTATTTCAACGGAATTTAAGCCGCTCAACATCCGTTTTACGGCGCGTAGTTCGCTTTCGCCTTCGGACATGCTCTCTTTAATTTCAGAGAGTTTAGAGAGGTTCGCTTGCGTTTTATCAATTTGCTCTTCATTAGCAGCTTGCATAATTTACTATCTTGTTGAAATGCTCAAGAGAGCTACTCCGGAGCACTAAAGGTGAAGGTTTAATCGTAATAATTACGTTCAGAAAACGCTCGTCAGCCCTGGTTGTAATGTTCTATTCATCTTCGTCAAAACGATTATTGATTAACTCGCATACCCCTGTGCTAGCCAATTCTTCATCCTTGCCATCAAAATTAATTTGTATATCGGTACCCTTGGATGCAGCCAGTAACATAAGCGCCATGACACTTTTACAGTCAACGGTTTTGCTATTCGCAATTAATTTAACATCACAAGCATAACGGTTAGCCGTTGTCGCTAACTTTGCTGCAGCTCTAGCATGTAAACCGAGTTTGTTGATAATAGTAAGATGAGTGGTAATCATTGTCGGATATCCCGATGTCTGCACTGTACGTCGGTAAAGTTTTGGCTAAACTCTTTTGCTAGTTTATTACTTAAAAACACTGAGCGATGTTGTCCGCCGGTACACCCAATGGCGATAGTCATATAACTTCTGTTACTGGCTTCATATCGGGGCAGCCACCGATCTAAAAACTGTTGTATATCATTATACATTTCATTAACTTCAGGTTCTTTTTCTAAAAAATTAATTACAGCCTCATGATTTCCTGTCATTGCACGTAAAGCAGGTTCCCAATGTGGGTTAGGTAAGCAGCGCACATCAAAGACTAAATCGGCGTCTCGTGGTACGCCATGTTTAAAGCCAAATGATTGAAATAACAGACTTGTGGAAGCATTATTCAGCGCGCTCATGTGACGTTTTACAAGATCACGTAAATCGTGAAAACCCATATCACTGGTATCAATGATAATAGTAGCGACGTTGATGATAGGTTTTAAGCGTTCTTTTTCTTTGATTATTGCTGAGCGTAGGTCAGTTTGTTTATCGCTTAGAGGGTGCCGACGTCGTGTTTCACTGAAGCGTTTGAGTAATATATCATCATCGGCATCTAGGAAGATAATTTGATAATCCAGCGCTTCAATCGCAGGGAATTCTTCAACTAACTTAGGGAGTGATTCTATATCTTCAGCGGAATTGCGGGCATCGATACTGACGGCATAGGGTTTATCATCTTCTAGAGAGATTTTTTTAACAAGTGCGGGTAGTAAGGAGGTCGGCAAGTTATCAATACAGGTAAAGCCAATATCTTCTAAGACATGGAGAGCCGTACTTTTTCCAGAACCTGAGCGGCCGCTGATAATAATAAGACGCATGTTTTTTCCTTAGGAAAGTGGCTTTTTATTAAACTGCTTTAATGAGCTACTCTTGGCAAGCTCACCTCCATTGATTCAAGTAATAATATTGTAAAGTTCTTCTCTATCTTTAGCCGCTCTAATGTCGTTTAGACGTGACGAGTCAGAAAATGTTTCAGCCAGAGTTGCCAGTGTTTGCAGGTGATCTTTGTTGTGGTCTTCAGGCACAATAAGCACAAAAATAATGTCGACAGGCTGTCCGTCAATAGCATCGAAATCGATCGGGTTTTTAAGGCTTACCATAACACCAATGGTTTGACTGCAACCCTTTATGCGGCAATGAGGGATAGCAATCCCCTGTCCAATACCGGTTGAGCCAAGCCGTTCGCGAGCAATCAGTGCGCTAAACACATTACCAGGATCTAGTGCGGGATTTTGATCGCATAAATGCGATGCAATTGTTTCCAGAAGGCGTTTCTTACTATTGCATTCATATTGGTGTATGACGCACTCTGGGTCGAGAATCGATTTTATTTCCATAGAGGGTTACGGCTTAAATGTTGAAAGTGGCTTTTGAAAAAATAGTAGCGAAAAATTGCATTCTAATGCATTTAATGGACATTGGCACCTTTCTAAGAAGTCTGACGCTTAAATAGGGATCAGAAGAGCGCTGATACAGTCGATTTTTAAAATTCCAGGGCCTATACTAATTGTTTACGTTCATTTGAGGGAGGTATGTTCATTGCCTCGCGGTATTTTGCAATGGTTCGGCGTGCGACTATGATGCCTTGATCGGCAAGAAGAGCCGTAATTTTGCTATCGCTTAACGGTTTTTGAGTGTTCTCAGCGGCTACCAATTTTTTAATGATAGCGCGTATTGCTGTGGATGAGCACTCTCCACCACTATCTGTACTGACGTGGCTAGAGAAGAAATATTTAAGCTCAAAAATCCCTTGCGGGGTATGCATGTATTTATTGGTTGTTACTCTAGAAATTGTTGATTCGTGCATTTCGACGATTTCAGCGATATCGTGCAGCACCAATGGCTTCATTGCTTCTTCACCAAAATCTAAAAATCCTTGTTGCTTATCGACAATGGCGCTGGATACTTTTAATAGTGTTTCATTGCGACTTTGCAAGCTCTTCAGAAACCACCGTGCTTCCTGTAGATTATTTTTCAGAAAGGTGTTGTCGTTACTCGTGTCGGCACGCTTAACCATCGAGGCATAGTCTGAGTTGATACGAAGTTTTGGCGCTATGTCAGGATTTAGCTCTACCAACCAACGATGCTCCATTTTCTTCACGAAGACATCTGGAACAACATATTCAGTATCATCTGCTCCTATTTCATCGCCTGGTCGCGGGTTCATGGATTGAATTAATTTAATAGCATCCCGCAACACATCTTCCCGTACCCTCAACTTACGCATTAATGCTTTATAGTCTTTATTTCCAAGCAGTACGACATGTTCTTTTGCAATGGTTTTTGCGACTAGAAGATGGGGTGTTTCTTTAGGTAATTGGCATAATTGAATATGTAGGCAGTCGCCTAAATCTTCTCCGGCAACCCCAGGAGGGTCAAACTGTTGTAGTCGGTGTAATACTGCTTCCACTTCGTCTAGCTCTAGCTCTTCTAGCTGCGCCGCTAAGTGTTCAAAGATTTCATTAATCGGTGATGATAATAAACCCGACGGTTGGATATCATCAATTAGTGTCATTGCGATTGCATAATCTTGATCTGAAAAAGGCGTTAGGTTCAGCTGCCAAAGTAAATGATCTTGCAGGCTTTCTGTGCCACCGCGCAGGCTTTCAAATTGGCTGTTGTCATCATCATCACGATTGTTGGCCGGGCCGGCGGGAGCAGAGCTTTGATAGACATCGTCCCAGCTAGTATCGACGGGTAAGTCTTCAGGTATCTCTTGTGACCACTCAGTCTCACTTCGTGGTTCATCGTTCTTTTCAGGTTTAGCGTTTATTTCAGTAGCGTTTTGCTCGCTATTACTTAATGACTTTAAGTCATCAATGCTGTTTTGTGCAGTATTTTTTTCATCATTTGCCTGGCCGGGTGGCTCTTCTAATACTTCCAGCATAGGGTTTGAATCGAGAGCTTCTTGAATTTCGTTTTGTAAGTCTAGTGTAGAAAGCTGTAATAAACGAATAGCTTGCTGGAGCTGTGGGGTCATTGTCAGACTTTGACCCATTTTGAGTTGGAGGGATTGCTTCATCAATAAGTGCTGCCTTAACCTAAACAGAGTGAACTTAATCTAATTTTAGTCAGGTGTTGGAGTCGGCGCAAGTAATAATTAAGCAATCTTTATGCCTGAAATTACATTATTGCGTGATGTTTATATCAATTTAATGATGTTTGTGGTATGGCGGGTTCGTTATCTGCGGAAAGCTTATGTCATAAACATGAGAGTGATTACAACGTGAATTGATGGCCCAAATAGACTTCGCGAACTGCCTGATTATTCATAATAGCTTCTGCATTGCCTTCGGCGATAATGTGCCCTTCGCTGACAATGTAAGCCGTTTCGCAAATAGCCAGTGTTTCTCGCACGTTGTGGTCGGTAATAAGTACACCGATTCCGCGATCCTTCAAGTGTGTGATAATTTGTTTAATGTCGTTGACTGAAATGGGGTCGACACCCGCAAAAGGTTCATCTAGCAAGATAAAGGTTGGCTCCGTCGCTAAGGCGCGAGCTATCTCTACTCTCCTTCTTTCGCCTCCCGATAACGACATTCCTAGAGAGTTACGAATGTGCGTGATGTGAAATTCTTTTAGCAGTTGCTCTAATTTATCTAAGCGTTGTTTACGCGATAATTCTTTGCGTGTTTCTAATATAGCCAAAATATTATTGGCAACGGATAACTTGCGAAATACAGATGCTTCTTGAGGTAGGTAACCGATCCCTGCTCGTGCTCGGCCGTGCATGGGTAAGTCGGTAATATTTTTTTTGTCGATAGCGACGGCGCCTTTGTCGGCAGCAACCAATCCAGCAATCATATAGAAACAGGTGGTTTTCCCAGCACCATTGGGACCCAGTAAGCCAACAATTTGTCCACTTCTAACTGAGAGTGAAACATCGATTACAACGGGTCGCTTGGAGTATGTTTTAGCGAGATGATTAGCGTATAGCGTAGGCATAAAATAGTTTGATTATAGTTTTTTGATTAGGCGTTAAGGCTTATCTTGGTTTGGTGGAGGCATAACGACATTGACGCGACCATTTTCGCCGTTCGAATCTGTATTGCCTGCTGCTTCGATGCGAGCTGACACCATATCGTAATTGATCTTGTCACTGGTAATGCTTGAACCATCTTGATCCAATGAAGCGTCTGTTGTCAGAGTGATTTTTTTTTGTGCGACTCTATATTCAATCGTATTTGCTTTTGCTAATAAATCACCTTTATCGGGTTCTGGTTGTTGTTTGAAGCTAGCGGGTTTCCCCTCAGCAATGATTTTAGTCACTTCTTTTGCGACCACGTAGATAGTCACTTTATCTGCTTTTATATTTAGAGAGCCTTGCTTAATATCAACATCGCCTTGATATACCGTTAAACCGCGTTTGTCATCCTTAATAGCCGAATTAGAGCTGATAAGAATCGGTTGCTGACTATCTTCAGATAATGAAACGCTCAATGGGCTTATTAAAATACTAGTACTTAAAGCAATAAGCGTAATTAGTCGATTGTAGATTTTATTGAGGCGCATATTTACCTTTCACATTCGAGAGTAATTCAATTCTTTTATCGTCGAAAAAAACTTTTAAGCCGGTTGCCGATGTAATTCCAGTTTTATCGGTGATAATAACAGGTTTAGTCGTTTCCGCGTAACGGCGGTTAGGCTGAACGTTAAGTTGGTCTGTTTTTAATTGAGTAGTACTACCATCAACCGCCACTTGTTCTAGTACGACATTTCCTACTAATACCAACCGATCTTGTTTTTCATTCCCTTCGCCCCTGTCCGAAGAGACTGTAAGTGTTGCTGTTTGCTCCCTTGTTTTTTTTGTAATCTCGTAAATAGTAATCTTAGGCTTTACAAAGATGATTTCAGGCCCATCACTGGTTTTGTCGTAATAATTGGTTGTTTCTGAATGAATTGAGTAGCTTAGCTTTCCGGTTTCATCGTATTGTTTTGTTTTTGAATTAATGATGAATGCGTTGGGGTAGCTGGGCTTTGGTGCTGTATTGCTTAATAAATCAGTGAGCTCAGTTGGTGGGGATCTCCATAATAAGAATATTAAAAGAGCGGAGCCTAGCAAGGTGGGTAGGGTTATCCAAGCTTTGGACATAAGTGTTTCTCTTTATCTCTTAACGTATTCTTAAAGATAATCTTCTATTACGGTTAATTTATCTTCACGCCCTTGAATGAGGTGTTGGATACCAAATGCTTGTGTACGTGCATCAACGATATGGCTAATTCTTCAGGTATGACGGCGACAGCCACGCCACTGTTTTGCAGTATTTTGATGCCATGACCCTCATGACGAATTAAATGCTTTAAAACCACCCCCCATTATTAGTGGAATAGAGTTTATCATCGGTCAATATTCCATCGACATCGAGTACTAATAATTTAACCTTACACGCCTTTTAACGTCGACGGGATCAAAGTCTGATAGTCTCATGTTTTATAATATCCCCGCTCTTAAGATATCATGCATATGTATCACGCCAATAGGATGCTGCGACTCATCGGCAACGATAAGAGCAGTAATGGAGCGTTTCTCCATTAGACCTAATGCTTCTGCTGCCAACATGTTGCCACTGATGCAAGAAGGGTTGGGGCTCATGACGTCTTTGATTGTTGCGGTATTGATATCAACTTTTTGATCGATAGCGCGGCGTAAGTCACCATCTGTAAATACACCGCTGAGCTTTCCTTGGCCATCCAGTATTGTTGTAATACCCAAGCCTTTTTGTGTCATTTCAATCAGTGTTTGAGTAAGCAAGCTATCTTCCTTAACGGCTGGTAGTGCTTGATTTGCATGCATAATATCACTTACTTTCAGAAGTAAGCGTCTGCCCAAGGTTCCACCGGGGTGAGAAAAAGCAAAATCTTCAGCGGTAAAACCTCTGGCTTCTAATAAGGCAACGGCTAAGGCATCTCCCATCACCAAAGTAACGGTGGTACTTGACGTCGGTGCAAGATCTAAAGGGCAGGCTTCACATTCAACACTAATGTCAAGGTTAGCGTCGGCTTGCTGGGCTAGGGGAGAGTCGATCTTTCCGGCCATGCTGATAATAGGAATGCCTAGACGCTTTAACAGCGGTAGTAAGGTGACAATTTCAGCAGAGCTACCAGAGTTAGATATGGCTATAACGACATCGCCCTGAGTAATCATCCCCAAATCCCCATGGCTGGCTTCACCTGGGTGCACAAAAAATGAGGGTGTCCCAGTACTTGCCAAGGTGGCTGCTATTTTTTTGCCGATATGGCCAGATTTACCCATACCCGTCACAACCGTTCGCCCCTTACCGGCGAGGATGTATCCACAGGCTTTAACAAAATTGGTGTCGATGCGATTAGTCAGCTGATCTATGGCTGCTATCTCCATCCTGACCGTTCGTTTGCCCGCATTAATTAAGGTGGTTTCTGTCGTCGTCATGTCGATGGAAGGCTTGATCATTATTTACCCTTAAAAGCTCTCGTATTGTTATAGCGTCCCTTTTATGAGGCGCTGTAGAAATAGGCTGTGCATCAGAATAATAAGGTGTAATAGCCAGCATACAATATTAACAAGATGATGCCGGATAGTCTGCCCAGTTGACTGTGGCTACCTTTGTTTTTTAAATAACTAGCTAACATAAA
>JBLHWO010000062.1:0-16489 GCA_047629215.1 Cellvibrionaceae bacterium | reverse complement strand
GCTCTAATAACGGCATGAATTAAGTGGTAGGGGAGTTTATGTCGATTAGCGGCTTTTCTAATGTGAGGCGATAGGGCTTTTTTATTCGCAGTGTCTAAAGTGTAATGAGGTTGTGGTACCCATCCTCTATCAGTTTTCACCAAACGAACATAGCCTCCGTGTTTTGGCGTATCTGTCAATAGAAGGCGCCCGTTAGGGTCGATATAGCGGTAAACAGCTGCTTGGCTGTGCGCTGGAATAAGTATCACCAGCAGGGTAAGCAGCGATAGTAAGGTAGACAGTGCGATAAAGTTGTAGAAGCGAATTCGCATGGTAAAAGCACCTTTTTACATTAGGTTCACTTTAATCTTAGACAAAATTGAGTTGCTTGTAGGTCGCTTTTAAGATCAAGTAGTTTTATAAAGGCGAGCTTCCCTTGAAACTTTGACTAAAAATCTCCATAATCCGCATTCTCTTGTTGAGAGTGTTATGGAGGACTCGATTGGTCCCTTCGCAATGATCAGCTGTAAACTCCGCCAGGCCTGGAAGGGAGCAACGGTAGCAGTGACATCATGTGCCGAGGTGTGGCTGATCGAGGACTCCACCTTTTTATTGGCGCAGTGAAAAATCATCCTTGAATTTTCACTGCTGTCGAACCAAAAAACGGGCGCAGAGGTTTGAATCTGCTGGTTTTTTTGTTGTCACACTGCCTTTGGCTATGGGCAATCCCTCCGTGGCTTGCATGTGGCTTAGGCTATATACTTTGCCTATCTCCAAAAACTAAACGTCTAAACTATAATAGTTGTTATTTGCTGAGCGAAATTTAACAGCCAAAAACGCTAGGTGCCTAATGTTGGTTCAAACAAGAATTGAAGAAAAAGTACAGGCTGCATTTTCTCCTGAGTATCTTGAAATCATTAACGAGAGTGTTAATCACAACGTTCCTGCTGGGTCTGAATCTCATTTCAAGCTGGTAATTGTGAGTGCGGTGTTTACGGGTTTATCCAAAGTAAAGCGCCAACAGACTGTTTATCGGACCTTAAGTGAGGAGCTGGCCGGAGAGGTCCATGCGCTTTCTATGCAAACCTTTAGTCTTGATGAATGGCAGCAAGAGCCCATTGTTTTAGACTCTCCACCTTGTCTAGGCGGGGATGGCGCCAGTAAGGATGCTTAATGCCTATCTAAATTAGTCTAGTTAGAGTGTAGAGTAAGCACAGCTAGCTGTTATACTCCCCACCTGTAATTTCAAACCTACTATTGCAAGCAACTTGTGTTTGTAAGTAACAATGTATAAATAACTATCTGTTAACAGCTTATCGGCAAACAATGAAGAAGACTCTATGAGCTATCAAGTGCTGGCCCGCAAATGGCGACCACGACTGTTTCGTGAAATGGTTGGCCAAGAGCATGTGCTCAAGGCGCTGATTAATGCGCTCGATCATGATCGTTTGCACCATGCTTATTTATTTACGGGTACTCGTGGGGTAGGCAAAACTACTATTGCTCGTATTTTAGCAAAGTGCCTTAATTGTGAAGTTGGCGTAAGCTCTGAACCCTGTAATCAATGTAGTTCCTGTACGGAAATCAATGAAGGTCGCTTTATTGACCTAATCGAAGTGGATGCGGCTTCCCGTACCAAGGTCGAAGATACTCGTGATCTACTCGAAAATGTCCAATATGCGCCGACAAGAGGCCGCTATAAAGTCTACTTGATTGATGAAGTACATATGCTGTCGAACAGCAGTTTTAATGCCTTGCTCAAAACCCTCGAAGAACCCCCTCCCCACGTTAAATTTTTATTGGCCACCACCGATCCGCATAAGCTGCCAGTGACTGTTTTGTCTCGCTGTTTGCAATTTAGCCTTAAAAACATGAGTGCTGAGCGTATCGTTGGCCATTTAGAAGCTATCCTCACAAAAGAGATGGTGCCTTTTGAGGAGGCAGGTTTATGGCAGTTAGGCCGCGCCGCCGATGGTAGTATGCGTGATGCACTTAGCCTGACAGACCAATCCATCGCGTATAGCAATGGCAAGGTGACAGAGAATGATGTCAGGACGATGCTCGGCACTATTGATCAGTCTCTAGTCCAGCACGTATTAAAAGCCTTGGTCGAGGAAGATGGGCAGGCGATTTTAAACTCTGTAGCGCAGATGGCAGAGCATGCTCCAGATTATAGTAACGTTTTGGCTGAACTCATTGCGCTCTTACATCGCATTGCTATCGCCCAAGTATTACCGGAAGCTATTGATAATAGCCTAGGGGATCGTCAGCAAATTTATGATTTCGCACAAACAATGGCAGCTGAAGATGTGCAATTGTATTATCAAACGGCTTTGTTAGGGCGTCGTGACCTCTTATTATCGCCAGACCCGCGAGGCGGTTTTGAGATGGTAATGCTAAGAATGCTGGCGTTCAAACCACAGGGGCTTATGGAGTTGCCTGTAAAGTCGTTGACCAAGAATACTAGGCCCATCGTTAGTGACGCGCAAGTTTCAGCAAAAAATGTAGAGCATAATGTAGGGCCAGCTGCCTGCACTTTATCTGAAGCTCAGCCACTAGCAGAACAATCAGTAGCGCAACCGCCTGCGCTATCAAATCTAAACGAGGGGGCCTCAGACCCTGTAAAAAAGCCTGAAGCTTTAATTCAAGCTACGCCATTAACGGTGGTTGCTCCGCAGATATCATTGCCGGCTACTGTTGGTGAGCAAGCGGCAGAATTAAAGCAACTGGATGGGGTTTTAGACGGTGAGTCATGTCTCGACGTTATGCTTGCAGAGCCTATTCATACAGAATCTAGGCATACAAAACTTAAGGCGATAGAGCCTGAAAATGAAACGCTGAATCAAGACCCGCAATTTAAAAAACAGTTAGTGCCAAAAGCGAGTGAAGATTCATCTTCGCCAAAAAAAAATAAAAAGAGTATTGATCTCCAATCGTTGAGTTCAGAAAATTGGTTAGATGTTTATCAGCAGCTGGCAACAGGCGGTCTGCTGCAAAGTACGGTGGCTAATTGTGCTTACAGTGGAATAGAGAACAGTTGTATTTTGTTTATTCTTGATGAGCAACAAAGCACTTTGTACGACGCCAATCATCAGCAGCGCTTAGCAGATTTGTTAAGTGAATATTTTGGCCAAATCCTAGACGTTGAGATTAAGTTAGGGCAACCACAGTCTGAAACCCCGTCACAAATTATTTTGAGAATGCAAAAAGAGCGTCAGCAGCAGGCAGAAGTCGCAATAAATACTGATCCTGTAGTTCAGCAATTACAAGAAACATTCGGTGCCGTTATTGTTGACGATTCAATAAAACCCATAGATTAAAGCGTTTAGTTGAAAGCGTCTAGGGGTGATTTTTCTATAATATGAAAGTATTTTTTATTTTACGTGGAGCTAAAGTATGAAAGGTCTTGGCGATTTAATGCAGCAGGCGCAAGCCATGCAAGAGAATATGCAAAAAATGCAAGAAGATTTGGCTAATCTGGAAGTGGTTGGCGAGTCTGGAGCGGGCATGATTAAAGTAGAGATGAATGGGCGTCACGATGTTAAAAATGTTGAAATTGATGACTCTTTGTTACAAGAAGAAAAGTCTATTTTAGAAGATTTATTAGCGGCAGCGGTTAATGATGCGGTTCGTAAAGTAGAAGTGGCCAACAAAGGCAAGATGGGTGATTTAGCATCTGGCTTTAATTTGCCTGATGGCTTTAAAATGCCATTTTGATTACTATTCTTCTGAGATTTTTAGTTCATGTTTAGTCCGCTAATTGATGAGTTGATTAAGGCATTATGCTGTTTACCCGGGGTGGGACGTAAGTCCGCACAAAGAATGGCTTTTCATTTGTTAGAGCGAGACCCTGAAGGTGCACGGCGCTTGGCAGCAGGAATAGATAAATCGATCGATAAAGTAGGGCACTGCCAGCAATGTCGAACATTAACTGAAGAACCTGTATGCGGTATTTGTTCGAGTAGCCGACGACAAGATGCATATTTATGCGTTGTAGAAACTCCTGCTGATATTATCGCGGTAGAACAGGCGGCTACCTATCAAGGAAAATATTTTGTATTAATGGGGCATTTGTCACCCATCGATGGTATTGGGCCAAATGAAATTGGATTGCCAATACTCGATCAACGCTTACGCGCTGGAAATATAGAAGAGTTGATTCTCGCAACAAACCCTACCGTAGAAGGTGAAGCAACGGCACACTATATTGCTGAACGAGCAAGAGATGCCGGTGTGATTGTTTCAAGAATTGCGCATGGCGTTCCTTTAGGTGGTGAATTAGAATATATCGACGGTGGTACATTGGCGCATGCCTTTAATAGTCGCCGTGTGTTTTAATCTATAAACCGCAGTTGAATATATTACAGTTGTCTAATGTTCTGAATCTAAAGTATTTTTCATCTTTTTTTGGCTGCACCCGTAGGGTGGCTACGAATTTGTAAAAAAAGTAAAAAATTACTTTATATTGACTGCGGGCTCTTGCGCTGCGGCTAGCAGACTTAGCCACCTTTATCTATGGGACGAAGTGTATGCAGGCATTGCATCGTTACAAGGTTGTAACTTAGTAGAGCAATGCAGGAGCAATTGCCGAGGAGTCTTTATCTGTCCTACGATTCAACTGCCGTATTTAGGTTTAAATAAAACTTATGATTTAATTCGTAAGAGCAAAATTTAATTTTATATTTTTGCACGGAAGATGAATTACGTTTTTAATGAAATTAGTTAGGTATAATTGATGTCTACACCAGCAGAATGGATTGATGGAAACCAGCGGCTTGCTGAATTGTGTGAGCAGTGGCAGCAGCAAGATGTTATTGCGCTGGATACTGAATTTATTCGGACTAGAACCTTTTTCCCCAAAATTGGTTTGTTACAAATCGCTGATGCCCACGGTATTTATTTAGTTGATCCCTTAGCCATGGAGCAGTTTGATCCCTTAAAGCAAGTCTTACTGAATGCAAATGTGGTTAAAATCATTCATTCCTGTTCAGAAGATTTAGAGGTCTTTGAGCACTTTTTTTCTGTATTGCCGCAACCTTTGTTTGATACTCAGATTGCAGCGGCGTTTGCGGGTAAGGGTTCGTCAATCAGCTATGCTAATCTTATCAAAGAGATGCGTGGCGATATTATACCTAAACAAGAAACACGTTCCGATTGGTTGCAAAGACCGTTGAGCCAATCGCAATTAGAGTATGCCGCCTTAGACGTTGAATATTTAATTGAGACATACCACACTTTAGTTGATGAGCTAACTCAGCAACAACGTTTAGATTGGGTTAAAAAAGAATGTCAGCAATGTATTAATAAGATACTGGATAGTGATAATTTTAATCAATATTATCGTAAAGTTAAATCAGCTTGGAGGTTAAAGCCTAAGCAATTAGCGGTACTGCGAGGCTTGTGTGAATGGCGAGAAAAGGAAAGCCGCGAAATTGATATTCCTCGTAATCATTTGGTCAAAGATTCTACTTTACTAGAAATGGCAAGGGTATTGCCAAAAGAAACGCTTCAGTTTTATAAACTACGAGATATGCAGCCTAAGTTTGTTGATCATTATGGCGAGGAATGCCTGTATATAGTAGAAACTGCTCAGAGTAATGTGGATAATTATCCAGAGGCTTTACCTGCACCTTTAACAGCGTCTCAAAATCAGCTATTTAGAAGCTTAAAAGAAGTTGTGGTGTCAACCGCAGAAAGTTTATCTATTCCGCCTGAATTCTTGGCTAGAAAAAAAGATTTAGAAGCCTTGGTTCATCATTCTGAAGACACTACTATTACTTTACCTAAGGGCCTTCAAGATTGGCGTGAGGTGGTAATCGGTAAGCTTTTGCTTGAGCGTTTAGCCGTAGAAGGCTGACCAAAAATAGATTAACCTACTGCGGAAGCGCTATTTTTTCCCATTTTCCCGCTGATTTTCGTCACTTAGTGGCGCCTACACGTTGGTGTATAGGCCCACTATCTGCCTCAAATTACCGAACAAATGGATTCAAAATGGCGCGTCCCTCACGACGGCCGTGATTCTCGGACAACCTCCTAGAAGCTTCACAATAATACTTGGCTTTACTTTTACCTTTTATGGGTCCCATCATGACGATCATTTGTGAAATCTATCGCTGTTCTAAAAAAGAGGGTATGTATATTTACCTAGATAAAAAGAAAGGTTTGGATGAGTTGCCAGAAGCCTTGAAACAAACGACTGGGAAAATGGAATTAGCGATGACCTTAGCACTTCCACCCGAAAAAAAATTAGCGAGAGCTAATGTAGAAGAGGTGATGTTGGCAATTCAAAGCCAAGGCTTTTATCTACAAATGCCACCAACATTGTCTCAGGAAGCACGTGTTATGTCTGATTCAATAAATGAAGCCAATCATAAACTAGAGCGTTGAATTCAGGGGCTGTTGATGTCAGGAAAGAGCAATTTTTGGGAAGTAACGCCGCTCAGTGATATGACAAGTGCTGAGTGGGAGTCGCTCTGTGATGGCTGTGGCAAGTGCTGCTTGCATAAGTTAGAAGATGAAGATACCGGTGAGCTTGCTTATACCGATATTGCTTGCGAATTATTATGCCTCGATACATCTCAGTGTAAGGATTACAAAAATAGAACGCAAAAAGTACCTGAGTGTCTGTTACTGACCTCGGAGACTGTTAGCGAATACCAATGGTTGCCGTCTACCTGTGCTTACCGTTTAGTGTCAGAAGGTAAGCCTTTAGCACAATGGCATCCTCTGGTATCGGGCGACCTTTCTAGTGTACGCAGCGCTGGCATTTCAGTGGTGGGTCGGGTATTGTCCGCAGCTCATATTCATCCCGATGACTATGAAGAGAGGGTTGTTAATTGGGTCGTATAAATACGTTTAGGCTCAATTACACGGCTATTAAAGTACTCAGTAAATAAAGCACACAGTAAAATAATTAGAGCAGATAGAGAATAAGTATAATTTCATGTTTAGTTTTCAACAATATATAAGTGCTTGGTTATTTTACATCGTCTGTGTCGTGTTTTTATTAGCTGTATTTTGGCGAATAAGCAAAAATATACCGTGGCTGCATGTTAAGCAGTGTGCACGCTTAGCGGTTGCCAGCTTATTCTTAGTGCCTGCCATCGTCGAAGGTACGACTATTTACTGGTCTCCAGCGTGGATTAAAGGCTTGTTAACCTTGATTTTTTCTGGCCAAGAGGGCATCTTCCCTATGGCTAAAGTTTTACTCACAGCAGTATTAGCTTCATTTATCATCTATTTTTTTATATTGATGGCACTTTATTTTTATAAACAAGTACGACGAGCTAAGTCTTAATCTGCCTAGGTCTCTGTACTATTTTCTATTACCCTCAAAAAGGGCTTTTATCCTACTAAATTAAAGAATGGTCCTTGTTTTACCGGGCCTTATTGTCGTTGCGAATCTTTTCATTAATGCTATACCTATAAGATGCGGCCCTTTTTTAGTGGGATTTATTATATACGAGCTTTTCGCAAATGATACTTTGTCTCAACAGGAATATTAGGTTGTGTATACATCGATTAAACCTTGGTTATAGCCAAGTGTCGATTTTCTCCCTATTATTATTCTCACTTACGTCAGTCGCTGCTTTTGCCCAAGCGCCAGAGGCTGCGAAGCCCTCTGATGTGCGTATTGTTATCGATATCTCCGGTAGCATGAAAAAAAATGACCCTCAAAACCTACGTCGCTCAGCATTAGATATGCTAGTGCAACTTATGCCTGAGGGTAGCAAAGCCGGTGTATGGACTTTTGGGCAATACGTCAATATGTTAGTTAAGCATCGAACGGTAGATTCAGGGTGGAAGCAAGAAGCTGATAAAGACTCTGTTAGCATTAACTCTATTGCTCAATTCACCAATATTGGTGAGGCTCTGGAGAAAGCGTCCTACGATAGAAGCTTTTCCACCAAAGGTGAGTTTCAAACACATATCATATTATTAACCGATGGTATGGTTGATATCAGCCGTGATCCCAGCGTTAATGATCGTGAGCGCCAGCGTATTTTGAATGAGATATTACCCTCTTACGAAAAGGCAGGTTATCGGATTCATACGGTTTCTTTATCGGATAAAGCCGATAAACAATTGATGAATAAGTTGGCTTTGGCTACAAACGGTAAATCAGTTGTCGCAAAAACAGCCGAAGAGTTAATGAATGTATTTTTAGAGGTGTTTGATCAGGCAGTCCCTAAAGAGGAGCTACCCTTTGACGGTAACTCGTTTGCAACTGATTCAAGTATTGAAGAATTTACCGCCTTAATCTTTCGACAGCCCAACTCTCCTGAAACACGTATTCTTTCCCCCGATAGGACCGAATATAATCAAGCGACAAAAGATCCAATGGTCAGTTGGTACCGCACAAAAAAATACGATATAGTCACTATCAAACAACCTCTAGAGGGTGAATGGAAAGTACTGGCAGACTTGGAGCCTAAAAGTCGTATTACCGTAGTGAGTGATTTGAGTTTAGCGCTTAAGTCTATACCGACAAATCTATTACAAAATGAAAAAATTGAATTATCGCTCGCCCTGCGAGAGGGTAATAAGGTTGTTACACGGGCTGAGTTTCTAGATTTACTCGATATTGATGTGATGGTTAAGCATGTAGAAAGCAACACCGAATGGAATAAGCGCTTATCCGATGGCTTGGTGCCGGGTAACGGTGTTTATCGCACAGAGTTAGATTACTTAAAGCAAGATGGCCAATATGATATTAAGGTAAAGGTCGACGGTAAAAGCTTTCAGCGTCAGGTCACCCGAAGTATTAGTGTTAGATCAGCCTTTGCAATTGATATTAGCAGTGTAGATACAAACGGTAAAGCGAGCTTTAAAGTCACGGTGACTCCACAGGATCAAAAAATCAATGTAGAAAAAACAGAAGTGGTCGGCAAATTAAAAGACCCCACTGGTTCCAGTTCTATCCAGAATTTTTCTTTTTCGCAGGATCAGCAATGGGAGTTATTGTTAACGCCAGAAGTAGAGGGCGTCTATTATTTGACATTACGTATTACGAGTACGGATGTTCGTGGCAAAGCAAATGATATTATTCCTAAAACACTGTCTTTTAAATATCCTCAAGAGAATGGTTTTTTTGAAATGCTAGTTGAACCCGAACCCGAACTAGAGTCGCCAGTACCCACTCAGCTCGGAAAGTCCTCTATAGAAAAAGAGACCGAGGATACATCCGCGGAAATATTTGACTCAAGTGAGTTAATGGATGAGAAAGAGGGTGATGGCAGTATGAAGAAATGGATTTTGTATGGCGTGTTGGCCGTTGTGAATGTATTAATCATTTTGATTATATATTTCTTATATAGAAAACTATTTGGTAAAAAATCCGCAATTGATGATGACGATGACGCAAGTGATGAGATGGATCCCTCAGGCGCCGACGCAGCGCCTTCCGCATTTGAAGAGCCGCCGATGGATGAAATGATGGTTGATGAACTTGATGATGACATCGATCTAGCCGATGATAGTTCTGTAGATAGTGATATATCACTTGATGCAGATGATCTTCTTAATTCTTCGAGTACCGATGATCTTGGCCTTGATGAAGAGCCAGAGTTCTCATTGGATGATTTTGCTCCAGATGAATTAGATGATGATAGCAAAGATAAAAAATAGCGCATTATTGGCTACTTATAGGTGACCTAAGCGTATAAAATGGTAAGCCTTCGTCCCCAATCTGAGTCAGCTGTAGTTATCCATGTTTAGTTTTTTTGAACAATTTATAGAACCCTTTCCTTCCGAAGAACCCGCCCAACCGCCATCTGGCTTATTAGCGTTTTGTCGCCACTACACCAAGGGTGCAGAAGTTCATTTACTGATCATGGCCTGTCTAACGGGTTTGTTAGCGGTTCTTGAGGTGAGCTTATTTGCCTTTTTAGGTCAGCTAGTTGATTGGTTATCCACCAAAAATCCCGAGACCTTCCTAGATGAGGAAATGGGTACTTTACTCTGGATGGCTTTTGTCATCCTAGTGGCTATTCCGCTTACCGTGCTATGCCATTCGCTTTTCATTCACCAGGTCTTGCTGGGCAACTATCCCATGTCGATTCGCTGGAATATGCACCGTTATTTGCTAGGGCAAAGTTATTCTTTTTATCAAAATGAATTTGCCGGTCGTATTGCAACCAAGGTATTGCAAACTGCATTAGCCGTACGCGAGTCGGTGATGAAAGTATTGGATGTTTTGTTGTTTGTCATCGTGTATTTTACCGGTATGTTGTTTTTAGTGGCGACTTCAGATATTCGTCTGATGGCACCACTCGTCGTGTGGCTGTTCGGCTATATTATTAGTCTTGCTTATTTTGTCCCTAGATTACGTGACATTTCGGCTAAGCAAGCGGATGCCAGATCGATTATGATGGGCCGTATTGTCGACAGTTATACCAATATCACCACAGTTAAATTATTTTCACATGCGCAGCGAGAGTCTTCTTATACCAAAGAAGGCATGTCGCTATTTTTGGAAACCGTTTATCCACAAATGCGTTTGGTAACCAAGCTTCAATTTACGGTGTGGGTGCTCAATTCTTTGCTCATTTTCACCGTCGGTGCAATGTCTATTTATTTGTGGATGGAAGGTGCTGTCTCTACCGGCGCTATTGCTATCGCTATTGGTCTTAATCTCCGTCTTAACGGTATGTCCCAATGGATTATGTGGGAAGTGTCGATGTTGTTTGAAAACGTTGGCACAGTGCAAGACGGTATGAATACCTTATCGCGCCCACGTGAAGTGCAGGATGAGACTGATGCGGCTCCACTCAAGGTTCTACGGGGTAAAATCCAATTTGACAACGTTAGCTTTAATTATGGAGCAGATAATAATGATGATCGATATAAAACAAAATTATTCGATGAACTCGCGCTGACCATCAATGCGGGCGAAAAAATTGGTCTTATTGGTCGCTCAGGTGCGGGCAAATCGACCTTGGTTAATCTACTGCTGCGTTTTCATGATTTAGAGAAAGGCAAAATTTTGATTGATGATGTCGACATTAGCCAAGTACAACAAAAAACACTGCGTGCCGCAGTGGGGGTGGTGACGCAAGATACTTCGCTATTACACCGTTCAATAAGAGATAACATACTTTATGGCCGGCCTTCTGCTACCGAAGCTGAGTTAATAGAAGCGGCTAACAAAGCTCATGCCCATGGTTTCATACAAGGCCTGCGTGATCCTAATGATCATTCCGGTTACGATGCGCAAGTCGGCGAGCGCGGTGTGAAGCTATCTGGAGGGCAGCGTCAGCGAGTGGCTATCGCGAGAGTCTTATTAAAAGACGCTCCAATATTAGTGCTAGACGAGGCAACCTCCGCCCTAGATTCAGAGGTGGAGTCCGCCATTCAGGAAAACCTATACAAACTAATGCAAGGTAAAACGGTGATCGCGATTGCTCATCGCCTATCAACCATAGCGGCAATGGATCGGTTAATTGTAATGGATGAAGGTAAAGTGGTTGAAGAGGGCTCCCATCAACAGTTGCTTAAAAGCAATGGCATTTATGCTCAGTTATGGGCACGACAGTCGGGCGGCTTTTTGGGTAATACTTAGCCTAAGAAAGGTAACCATTGAAGCGTGAACTTAAGTAGTTAAATATAAATGTTAAACAAAATAGGAGTGTATAAAATGAAAGTTCCATTTTTTTTGTTGTTATTATCGTTAATAACGTATCCAGCTCTTGCAGGCGAAGTAGAGGTTATTGATCTTAAGGTTCGCTATAACGGTACTGATAGCTTTCAAGTTATTACAACGGTTAAACACGCGGATACTGGCTGGGATCACTATGCGAATGGATGGGAAATATTGGATGAAAAAGGAGGCGTGCTCGGTAAGCGAGTGCTTTACCATCCCCATGTGAATGAACAGCCCTTTACTCGTAGCCACACCTTAACTATACCTACTTCCGTTAAAAAAATTACTGTTCGTGCGATTGATTCTGTTCATGGTTTTGGCGATAACACGAAAACTATGACTCTCGATCGCTCTTAATGATAAGGTCTTTCTTTCTATTTATTTCCCCCACTATATTAATTTTCTATTAGCCTACTGTGTTAGTTACTCAAGATACCATTAACCACTTATCCCAAAAACGACATTTAGTGATGACTAAAGATCGCTATTTCGTTGTCCAAAAAACGAAGTATTTACACGCTTTACTTAATAAAGACCTAAATGAAAATCTTTCCGAGATCGAAAAAGAGTGTAAAAACCTAGAAGAAAAGATCGAAAAATCTTTGGCGGTGGTTAGCGAGCGAGGGGCAGCTATGCCTATAATAGATTTCCCCGCTGCTTTGCCCATTAGCGACAAGCGCGAAGAGATTGCGGAGGTTATACAACAAAATCAAGTGGTTATTTTGGCTGGCGAGACCGGTTCAGGTAAGACAACACAATTACCCAAAATTTGTCTTTCAATAGGTAGAGGCGTTCGAGGGTTAATTGGGCATACGCAACCCCGTCGTATTGCTGCAAGAACCGTCGCTAGTAGAATCGCTGAGGAATTGAAATGTAATGTAGGGGAGCTGGTCGGCTATCAGATCCGCTTTAATGATCAAGCCTCAGACAGTACCGCCATTAAGCTGATGACCGATGGTATTTTACTCGCCGAAATTCAGAAAGATCGTTATTTAAGTCGTTATGACACAATCATTATTGATGAGGCTCATGAGCGCAGTCTTAATATCGATTTTTTATTGGGTTACCTAAAACAGTTGCTGCCTAAACGGCCTGACTTAAAAGTCATTATTACCTCGGCAACCATCGATCTGGAAAAATTCTCTAAGCACTTTAATGATGCCCCGATTATTGAAGTCTCGGGCCGTACTTATCCTGTAGACGTTTTATACCGTCCACCATTAGAAACTGATAGCGAGTCTCAAATTGATGCCATTGTTAATGCAGTCTCAGAAATTACAAGCTTAGGCAGCCAAGGCGATATCCTCATATTTTTGAGTGGTGAACGCGACATTCGCGAAACCGCATTGCGCTTACGTCGTGAGGCAGCGGGAACGTTATCGCAAGCACACCTCTCGGTTGTTCCTCTATATGCTCGCTTGAGTATTGCAGAACAAAATAAAATTTTTCAGCCGCATCGTGGTCGCCGCATTGTATTGGCAACAAACGTTGCTGAAACGTCACTCACAGTGCCGGGTATACGTTATGTTATTGATCCCGGTTATGCTCGTATTAGCCGCTATAGTTTTCGTACCAAAGTGCAGCGTTTACCTATTGAAGCAATATCACAAGCCAGTGCCAACCAAAGAAAAGGTCGCTGTGGACGGGTTAGCGAAGGCGTGTGTATTCGTTTATACAGTGAAGACGATTTTGTAAGCAGGCCAGAGTTTACTGATCCAGAAGTGTTACGGACTAACTTAGCGGCCGTTATTTTACAAATGGCCCAGCTCAAATTAGGCGACGTAAAGCACTTTCCCTTTGTTGATATGCCCGATCATCGTTTAATTAATGATGGGCATAGATTACTGCAAGAATTACAGGCAACTAATGCTCGACAACAGTTAACAAATATAGGCAGGCGTTTATCTCAGCTGCCGGTCGATCCGCGCTTTGGCAGAATGATATTAGCGGCTGATGACGAAGCGTGTTTACAGGAAGTATTGATTATCATTAGCGCTCTATCAATACAGGATCCTCGTGAACGCCCTGCGGATAAGCGTCAAGCCGCCGATCAAAAACACCGTGAATATTGGCATGAGGATTCTGATTTTTTAGCCTATGTGAACCTATGGAAAGTGTGTGAGGAGCAAAGGCAAACACTTTCGAATAATCTTTTTAAAAAATGGAGCCAGCAGCAGTACTTATCCCATAACCGCTTGCGTGAGTGGCGAGATCTACATAAACAAGTGACAGTGGCAGCAAGGCAGCTGGGTTTAAATGTAACGCCGCAGGAAAAGCCTACACATTATAGTGCGGTTCACAGGGCATTATTGAGTGGCTTGCTCGGTAATATTGGCCAATTATCTAAAGAGAAGATGGACCATAAGACGCTGGGTGAATACCAAGGTGCGCGCAATCGTCGATTTAGCCTTTTTCCTGGCTCATCACAATTTAAGAAAAAACCGGAATGGATAGCCGCGGGAGAGTTGCTCGAAACCAGTAAGCTCTATGCTCATACGATTGCAAAGATTGATACGGAATGGGTTTTATCTCTGGCTCAGCACCTAGTGAAGCGTAATCATATTGAGCCGCATTATGATGCTAAAAGCGGCCAGGTCATGGCTTATGAAAAGGTGACTTTGTATGGCTTAGTGCTAATTGAAAAAAAAGCCGTTAGCTATGGGACGTTAGATCCAGTGCTAAGTCGTGAAATTTTTTTACGAACGGCATTAGTTGAAGGGCGTTATGTTGACCACAAGCGTATTAAAAATAGTTTAAGGCAATGCTCAGCAGCCACCCATTTTTATTGTTATCAACAGGCTTTGTTAAAAGAGTTACACGATGTAGAAGCAAAATCACGGCGTAGAGATATTCTTGTTGATGATGAAGAATTATTTCACTTTTATAACGAGAGAGTTCCTGCGGATGTTATCAATCTAGAGGGTTTTGAGAGCTGGCGTAAAACCATAGAGCATCAACAGCCACGGTTATTATTTATTGATCGCGGGCGTTTAATGCAGCGTAGCGATACCCATGTTACCGCTGCTCAGTTTCCAGATAACATCACCTTTAAGGGACAAGGCGTGAACGGCCTTCATGTTCCAGTGAATTATCACTTTGATCCGATACACCGGGATGATGGTGTGACCATAACCGTGCCAATGAGTGTTTTACATTTATTATCACCTCAGCGTCTAGAGTGGTTAGTACCGGGTTTGTTGTCGGAGAAAATCACGGCAATGATTAAAGCCTTACCTAAACAATGGCGCAAGCAATTTGCGCCGGTACCTTCCACGGTTGAAAAAATATTACCTGCCTTTCTTGGCAATAAGGAGTTTAGCGACCAGAATAATCACACAAGGCATCTTGCTGAATTTTTAGCGGAGCAGCTTTATCGTCATAAGGGCGTCGATGTTCCGAAAACGTGTTGGCAAGCAATCGAGATTGACGACTATTATTCGATGAATATACACGTCATTGATGAGGCGGGGAAATTGCTTGATCAGGGTCGCGATTTAGTTTTATTGAGGGAACGTTATCGAGACCAGTTGCAAGACCAGTTGCAAGTTGCGGGAAATGATTTTGAGCAACAAGGCCTTGTAGAATGGAATTTTGGTGATTTACCAGAAATTTACACCTTAGATCAGGGAGCCTTAAAAATTACAGTCTACCCTGGGCTTCTAGACTGCCAAGAATCTGTTAATCTCACTTTATACGATAACCCTCAGCAAGCATTGGTCAATAGCGTAAGAGGGCAGGTGCGTTTGGCCGTATTATCGCAAGCGCAAACCGTTAAATATTTACGTAAAAATTTATTAAAAAATAAAGAATTAGGCCTGAGTTTAGTCGATATGGGCAGTCGCGATCAGGTCATTGATGACATCATTTGCACCGCCGTTAGGCAAACGTGTTTTGATTATGCCTTATTCGATTCTGGATCATCTGACACTAACGCATGTGATTGTAATATTATTCGACAACAATCTGATTTTCTCAAAGTAGTCGACAGAGGAAAAAGCGACTGGGTCGCTCGAGCAGAGCAGATCGCACAATTGTTAGTGAGTGCTTTGGATCAAGTGAACGCGTTAAAAAAACAGATCAAAAAATTCAAAAACCCCTTAGTGTTGACCTATGCAGTGGCTGATATTCAACAGCAGCTGCCGCGCTTATTTTATTCGGGTTGCTTATACCTTACACCTCTGAAGTGGCTGCAGCAGTATTCCCGTTACTTGAAAGCTATTAGCCTGCGATTAGAGAAGGTTCCTACTAACGTTAACCAAGACAGAGCATTAATTGCAGAAATAGAATTACTCTGGAAGCCTTATCAAGAAAGGCTGTCCACAGATAGTGAGGGTATTAGGCTGTTTAACCAGTTATTTAATAAAGAGTTGCAAGAATATCGATGGATGGTAGAAGAGTTGAGAGTTTCCCTATTTGCGCAGTCGTTGGGTACCCTTTTACCAGTATCAATTAAGAGATTAAATAAGCAATGGGAAAAGTGTTGAAGAGATACCTTGCTTGCTGCCCCTTGTCGGGTAAATCGGCTAAGGAGGAACATAATTATCGTGAAAAAGTCTCGTTGAATGTTTTTCAGGTTTGCCTATATTCGCATCGACTAATCAATTATTCCCTAGTACTCTAGGACAATAAAAAGCTTACACAATAAGGATGCATTAATATGCCATTGTTTGTTAGTAAAAAAATTCTGCTTTTGGTGATCACCTTAGCTAGTTTAGCGGGATGTGCTAGCTCTCCTTCAAGTGGTGGCACTGTATCGGATCCCTTAGAGGGTTTTAATCGCACTATGTTTGGCTTTAATGATGGTGTTGATACTTATTTCTTTAAGCCGGTTGCGAAAAGTTATCGCTATGTGACTCCCGATGTTGTTGA
>JBLHWO010000061.1:0-16507 GCA_047629215.1 Cellvibrionaceae bacterium | reverse complement strand
TAAAAGAGAGACTAAACATGTAGTGCCGAGGATGTAGGCTTTCTGGACGCGGGTTCAAGTCCCGCCGCCTCCACCAATTTATAGAAGGGCTTAGCAGCAATGCTAAGCCCTTTTTGTTTGTCTAATGCTAGATTCATGATTCAACCTTCTTGTTTTCAAATCTTAAAAATCATTACATTAATGGTCATTGTTACTAAAGCCTGAACTCATAAAACTTTCTGGTGGTATATAACCTAATACGCGTCAAGCAACAAAATACTGACCTTTTGTACTGTTCAATGTAATGCTACTGGGCGTGTGTTAGACGTCAATGCTATGGAATCAGTACTGCCCATATACAGCAGACCAAACCAACTCCCCCTTTATCTCTTCTTCTGATTTATTTAATAGCATTGAAAACCTTCAACTAAGAAGTTTTATGGGTGAATAACAGACGGTTGAAAATAAACTTAAAACGGCTATCTCATACAGATGATCGTTCTTAATTTATCGATACTCATAGCAGGCTTTTCAGTGTGTAACATTGCATGGCAGTTAGGGCAAACAGGAATGAGGTCGTTAATCGGGTCGATTTGGTAGCTTTCACCAATCGTGGCTAAATCAACTTTATGATGCACATGGATAAAGCCTTTACCTATTTCGCCATAGGTCTTTTCAAAATCAAAATAACAAACTTGGCAGGTTGCACCGAACTTGGCGAGACACGCATTACGAGCCGCAGGATCACGCTCATGGATAGTAAGCTCTATGGTCCTGGTGGCCCCTTCATTAAATACTGGCTCGACAGCTGAAGGTACAATATGTGTCGTATTCGGAGTGTTGCTTAACACTTGTCTATAATGCTCATCAGCCCGGGACTGAAATTCGACCAATATTTTCGCTAACGCTCTTTGTTTACCGACCCCTTGCGCATTGTAGTAACGAATATGAGCAGCAACAGAAAGTAAGACAGCACTGAATTCTACGGCGGTCATTTCATCCATAAATCGCTGCAGATAATAACGTGCCGCCGAATTGCTGATAGTCTTTTTATAGGCATCACCGCTGGGCATAGTGAGTAATGCATTCAGATAAAAAGCGGCAGAGGCATGACCAAAGCCACTGTCGGCCATTACCTCAATCGCACGTGAGCGATTGAAACCGCCTGCAATCACAGCCTTGGCAATATCGAAAGCGGGTTCATATTGAAGTGGGGTAATTACTGCCATCTATCCTCCTTGAAATCCAAATTACTCTCTAAACGAGCACTTTATACTAATATGAGAACCTCAAAGCACCTGTATTTAGCAGTAACGACTTCGAAGAATGACAAGCGTAATAAGTAATAAACACTGAATTAGTCCAAGTTCAATATGTCTTTAACTTCAGGCAGCTCTCTATGAGCTCGCAAGTAAACAACTGCGGCACGCGATAGTTTTTCTGTATCTCTTACCATACGTCGCAACTTTACCTTGGCAGCTTGAGCGTCATCATTATCCTTTATTTTTCTAACTTGTAGCTCCACTTCTATGCGCACCTTATTTCTAGCTTGAGCAATTCGACTTTCATTCAAGTGAAATATTTCAATGGAATTTTTTACTTTGGTTTGCTGCTCTTCAGTAGATTCGGGCTTGTCCATTGGAAGCCCATCATTATCAAACCAAAGCAGCTTTTCATCATCTGGATTGAAAGGATCGAGAAAGTTGGGACGTTCATTTCTAAGCTTAACTTGATCAGCTGGTGTAAAGGCTCTTTCATCAGGGTTTTCAAGCGGGAAATGACAAGCTTTACCACCTTCTGTTTCATCAAAAACTCTACGACTATTACAGAATGTGCAAGCACATCGATAGTTTTGCCAATCGAATGCTAACCACCAATAACCATCATGCAGCTTATCCTCTTCTACTTTATTCTTTGGTCTGAAATGATCAACAGGCATGTCAGACCGGATATCTTCCGCTTCGCAATACCAACATTTGTGTTTCAAAGATGCTGGTAGCAACCCATAGAAGTCACGCCAAACTCTTGAAGACCCAACTCTATTTAATATCGCTTTCCTTGCATCTTCGTCTGTAGCGGCAATTAGCTCAGCTTTTGCTTGTTCAGCCGCATCTCGCCACGCCTGAGTCAAGTATTCTTCAATTTCGTCCTTACATATCCAGCGCATTATGAACACACCTCATTTTTCGCATGATACTTTTTACGAAGAAACTCAAGATAATCTGGGTCATCCGTTGCCAGATTGAAGCCCAATTTTTCTAGTTCAGAATTAAGCCTTGCTAGGTATTGCTCTTCATTCTCAGGTTGAAAACCCTGCTCGCGAACAACCTTGTCTTTAGATAATGTTTCTTTTGCAGCGAGTGCATTTCTTGCTGATAGCTTTTGGTTAGTATCATCATCCAGCGTTGTCTTAAGGCCAAACATATCACTTCGTAAAATTAGATTTATTCCCATTCCTCTAGGGTTTTCATCCGGCATCTTGGCAGTTACTTGCTGATCACTATCACGTCTCATGACCTGCACTTGTTCTTTCTTCAGCTCTGCAATTGCTAGTGGATGATGAGTCACCATCAGCAAATGACTGGTTTCATGGTTGGGAACGAACTCACGCAAGAACTTGAGATATTTCACGGCCCAAGACGGGTTGAGGTGGGTATCGGGTTCGTCGAGCAAAAACAAAGAATCTTTACCTCCGGTAAACTTGAGTAAGCCCAATACGGTCAGTAACTGTTGTTCACCTTCGCTGAGTTCCCCGAAAGTAATAGGGTTTGAAGCATAAGCGACCTTAACCCGGATATGAACTTCAGAAATAATTTCTGAGAGTACCGTACTTTCAAGCATTTTAAAGAAAATACTCGGTGTAAGTTGTTTAGCTAGTTCATGTAGGGCTTCAACTGATGGTAGGAATATGTGAATGAAGTCGTTTTTTTTGTTTTTCCCTGTAAGACTGGTATCTTCATTACGAGTAACTTTCACTGGGGCTAGAGCATGCGGATACAGCAACTCTATGAAGTCACGAACAACGCCATCAGCTCCCCAGAATCGGTCCTCTTTATCCTTTTCCCACGCAGGGCGTCTTAATACAAAATGTATAGAATCTAGGCTTTCTATGCCAAGTTCCTTTTGTAAGAAGGTCCGCTCTTTTTCGAGTTCAGGGTTGAGAAAAAAAGCCATCAAAACAAATTGGCTATGTAGTGGCTTGGCATAAAATAGCGAACGAATATCAGCCCTCAATTCTAGCTTATTGTAAAGCAGCTCTCGGTAGTATTCGTCACGATGCTTTCGAAAATATTTTTCTAATCTATCCGATGGGCCGGAATAATAGGCGAATAAAAAACTTGGCAGGTAATCCGCTTGCTTAGTTTTCTTGTTGCGCTTCACTTTAGAGAAGGGTACTGACTTGAAATCCTCCTTTCTATCGTGCTTGTCTTTGACGGAAACCTGATATTGCTTTGCTAGCGTTCCGCGGCTTGGATCTGCATCAACTTTGACGTCATACCACTTAGTCCAGCCTTCTTCACCAAGTTGAAATTCCAACTCATAAGAAAACGGTGGGGCTTCGCCTAAATCCAAGTTGCGAAATATGGAAACCAAGGCTTCCAGTACGTTGGATTTACCCGAGCCATTGCGACCAACTACCACGGTCATCAGGTGGTCTTCGTCAAAATTCACCTTAAAATTTTCAAGGTTTTTAAAATGCGAACGTATATGCAGCTTATCAACTTTCATGGTTCATCCTTAACCTTGTATTTTATTCATGTGTCGCTACATCTGCCGAAGAAAACCAATCCTGCCCATCGTCACCACGTTCAACTTTAACAATCGATTTATCCACTGTCAGGGCGTCACGAATATCGAGAAAGAACTGCTCTAGCTGTTCAGTGTTACTGTCGCTAGGGTAACCTGCGGCAGCTAACAATTGCTGGCTGCTGAGTGGTTTACCGGCATCTTTTAAGGCTTCAACGACTTTAATCATTTGTTTACTCATGCTACTACCTGTCTTTTTTTTTACAGCGGAGCGTTCTGGTTTAGGCTGCTTTTTTATTGCTTCACGTTCGGATTTAATGCGTGCAAGCAAGGCTTCAGCGCTGTTTTTACCTGATATGAGCTCGAGGTTGGCGGCTCGCCACTCTTGGGTTAGTTCGCCTCTGAAGGCTTTAGCGAGTATCGACTGGGTGAGATTATTTACCCGTGTTTGCGCGGCATTGACCTGGGCTTCGACTTTATCGGCAAAGGCGAATAAGTCTTCGACACGACGAACGATTTCGGTTTGTTCTTTAATATGAGGAATAGGGAAGCAAATTTTAATCATTCGCTTTAGCCCCAAATCCCTATTTGCTACTCCATGTGTATAAGATTGTGATTGTGAGTAAACATCAGGTGAATTGAATGCTAGTGACAAATATTCAGGGTTAACAATGTTTTCGTCAGTTACTCTTAGTACTGCCACATGTACCCATACATTAAAGTCAAAATCGTACTTATTTACGCATGCAGTTCCAGTCGTTCCACCTTTGGTTAGAAGAATATCACCTAACTCAGGCTTACACCTTTTGCTTAGTTCGATATGAAGATCTTCAGAAATATACTTTGCTGAAGTAAAATCAACGCCATTAATGGTAATGTTTCTTCCACTGATAAATGGAACCCCTGACTCTGAATATTTAGGGCTGAAATGAGGACCATCTTTGACGAACCTTGTAAGCTGATTGACTGAAACAAACTCCCATTCACTTGGAATATCGTCAAAAAGCTTTTGTTCTTCTGGCGTAGGTAAATAAGGTTGTGGTAGTTTATTTTTCCATGAGTCATTCTTGGGCGATTTTCCCTTTAATTCATACTCCCTTAACTTTTCAGCTTCCCAGCCTCTATTAAATGCTTGTTGGATATCACTTTGAGTGATTTCACACCCATTATCACCACGCCACTCTTCCGTCAGCTTGCCACTCACTGCCGCTGCCAAGAGCGATTGGCGGAATGATTTTAAGATGGCGGGGATGGCATCGAGACGGGCTTTGGTGCTTTCCACCTGCGCCAGCAGTTCATCCAGCTTGTCGGCAATGACTTTTTGTTCGGCGAGTGGGGGGAGCGGAAAATCAAAATGCGATAATTTTTTACGAGTAATGCGTTTTCGAGTTGTTCCTGTCGCCTCAAGAGCTATGACATTTCTAATAACCGAACTATTTATCCAATGCATAAGGACTTTAGGGGAAATACCAGCTCTATCATCTAAGCGAATTAAGCATACGTCTACAACAGTGACGGCTTCATTTTCGATTTTAGGAAACAAGCACGCACGCCCTAATGGATCTGGCATTCGTGCAATTAAAACATCATTCTCTTTCAATAAAGTGCAATTTAACCTTTGGGCTGACGCAATATTCATAAATCTATTAGATTTATTTAGGAACTCACCATCACCAATATCAGCTAACTGAATTAAGCGTATGCTACCTTCTGGATCTTGATCTTTCGACTCGACCCAATCACCATCTGAAATAACGCCTTCATAGCTGATAAGCTCATCAAGCTTAGCTAACGCCCAACCTTCAGGAATCACTTGGCTCATCCCTTCACCTCAGTTTCTAACTCAGCACCTAGTGATTTCATCAAAGCTTCAAGATCGGCCAAGGCGCCTTTCAGCTCGGTCATGGCTTCGCCGGCCAATTCTTCCGGTGTGCCTAAGTCGGCGGCATCGACACTGTTGGCGTCTTTTAGCCATGAGATATCTAGCGAGTCACCTTTAGTGTCGCGAATAAAGTCACGACTAAATACACGCCAGCGGCTATGGGCGACTCTTTGCTGCGCTTTCTCGCTTCCGTCTATATCTTGATTAACAACTGAATCATCGACTTCCGCCTCTTCGGCATTAAAGCTCCACTCCCCTTCCACTCGTTCAGCTAACGCTACATTACATACGGCCTCGAACGGGGTTAAGTGCTGGGCACCAAATGGGGTGCGTTTACCAAAGTTAGGCATGTTAGTACGTAAGTCATAGAGCCAAGTATTGCTGGTGCAATTTTCTTCCTGTAGCTTGTCGGCCTCTGTACCTTTAGTAAAGAACAGAACGTTGGTCTTAACGCCTGCCGCATAGAAGATACCTGTCGGTAAACGTAAAATAGTGTGCAGGTTACACTTATGCATTAAGTCGCGGCGCACATCGGTACCGACGCCCGCTTCAAATAACACGTTATCAGGCAATACTACGGCGGCGCGGCCACCTGGCTTTAAGTTGCGGTAAATGTGCTGTAAGAACGCCAGCTGTTTGTTGCTGGTGGGATAGGTTAAATCATCTCGGGTGATAGAGGCATCACCGCCCTTACTGGTACCAAACGGCGGGTTAGCTAAAATCACATCGGCTTTGGGTAAACTCATGCCGACTTGGCCTAATGAGTTACCTAAGTGGACTACACCTTCATCGTCGCCTTCCATGCCATGAAGCAGGCAATTCATCAAGGCTAAGCGGCGGGTAGACGGTACCAACTCTACGCCGACAAAGGCTTTATTCTTTTGAAACTCGGCTTGTTTGGCATCTAAATTAAAATGGTCATCGGTTTGCGCTTTAATATAGCTGTCGGCGGCGATCAAAAAGCCTGCGGTGCCTGCGGCGGGATCTTGAATGACTTCACCAGGTTGTGGGTTGATGACTCGTACCATGGAGTCAATCAAAGCGCGCGGGGTAAAGTATTGGCCCGCACCAGATTTAGTCTCGTTAGCATTTTTCTCTAATAAGCCTTCGTACAAGTCACCTAAACCATCTTTTTGGGCGCTGAACCAGTCGATAGAATCGAGTGATTTGATGAGCTGCTTTAAATGGCGCGGTTCACGCAGCCGAGTTTGCGCATCGGCATAAATGGCTAAAATGAGTGGGTCTGCATGTAGGGTGTTACCCTCGCTGTCTTTCCCTGTAGATAAGGTGAGCAACATGCGCTTGTAGTCATCGAGCAGGTTTAAGCCGTCTTTGTCGCTTAAGTCGGTCCAGCGGCAACCTGTTGGTAGGGTATGTTTGTTAAGTAAACCGGCCTCGGTGTTCTCGTGCACCATTTTAATAAACAGCAGCAAAACTAGCTCGGTAACGTAGTCAGAATAGTTAATGCCGTCGTCGCGCAATACATCACACAGGTTCCACAGTTTTTGAACGATATCGTTGTTGCTCATTAGATCCTCAATTTTATATAAAATACGCTGACTGAATTTACTGACTATTTATTCCAATAATCTACGCTTGTTCGTTTAATTTTGGGCGAATAAAGCAAATAATGGTTGGTTGATATAGTAATTACTGCGACCGATTTTTTCCTTGACTAAGAAGCCATGTTCGACCAATTGCTCTAGGTATTTAGTGGCTGTGATACGGGAGACGCCAAGATCTTGCACCACAAAATCAATTTTTGTGTAGGGATGGCTAAAGATATTATTCAATAACTCTTGACGATAAATGTTTGGTAATTGGCTGCGAATACCCTTTTTCATTTGGCTCATTTGCAATTTAATCTGTTGAATTAATTCAATGGTTTGTTGAGCTGTTTCGGCTATTCCTTTGAGGATAAATAGCAGCCATGGCTGCCAATCACCGTTATCGCGCACGGTTTGTAAATAGTTGTAATAATCTAATTTATTGCGAATAATATAGCGGCTTAAATACAGTACAGGTAGATCGAGGAGCCCTTTCGCCACTAAGTACAAAATGTTGATTATTCGGCCTGTTCTACCATTGCCATCATAGAAGGGATGGATGCTTTCAAATTGGTGGTGAATGAGTGCCATCTTTACCAATGGGTCAAGCTCACAGCAATCGTCGTCATTAATATAATTAACCAGATTCCCCATTAATTTTTCAATTTCAATGGCATCTTGAGGCGGGGTATATATTACTTCACCGGTAGCAGCATTCTTCAATGCCGTACCTGGGACTTTTCGAAAGCCTGCCCTATTTTTTTCTAGCGCTAATTGTACTTCTAAAATATCACTTAACCTGATCAAACCTTGCTTACGCACGTTAACGAAGCTCTGTCGTAACGCTGCAGAATAATCCCGCACTTCTTTTGCTGCAATACTGGTTTGTTCGGATAATAGCTCAGCCTTAAACAGCTCATCATGGGTGGTAATAATATTTTCAACCGCCGAACTGTCTTTCGCCTCTTGCAGCGTTAATGTGCTAATGAGAATATTTTCGTTAGGGATGGTTGCTGCTACTCCCTTTAACTCAGCAAGATAACGGTGAGCCACGGCTAACTGTTTGAGTACTGCACGTGTCTCTAATTGTTCAGGATTAGGTAGTGGTAAGTGGAGAAGCTGAGGCATATTATTTCCTTGGTACTGAAAAGCTACATGCATAAATGTCGGATATTATTATACATATCAACGAAGACATATATAAAAAATCTCGTTTTCTATATATTTCATATATTTCATATATACTAAAATATGGTTTCTATACACAAAACAGGCAAGATATATAAATATCCCTATTTACTATAGCTATCTGCATCACCAAAAACTAACCAATCTGCCACAGGTATTCATTCAGCTCATCGAGGATAGTGTCGAGCTGATCATCGAGCACGCTGTCAAAACGCTTTGCCCCTCCTTGATCGGCAAAACGTTGATTAACAAATTCTTTATCAATCACCGCCTCATGAACTAACTGCTTAGCTAAGCGTTCCAGCCACTTACGTTGGTTAGGATTCCAATCGTGTTGACTAAAAATGCGTTGCATGGCGTGATCAACCCGCTGTGAAAAAGGGATTAATGCTTCATCGAGCGCCGCTTGGCGGATATAACCGATAATGCTGGCCGCAATATCTTGGTTGGTATTTTTACGCCATGCACTTTGCAAATGCGCTTCACTAAATCCCGCCTCATCTAGCAAGAGTTTGACCTCTTTAAGTTCTGCACGGGTGAGATCTTTAGGACGATTCACCACCACAGACAAGGCCGCTGATTGGTTGATATTCTGCTTAATAAAATGGTTAAAGCTTTCAAGATAGTCAGCGGGCTTTTCGTGTATACCATAGTTTTGATGGCGCTCTATGAACTCATCTCGCCCTTCATAGATGATTGGCATACTTTCACTGCCAACAAGATAACGAACTTCGGCTAGCTGATTAATCAAACTTTGATGCTGCTTAAAAAAATGTGCCGCCTCTTTAGGGCCAATTTGATGTAAATGCTGGTGGAGCTTATCGGGCGCTACGCCCCATAGCTCCTGAAGTTGGTCTAGCTTAGCTTTAAGCTCAGGCTTATCTTCGGCTTTTTTGGCCGCTTTACGCATCACCCGCATCACTTTCTGCCCAAGTTGATTTAGCACATCATGGGCATGACTAGTGCCAACCTGCTCACCTGGGGTATTAAGCGCACGCTCTAAAAAGGTATCGTCACTTAACTCGTCCACCAACTGCTCAAGAGTGATGTTAGGGTCTTTGACTATCGGCTTCATGGTATTGACGGCTTCAAGGGCACTATAGATATCAACCGGATCATAAATTTTGAATACGGTTTTACCTATATCGTCACAGCAACGGGTAGCACGGCCCATCATCTGCTCATACAAAATACGCGACTTAACTCGGCGCAAGAAAACTATGTGACAAATCTTAGGTACGTCTATACCCGTAGATAACAGATCCACTGTAATGGCTATATTAGGATAACGCTCATTTTTGTATTTGCGGATAAGCTGACTGACCTTGTCGCTTTGACCGGTAATTTTAGCCACTGCGGCTTGGTTATAATCATCGCCGTACATGTCAATGAAGGCTTTATCTAATAAGCGTTTGACCATGTCTGCATGCACGTCTGTGGCACAAAAAATTAGGGTTTTCTCATCGCCAAAAGGGTCTAACTCTTTAGTTAACTCTTGGCAGATGACTTCATTAAAGGACTCGGTAATCACTCTTCTATTAAAGGATTCAACATCGAACTGTAATTCATCTTCTAAATCAGCTGTTTCAACTTCACCGGTTTGGGTATTAATAGACGTGACGGTTTCGCCTTTTTCAAACTTGATTCCGTGCTTATTTAATAGGGTTTCATATCGGATAGGTGGCTCGTGGTCGATAAGCCAATCATCAGCAACTGCCTCACGGTAACTATAGGTGTAAACCGGTTTACCAAAAATTTCGCTGGTATGCTTGGCTGGGGTTGCCGTTAAGCCGATGCGTACCGCATCAAAGTAATCCAATACCCGCCGGTAGCTAGACAAATATTGACTGGCATCGCGAGTAACAAGCTCACCTTCTGTCATTTGTTGATCTAGGGCATAACCCCGATGGGCTTCATCGACAATGATGCAGTCGAATTCATCCAGTGGCGGCGGGGTGTCGGACATAAAGATACGCTTTACCATCGCTTGCACTGTTGCCACTTGAATACGAGTTTCGGCTTCACTGCTCATATCGCCAAGCTCGGCAATATTGTAGATAGACGACAGCACTTTGTTTTGCTCAAGCTTAGCTTCATCAAAGGAGTCACACGCTTGCTCACCCAGGGCGGTTCTATCGACGAGGAACAAAATACGCCTAAAACGCTCGGCCTTTAAAAATCGATACATCAAACCAATAATAGTGCGGGTTTTGCCTGTACCTGTTGCCATTGCCAGCAGACATTCAGTTTTATCTTGCTCTAAAGCCGATTCAACCGCAGCGATGGCTTTTTGCTGGTAATCACGCAAGCCGAGGTAATCAAATTCTTCCTGTTGAAGAGATTTCTCTGCATCTTCACGGCTACGTTTTAACTTGTCGAGCAGGCCATCTGGGGAGTGAAACTGTTGCAATGCTTTCTTTGCATTGCTGGGTTTGCGCGTATCCCGAAACCAAGTGCCTGATAACTCGGCCAGTTGCTTATTAAATTCGCGGCCATTGCAGGAATAGACAAAGGGAATGTGATAGTGGCCATCGTCTTCATCCGCCCAAGCAACGGTGCGACCTTCTAACTCCCAAGCGCTTTGTTGGAAGGGAGTTACTTTGTATCCTTTTGAATAACGCTCGGCTTGAGTAATTTTACCAGCAACATTGGCGTTTTCTTTTTTCGCTTCAACTACGGCAATAGGCGTTAAGCCACAAAATAATACATAGTCGGCGCGACCTCTTTGACCTTTATGAAGTGTTGGCCATTCCGCAATGGCTAGATTTTTGCCTTTTTCTGGTCGAGTACCCTTATTAAACGTTAGCCTTTGGGTATCTGCAAGCCAGCCAAAAGCCTGGAGTTGCTGGTCAATAAGCACACGGGTTAACTCTTCATTTAATTCAACTTGAATACCTGCGTTACTAGCCCGTTTACTTAAATCAGATTTATGTTTACTTGCTGCTTTAGTATCAGTCTTAGCTTGCTCGACAAGTTCAATTTGAAGTGCTTTGATACGAGCTTCAAATTGACATTTTTGCTCTGCTAGTGCCTTTTCATGCATTGATGCTTGTTGAGAAAACTCACGCGCTTCGGCATCCATTTGTTCAGCTAATACTGCGTACTCTTCTTTTTCACGCGTTAGTAAATCAGTTAGCTGGTGGTTATCTGCTAATTGCTGGTGGTTTTCATTAAGTTCACTGCGCAGCTGATCTATCTGGGTTTGTAAATTTTGTAGGTGTTGACTTGGATCTTGAGGCGCAACAAACGGACCAGCTTTAAATGCGGTCTTTTGATCGCCAAATGTATGATGAAACCAAATCGCTAGGCTACGAGCTAACTTTAAACCTTCTAAAGCTTCTTTATGCTGGGTTTTGAATTGATGAGTCGCTTTATTACCTTCAATACGTAATGAGTGAAATAACTGGCGTACAACAGGCTCTAAATTCAGTTCTCGATGGATTTTGTACAGCAGGTCTGCTTGAGTAGTTTTATCGTCGAATTCTATACCACATCTGGCAGCAATATCTTGTGCCATAGCTTCGCCGAGTTGGCGTAATTTTATTAGGGTAGTATTAGGGTCGCTGGTGAAGACGCGCTCAGCACTGATGGCTAAATCGATAAAAATAGGATCGTAAGGCGTGAGAAAAACAAAGTTAGACAGATTTTCTGCACTTTGTTGGTTTGCTGTATCTAATGCCATCATTCCCTCGATGCTTTAAGCTTTTATCGTATTTAATCATACCTTTTGCCAATTAGAGTATCACGATTTTAGTTTATTACTTTATCAATAATGTTGCTTGAAGAACCCTTGTTTCACAACAATATTTCAGACAAATTAAATTCGTTTAAAAAACCAGCAAGTGAAAGCTATTTCCATATTTATGATCACCCTGTGCATTGGTGGCAACAAGTCTCTGGCCATCATATTTATTGTCATGACACACTGCACTAAATTATTAAAATATTCTACTATCACACCATCTGGTAATAAACGCATGAATACCGTGATAGGTTACGAAGGATTCTTTGCCGCAACTTATTTGTCACTCGACATAGATGAAAAAGTATTATGTTTTCTCCAGTTATACTAAAAAGGTCACAATTCTCTTTTGTTTCCAACAATCGTAAAATTTATCCATTTGTTAAAAGCAATCGAAGTATAAATAAACCAACGCTCATGGAGTTAGAACCTTAGGTAAATAAACTATATGGAGCGGTTCAATAACATATAGCCAAGTACAGACAACGCTTAGTCGATATCAGATGGTTTATGCGCTCACTCAGTGAGCCGATAGCTAGAATGGCTAACAAAGAAGATAAGTGCACTGGCAGATTTTATTCACCGCCATCCATGGCGCTCACCCTTCGGGCCAGCTAAAGCTGTTCAAATCCATTCCCGATGAATTTGTGTGAAGGAAGATTCAAATCTCAAGCCTTATTAGATGAAGCTGCAGTATTAGCTTGTATGGCTTATGTCGACCATTCTTTATTAATAGAAAGGCCTATACGCGCCAAGCTGGCATCTACACCAGAAACCACTGATTACACCAGCATTCAACGCCGAATAAACTCAGCGATAAAAGATGAACAACCAGCAGAATTATTGCCTTTTATAGGTAATGAGGGTGTAAACATGCCTAATGGTTTAATGTTCAGTGTAAAAGACTACATAGTGCTGGTTAAAGATACCGGGCGAATTATTCGTCAAGATAAGCGAGGGGCAATGAGTTAAAGTAACCAAGATATTCTCAATAGACTGAATATACCCGCTGAAAACTGGTTAAAAATCACCACAGAGTTTGGTGCCTTATTTATAGGTGCAGTCGAGGCGTTACCTGCCTTAACAGAAGATTGTGAGCATCTAGAGCGAAAACGATGCAAAGCGCTTCAAACTGCCAGCGCTGGCTGTGCGCTTAAGGCTTAATCTCTAAAACTAAAACTAGAACTAAAACTAGAACTAAAACTAAAACTAAAACTAAAACTAAAACCTGATTTCCAGCTTGATATCAATCAAGCCACTAGTGCTGTGTTTGATCTACCGCATTGCTCACCATTCTCCATCTAGCGCTCAGTTTATTGATAATTCCCATATAATTTATACATTTGAATAGTCCAGAAGGTTATCGCAACTAAAGCTAAAAGCAGTTATGTTAATTATCATAAAATGGGTGGCATGGTTAATTTCGGCTAGATGGCAAGCGGTGGCAGGCGATATCAAGCGATGACAATCTAAGAGCCTAGAACGCTGCGCTGCTAGGACGCTACGCGACTAGATGCTATACAATCAATAGCAACAGCCTAGTCGCGCAGCGATCCTAGCAGGACGAAGTCCGCTCTAGCAGTGACGAAGTCACGCCCTCTGGCGAGCCTGCGATTTCCTAGAATCTAGCACCTAGAACCCGATAACAAATAAGTCCATAAAGCGGTTTACTGGCGTGGCCTCTAGCGTGGTTTGATCTTTACACACAGTGAAGATCGTTTGGCACTGCTGGTTTGGGAAACGTGATGCTAAGTTCGCTTTGAATTTCAGCTCCAATAGCGGCATTCCTTCCTTACGACGGCGGCGATGACCCACTGGGTATTCTACAACCACTTCTTCTGTACTGCTGCCATCGTTAAAGAAAACCTTAATCGCATTGGCGATAGAGCGTTTATCCGCTTCTAAATACTCTGCCGTAAAGCGCTTATCTTCGACAATCTCCATTTTGTCACGCAGCTCATCGATGATGGGATGTGCGCCGTGAAATTCGTCTTCATAATGGTCGGCGGTCAAACTGCCGAACACCAACGGAACCGCAATCATGTATTGCAAGCAATGGTCGCGGTCCGCAGCGTTGGCAAGCGAACCCGTTTTTGAAATAATTCGAATGGCTGACTCGTGGGTGCGGATCACAATCTTGTTAATCTCCGCCAAACGAGATTTTACCTGAGGATGTAGTATAACCGACGCTTCTGCGGCGGTTTGCGCGTGAAACTCGGCAGGAAAGGAAATCTTAAACAAGATGTTTTCCATCACATAAGAGCCATAATCTTGGGAAAATGAAAACTGACGTTCAGCCTGGGGTTTGAGCGCTTGGTCTTTATTGGTTTTCGAGAAGGAGACATCGTAAAATCCCCATTGTGGCGCGGTTAACACGCTTGGTATACCCATTTCACCGCGCATTGACATGTTGGCCAAACAAACCGCTCGTGAGGTGGCATCGCCCGCAGCCCAAGATTTACGAGAGCCCGCATTTGGTGCGTGACGATAGGTGCGCAGTGCACCACCGTCGGCCCAAGCTTGAGATATTGCCGCCATGATTTGCTCTCTGTTGCCGCCCATCATTTTAGTAACAACCGCAGTGGAGGCCACTCGTACTAATAATACGTGGCATAAACCAACCCGATTAAACGAGTTTTCTAGCGCAATCACGCCTTGAATTTCATGTGCCATGACCATCGCTTCAAGTACTTCTCGCATCATGAGAGGCGGCTCGCCATTTGACAGTCTAACTTGAGATAAATGATCCGCCACGGCCAGAATGGCGCCTAAATTATCCGATGGATGCCCCCATTCAGCTGCTAACCAAGTGTCGTTGTAATCGAGCCAGCGAATGATACAACCAATGTCCCACGCGGCTTTTACCGGATCGAGAGTCAGCGATGTTCCTGGCACTCGGGCGCCATTTGGCACCAATGTGCCTTGTACGATAGGTCCGAGGTGTTTGGTGCACTCAGGAAAGCGCAGCGCGAGCAGCCCACAACCTATTGTGTCCATTAAACAGTTACGAGCGGTGTCGAGAGCTTCTTCGCTGCAGACTTCAAACGTTAATACATAATCAGCGATATCTTGGATGACATGGTCGTAATCGGGACGATTGTTAATATCTACATTACTACTCATTTTGAATCCTTATTCGTTTGATTTGTTATTTGCTGCTAGAAGGCTATAAAATCAATAGCCTAGAACGCTGCGCTGCTAGAAGGCTATAAAATCAATAGCCTAGAACGCTGCGCTGCTAGGACGCTACGCGGCTAGAGGCTATAAAATCTTAGCAGCGAAGCTGCCCCTATACCAGCGATGACAAACTAAGAGCCTAGAGCGCTGCGTTGCTAAGACGCTCTGAGACTGGAGACTGGAGGCTATAAAATCAATAGCATGGATTGATGGGTTAACAGCGTGTCGCGGAAGTGATTGCACTTGGGGAGCACAACTGGGTAAGCATGCGTTCGGGCATTACTAAAAAATATACTTTTGGAACAACAATAACCGGTTCAGATGTGGCGGCGGGACTTGAACCCGCGTCCATAAAAAATCCCCGCTGGCATCGCTGCCTGCGGGGATTTTTTGTTAATCAGCCTAAAGCCGATTAATGGTCACTTATAACAATTAGATTACTCGTTATTAGCTTTGTTTTTTAACAAACTTCGATTTCAGCATCATTTGGCCGTTGCCATCAACTTTACAGTCGATGTCGTGGTCGCCGTCGACAAAGTGGTTGATCACTGCTTTAGTGCCGACTTTAAGCACGAGTGATGAACCTTTTACTTTAAGGTCTTTGATTAAGGTGACTTTGTCGCCTTCTGCTAATAAGTTGCCGTTGGCATCTTTTAAAATGATAGCGTCTGGATCAACCACTTCTTCATTTGGGTTCCACTCATTGGCGCATTCTGGGCAAATTAATAATGTGCCGTCTGAATAAGCGTACGGAGACTCACATTTTGGGCATGGCGGGATTACATCACTCATATCTTTACTCTCTGTGTTCTTGGCAGTTGTCGAACACGTTAACAGCGCTAATACGCAGTTCGACAGGCTTTATCGATTGGCGTGAGATAGAAAAGTATCTACCCTGCCGAATATTGTAATGACATTATAATGCTATTATCACGAATTGACTACCCTAGGGTGGTAAACCAGTTGATCCACTTGCCCGCTAATGTAACGGCTAGCGTAACGAGTAGCGTAGTAATTTGCATAGCCACTAGGTGACTAATAGTGTCACCAATAGCCTAACAATAGGCGAATTAAAGCTTAGCTTTTTACCTGTGGGTTCGGACGACTTTGATTGTCAGCAAAACTCACATCATGCTTTTCGAGGTATTCGCGAATAAGCTGACGGGTGACTTGTGATGGGGTGAGATCTTGCGCAGCACACAGTTGTTCAAATGCCTGCTTTTTTAGCGGGTCCATTAATACAGT
>JBLHWO010000060.1:0-16594 GCA_047629215.1 Cellvibrionaceae bacterium | reverse complement strand
CTCAAAGAAATTAGAGTTTGCTCATGCGTTTATGGCTGCTGCTGAGAGAATACTGACAGAAAAACAGTTTAATGAAATTGAATATCGCGCAAGTGATATCATTCAGTCAAAGTAATATTGGAATAAATAGCTTAGAAAAATATGTTGAAGAACATAATACATAAAGCCATAGGTCTACTAACGCTGTGCATTTGCCAAGCTGGCTTTGCAGATGTAGATTTGCGACCTCTAGTCCATTAGGCGCATTGTCTGATCAGGTGGCTTATGTGGCGAGCTTTTTATTGTAGATTGGGAAGATATGGGGGGGATTAATCCTTCCTATATCCCACCGCCTCTCGTGTGCTCGGATTTGTGTAGATATGCTGAAGGCCTCGAAGCAATTGAGGGATGTCATCTCGTGAGTGCACATTGAATACGATGTCTTCGATGGGTGTTGCCCCCAGCTCTAGCTAGGGATTAAATAGTCGACGCATGGCAGGCTCATAAATCACGACGTTTAAAGGAAAAAATACCAAAATATTACAAAACAAGGCTTATTTTAACAGCGGGCAGTAAAAAATGCTCTATCTTCTAATAAAAATAATTGCGTAAATGTTTGTTTTTATAGTGGTTTTTGGCTTTTTAACTAAGTGGCCAGATTTAGTATGCCACTCCACTGGGAACATTATCATCAATAGGGCCACTTACTTTGTTAGCAGCTGTAAATAACTGCTGTAAGTTTTTTTCTGTTATTACTTTAGTTTTGGTTTGCCAATGTATTCTGTAAATAATAAATCCCTAGGCGCTTCTACCCCCGTTGTCTCTTCTACCTCTTCTGAAGCAACGACCAAACAAGAACAGTTTCTGAAGTCAGATTTCGGGAGAACGGAAATAACCCGAGATATGAAGAAAAACTTTCTTCAAGCTATGATGACGAATATTGGGGGCGAGGCACACTCACTGAAGAAGGGCGTTAAGGAATACATCGAAAGAAATGAGAGCGTGTTAGAGAAAATTCCTGAGTTAGGTGGTAGGGAGGGAATAAAAGCGCTAAAGTCTCTCACACAATCGAGTCCAACACTGTCTGAAGATACGATGAAGTTTGCCCCGCTTTTATTCGCCCATGTGGCGGGCCGCGAAATTCGCGTTCTTAAATCTACAGGAAAATACACGTATAGGGTCAGTGATGCTAGTAGGCTCAGCCTGCCCCCAGGTCCAAAAGAAATCGATATAGAGAAACCGCCTATTTGTCTGCATTATCTGGAGAGTGGTTGCTATGATGTGCTTACACCCGACCCAAAAATTATCGACTCCCTTTCAGGGGATACCGCACGCGCTCAAATTCAACCGTTTGTTGATCGTCCTGAGGGGATAAGCGTTACTGATGCAAATACACAATTAGCCGAACAGGGGCGACAGTCCATAGCGGCGGCTAAGGTGAAAGACAGTTGGGCCATTTCCTATGAGTTACCTGGCAAACGGCGAGTGGGCGTGCCTACCTCTCAGGTTCGACAGGAGCAGTTGATTAAAGAATACGGTCAAAACGGTGTAAACCGAACGTCGTTTAATAGCTATGGTCATAGGGCTGCAATACCTCGGTCCCTTAGACCCGCTGGAATCGCCACTAAACATAAATATTCAACCCTCTATCTTAGGGACTCTCACGCTAGTATGGAGCCCCTGTTCGATGCTGTTATTAAGAAAGCAAAAGATAACGGTGTGCTACCAGTACCTCCGGCTAATCGGGTGGATGTGAAGCTTGTTGGTGCGGGACAGTTTCTGGATAAACTCACTGGGTTATACCCGTCACTTGAGAGTACTTATTGCGCTGAACCCATAAGAGCTGTGCGGTTGTCATCCGGTTTGCAAGCAATAATTTATAATTATAATGCACAATATGACGAGCCAGACAAAAAACAAGTGATCGATCGGGTTATTAATCAAATTCACCACAGACTGGGGGCAACCCCTTCCTACGATAGTATCGCTCTTTATTTATCATCCGGTCGCCAACACTTGCAGCCTGTTGTCAAAAGTAAGCGAGTCAACATAAAATCTGCTAATGCTCTGGATACCCTACTACAAAAAATCCCGCAATATGAAGTCAAAGCAGCGAATTTCCCAGGTGATACTAAGCGCCTGATGGCACTATCACTCTCCTTGGTGAAGACCTTAAAAAATACGATACCTTATTATCAAAATAGCGCTTTGATTAATGACAGCCTGCGCCAGATTGAGAATACCTTAGAGGGACTGTGCCAATGCACAGATGACTTTGTCGGCACCAATGAACTGTTTGACTGTTTGATAGACGAAATCAATTTGTTGCTTAATACCACTAGACCCTATAGTAGCCATACTGTGAATAGCTTGCAAAAGGAAATCTATTGCAAGCAGGTATCCAGTATTGCAGACATGACAGGAGTGAGCATTAAATCATTGTCCACTGCCTCAAGTGGTATGGGCGCTTTGAGCACAGTTATCGCTGAATCACTCAAGCAGTTTACCGGCGCCCGTGTGGATGATTACAGTGATGAAATTCCCAGCTACTTTGAAGTGAGTGGTCTTCTAGATATTGGTGGCCTGCGGGCAACTGGGCACCCAGTCATTTGCACTGCATTGAATAATTCCTTAACGATGAATGCTGCAACAGCTGAGACCATCATCCAACGCATATCCGCGTCACTGAGCAGTTATAAAGATAAAAATTATCCTATACATGTGATCATTGACACGACACTGGACACGCATTCTGACAAACTCAATAGAATCGTATCTAGTTTCCCCAAAGCCCTCGAAAACGGCAAACTGAATATCATTCTCTGTAAAAGCTACCAAAAATATACTAGCCTGGGCAGTGGCAAAATTATGGCTGGTAACGTGAGTATGATCAATAATAATGCTGCCCAATTTTGTAATATAGAACGTAGCGTTGTGATAAGCAGCGCCCAAGATGATATTTTTCTTAACAACAACGGTCAGCTATTGGCCCACTGCCTAAGGTCTCATGATAGTAGCATCGCTATCACTCAACGAGCCATAGAGGGCGCGCAATTTATTAATGACTATTGTTGGCCAGATTCCAAGATGTCTGAAGGGGATGGCCATGCGGAAGGTATGCCGTTTGTGATGCGCTACGATAACCCAAACCACGTACTCGCCATCACAATGGAAACCTGTGGCACGTGCACGCGCGATACATTTGGTTTTTTAAGTTCATCCGTTTGCACTATCAATGGACAGAATGAAGACAAAAATTTTTTGATGCGTATCAATCCAGGATTGGATAGTGATGCGCAATTAGTTGAACGCTTCTTCGGCCTAGGGCACACTTGGGGTAATAACTATAATGTGCACCTAGACAGAATGATGGCAGCCATCAATCAAGTCAGCGCCTCTTCGGGCCGCCAGGTACTGGAGGCTATTGTTGAAAAACACCCTCGATCTATTTCTGCACTGTCAGATGAAGAGCAAGAGGCTATCGCCAAAACGCATAATGTATCAAAACAAGAAATTGAGATTATTATAAAGAGCTTTAACTTACTCAGAACGCCATCCGATAAGACGGATGCAGATCATCTTCAATTTATGGAAACCTATCACAACAACATACGCGCCTCCGTTGGCATGGTTATGTACGCTTGGAATCTCAACGATTCATTTAAACAATATGCTGACGATCTAGTGGAAAGCCTTTCTTCAGTGGATATAGGCGATGCGGCGCCAGTAAGCCGGCTGGCCAAAGAGGTCACCTTCACCGCTCGTCTGGAGGGTTTAGCCTCTAATCTAGAGGCCGATGGCTTGTCTACCTTAGTTCGGATCGCTGAGTTTGTACCAGCGCAAAAACGACTCGAAGTATTGTTCGCGAAATTGCCCGATACAGTCTTCGGCTCTAGTGACAACAGCCTGTCTGCCGAGGGACGATCCGCACTTCTCGCGGCCCTGACGGATGGCGTGCCCACGCGTGAATTGCTGGGCGTCGGAAAATTATGCTTGATCCAAAAGCAAGATATCAACAAAGCAAGAGCCATCTTAAAAATTGCTTCGTCAAGGCCTATTACCGAGGGTGAGGTACCGAATTTTCTGGCAGATTCACTGCTCAAGCTGGTCGGTCGGGAGGTCAATCACCAGCGTGACCTTGATTTCTTAAGGGGTATGATTGTCACACATGAACATTATGTAAATACTCAGGCGCCTGCCGAGCCACGATCAGACACTGGTGATCAATAAGAGGCTTGCCGAGTATAGGAAGTATAAACTACCTTTTCCCCCCCGATGCTTTGTATTTTACCCTAAATTCTCGAACATTTTTACCGCTTAAGCTCCAAGTTTTTGAGTAAGACAAGCCAAAATCGAACCTTTTTTATCCAGATTGGACTGAAAGCGCATAGTGAGTATACCCTTGTTTTTACTCGCCATCAGATCAATGTTATTGATATGGTAAATAAGAGTCGTGCGAATATTGCTTACAATATTATTGATGTGGAGGGCTATGTCACGGAGCCTGTAATCAGTGATATTCAAATTTTAGAGCATGTAGCCGCATTGCGGGTCTTAAGATAAGGGCAGCTCTAAAAATGCACTTTATACGCTTTAGCGGCGTCATCTCCGTTAACAATAAAGGGGCCGTTTACCGCGGCTCTTCTCACGCTTGGATGTGCTCATAAATCGTTCAATAGGGATCAGGGTACTTACGGCTCGTGCTGGTTTGATTTTTACAAAGGAAAACGGCTCTTCCTTTCTCGGGCTTGATTCAAGGCTTAACTATTGTCTCCAATAAAGTAGCTGACTGTAAACTAGACCATGCTTGTTGGCGTAGGCCATCTTACTTAAATTACTTTTATTGTAGGCGTCTATATGTTGCTGCCGGGCTGCTTTTTTCAGGAAGTTCCGATATTTACGAAAGAGCAAAGTCTGGCAGGTCTAAGCGAAGATGGGAATGATGGGGGTAATCATGCGCTTACATAGCTATGAAACAGTTGCCTATTAATAATGGAGGCTGGCTTCTTGCACAGCGCGACGGCAGGATAGCTTTATTTGAAAACGATGCCGCTGCTAATACGATAAATAGCGTATTAGATATTCGTTCTCAAGTGCCAACAAACGCCTATTCTAACGGTGCTAATTGTGATGTCACCTCTATTACAGTTACCCATTACACAATATGACCGTAACGTTGCTGTCTCTATTTTGGTAGGGTACGTGTATTAGAGGTGCTGGTATGCCTGAATTATTGGGGCAATATATTTTTGGAAATGCTTATATTTCTTCGATTCTTACCCTTCCAGCTAATAGTGAGGCTGAAGCTGATAGCTCAATATTAACTAGTGTTGCGATAACTCTTGGTAGTTTCGCGCAAAATCAAGTGGGAGAGATTTATGCTTTAGATCTTTGTTCTACGGAAATAGGAGGTGCCATCTATCGCTTAATGAGTAATGGGGCCAGCATCGCCGAATTGGCTGAAAACCTGAGTGAGACCGGATGCTTTAATGTAACCTCGAAAACAGCCCCAGAAGATGTCGTTTCTTATCAAGTTAACAGCCAGTTGAGGTCTGATTGCGGCGCAAAGGCTCGTTTTTTTTGCTATCCTAGCCAATGAAGTTATCGACATCAGTGCAGAAGATGATCTTTTATTACCTGCAGGCAGTCGATTCCGAAATAGTGCCAGCCTTAGCATCTACTGTTGCTGATGACGCAGCAGCGGTTGTTTCAGGGTGGAGAAATAGCTTGAGTAGCTGTGATTGAAATTAGGAATAAATGCCATTAGGAGTAGGTTTATTTCCTATATTTAACTTTAACAAAGAGCTTTAACTTATTGATTTTCAATCTATTTGTCTAAATATTTTTCAGCATCCAATGCCGCCATACAACCCGACCCTGCTGAGGTGATAGCCTGTCTGTAAATATGATCCGCAACGTCACCAGCAGCAAAAACACCCTCTAGGCTAGTTTGTGTGGCATTACCGTTCAAGCCGCTATTGACTTTAATATAGCCGTCTTTCATGTCTAACTGGCCTTCAAAAATACCGGTATTCGGAGTATGGCCAATAGCAATAAACACGCCCTGTAAGTCTATATCCAGGGTTTCGTTATTGCCCACGTTCTTGACACGCATACCGGTTACGCCGCTATCATCACCCAATACTTCGTCTAGAGTGTGATTCCACATCAAGGTAACGTTACCATTCTCCGCCTTAGCGAAAAGCTTGTCTTGTAATATCTTTTCAGAGCGTAGGCTGTCGCGCCTGTGAACCAGTACCACTTCTTTGCAAATATTGGAAAGGTAGAGCGCTTCTTCAACGGCAGTGTTGCCGCCGCCAATAACGGCTACTTTTTGATCTCTGTAGAAAAAGCCATCGCAAGTAGCGCATGCGCTGACGCCTTTACCCATAAAGGCTTTTTCTGAATCTAAGCCTAAGTAACGTGCAGAGGCGCCTGTAGTGATAATTAATGAGTCGCAGGTGTATGTGTCATTACCTTTAATGACAAAGGGACGAACTTTTAAGTCGACTTCGTTGATGTGATCAAAGATAATCTCAGTTTCGAAGCGCTCAGCGTGCTGCTGCATTTGCACCATTAAGTCTGGTCCTTGTAGGGCCGCTATACCACCGGGCCAATTTTCAACTTCGGTGGTGGTTGTTAATTGCCCACCTTGTTGCATCCCTGTAATAACAACAGGGTTCAAGTTAGCGCGAGCAGCATAAATAGCCGCAGTGTAGCCAGCAGGGCCAGAACCTAAAATGAGTAAACGGTGGTGTTTATCAACGCTCATAAGACATGTTCCAATACAAATTAACTGTGTTAAGGTGGTGAAACCTTATGGAAAAAATAACTGTAGTCAGTAAAATAGCGCACATCATACCATGGACATTCGTATCCACACAGTGATCGTGCCGGTGATCTTTATAGTGACCATAGCTATCCTTTATTGAGCATGACTAAGCAATCTGGTCAAAAGTACGACGGATACACATTTTATAACAATTTTAATAACTACCGACGAGACTACGAGTTATTTAGATCTTAAATCGTAGTATGAATATGAGGAAGCACTGAACATGTCATCGCTTACTCAGAGTTTCCATACCTTAAACAGGCCATTATTTGAAATCCGCTACCGATAAAAAATTAAGCGCTTCGCTTACAGCAAGCAGCGATGAAATTTCACCTATTCAGCACGCATTATTGCGCATCATAAAAGAAGGCGCCTTAATCGGCTGGCTACTACTATGTGTTTATTTATTGCTCGCATTGTCTTCTTATTCAGCTAATGATCCTGCCTGGTCGAGCACAGGGTCGAATCAAGCTATTCAAAATACCGCAGGGCCAGCTGGGGCATGGACAGCTGATCTTTTTTTCTCGCTCTTTGGCTATTTAGCTTATTTATTTCCATTGATGATTGCTTATCGTGTGTGGCGTGTATTTATGGAGCGCAATGAAGCTTCGCCTTTTGATATTTTAATGTTCTTAGTGCGTGTTGTTGGCTTGATCTTAGTTGTCGTGGCAGGCACAGGCATAGTTGCTATTCAATTTGGAGATCAAAGTGCTAACTTGCCAATTTCTAATGGAGGTATTTTAGGCGTATCGGTTACGGATGCAGTTGAAGCTGCTTTTGGTTTTATCGGCGCTAATTTATTATTGATCGCAATGGGGTTATTCGGCATCACTATTTTTACCGATCTATCTTGGTTACGCCTTATGGATAGCGTCGGTTTTTATACCTTACAATTTTGTTCATGGGTAACAGATCGTACCAATGAGTATCGACTAAAAAAACAAGAGGAAAAAGAGGTTCGGGCAACCTTACAACATCGTAAAGAAAATTTTGAAATAAAAATACAAAAAAATAAAGAAAGAATATCGCCTGCCATTAGAGCACCAGCGGCTAAGCCTACGATAAGTCAGCGCGTTGAAAAAGAAAAGCAGGCGACGTTATTTGATGGGCCTGTAACCGGTGAATTACCCCCCCTTAGTTTATTAGATCCTGCGGTACATTCAGATAATCAAGGCTATTCCGAAGAGTCTCTAGATGCGATGTCACGCTTGCTAGAATTAAAATTACTTGATTTCGGTGTAAAAGCCGAAGTGGTTTCAGTTTTACCTGGGCCGGTTGTGACTCGTTTTGAGATTCAGCCCGCACCGGGTGTGAAAGCTAGCCGCATAACTAATCTTGCAAAAGATCTTGCACGCTCCATGGCAGTTGTTAGTGTGCGTGTCGTAGAAGTTATTCCAGGCAAAACCGTCATGGGGATTGAAATTCCTAATGAGCATCGTGAAATGGTTAGGTTGAGTGAGGTGCTCGCCTCTAGCGTTTATGAGCAGTCGAAATCTCCATTGACCCTGGCGCTGGGTCACGATATTGCCGGCCAACCCATTGTCGCCGACATGGCTAAAATGCCACATTTATTAGTTGCGGGAACAACCGGCTCGGGTAAATCAGTCGGCATTAATGTCATGATCTTGAGTCTACTTTATAAATCAAGCCCAAAAGAAGTTCGCTTAATATTAGTCGATCCAAAAATGTTGGAACTTTCCGTGTACGAAGGAATTCCACATTTACTCACGCCGGTTATTACCGATATGAAAGATGCTGCTAACGGTCTTCGTTGGTGTGTAGGCGAAATGGAGCGACGCTATAAGTTAATGGCTTCAATGGGTGTGCGTAACCTAGCAGGTTACAATCGCAAAGTTGAAGATGCGATAAAAAAAGGCGAACCTATTTTAGACCCACTTTGGCGTCCCGAAGAAGAGTTTATAGCGGGTCAGGCAATCGCCACTGCACCGGCTTTAGAGTCGTTGCCTGCTATTGTTATCGTGATTGATGAATTTGCCGATATGATGATGATTGTGGGTAAGAAAGTAGAGCAATTAATTGCTCGAATTGCACAAAAGGCTCGGGCAGCCGGCATTCACCTTCTGCTTGCCACTCAACGCCCTTCTGTCGACGTTATTACCGGTTTGATTAAAGCGAATGTGCCTTCACGTATTGCCTTCCAAGTTTCATCTAAAATTGACTCGCGAACAATTCTCGATCAAGGCGGGGCCGACCAATTGCTTGGCCATGGTGACATGCTGTATCTACCATCGGGCACCAATATGCCTACACGAGTTCATGGTGCCTTTGTTGACGACCATGAAGTCCACAATGTAGTTGCTGATTGGAAGCGTCGTGGGGAACCTAACTATCTCGAAGATGTCATTGATGAAAGTGCAAATAATATTCCGGTACCCGGATTGACGACAACGGATGAAGAAAATGTTGAAGAAAGCGACGTTCTCTATGACGAAGCAGTAGCATTTGTATGCGAGTCACGTAAAGCATCAATCTCTTCTGTTCAACGAAAACTACGCATTGGTTATAATCGTGCGGCACGATTGATTGAAACCATGGAAATGGCGGGCGTTATTAGCGAAGCGGGGCATAATGGTTCGCGCGAAGTGTTAGCTCCAGCGCCGCCTAGACATTGAAGCAATTAGGCATTAACGGTTAAAACATTCACTTATGAAAAATTTTATTACTACTATTAGTATTTTATTGCCGATATTATTTTTTACTGGGCATATAAACGCGAGTACCCCCGCAGAAGAATTAGCGGATATATTAAAAACCTATGAAACCGTCCAAGGCAACTTTAATCAAACTTTGGTCGATAGCAAAGGCCAGCCTGTGCAAGAATCTTCGGGTGTTTTTACGGTTAAATCGCCCGGATATTTTAATTGGGAAACTAAAGACCCTTTTCCCCAACTATTAATTGCAGACCTTAAAACGATTTGGCTTTACGATCCCGACCTTGAGCAGGTTACCGAAACTCCCTATTCAGGTAGCGTTGACCAGTCGCCGGCTTTATTGCTAAGCGGTAATGTAGAACAAATTAAGGTTAACTATAATGTTACAAAATCCGACGTAGTAAAAGATGCTTTTATACTCACCCCGACATCAGGGGAGAGCAATTTTACCGAACTTGAATTATTATTTGCTAATGCGATTCTAGTTAGTATGCAATTGAAAGATAGTTTAGAGCAAACGACGACCTTTACATTTAGAGAGTTAACTATTAATCGCCCTGTGGATGACTCTCTATTCATATTCGAGGCTCCAGAGGGAGTCGATATACTTAAGAATGAGTAAAGATCTCTTCTCAGAACACAAGGCTGAACAACTAACGACTGTTTATATGCCACTGGCCGCGCGCTTAAGGCCAAAAAACTTAGACGACTATATTGGCCAGCATCATTTGCTTGATACGGGCAAACCCCTGCGAGATGTGATTGATAAAGGCCAGATTCATTCAATGATCTTGTGGGGCCCCCCCGGCGTTGGAAAAACATCCTTAGCAAAATTATTAGCCCATCTTATCGATGCCCATTTTGAGTCATTATCAGCGGTAATGGCTGGCGTTAAAGAAATTCGTCAGGCTGTTGCGAATGCCGAATTTCACTTACAGAATAGTGCTAAGCGCACTATTTTATTTATCGATGAAGTTCATCGTTTTAATAAGTCTCAACAAGATGCATTTTTGCCCTATGTAGAAAGCGGTACCATTACGTTTATTGGTGCAACGACTGAAAACCCTTCATTTGAACTCAATAATGCGCTTTTATCCCGCTGCCGGGTTTACGTACTGCGAAATCTTGACGAAGCTGACATCCTCTCTTTGCTAGATAGAGCCTTGAAGGATAAAGAGGATGGCTTAGGGGCTAACGACTTTAAAATCGATGATGATGCGCTCAATTTACTTGCCGCTGCCGCCAATGGCGATGCACGTCGAGCCTTAAACTTACTTGAAATTGCCAGTGATCTCGCTGTCGATAACGAAATTAGTGCAGCGTCTATCGCCGAAGTGATTGGCGGCGATGTGCGTCGCTTTGATAAAGGCGGTGATATTTTTTACGAGCAAATTTCCGCCCTGCATAAATCGGTACGAGGCTCCGCGCCCGATGCGGCTCTCTACTGGTGTATGAAAATGCTAGACGGAGGCTGTGACCCTCTTTATATTGCACGTCGTGTCGTTCGTATGGCTATAGAGGATATTGGCAATGCTGATCCTCGCGCTTTGCAAATCAGCCTTAATGCATGGGATGTCCAAGAACGGCTTGGTAGCCCAGAAGGTGAGTTGGCTATTGCACAGACGATCCTCTATTTAGCTGCCGCGCCTAAAAGTAATGCTGTGTATAATGCGTTTAATTCAGCTAAAGCTGATATAGCGAATTTGCCTGATTACGGAGTGCCAATGCATTTACGCAATGCGCCAACCCAGCTAATGAAGCAATTAGGCTATGGCGGGGACAAGGGGGCGAAACGCGAGAAGGACAGGGAGTATCGCTATGCTCACAACGAACAAGATGCCTATGCAGCAGGTGAAAATTACCTTCCAGAAGAATTGGCGACTAAACAATACTATCATCCGGTTAATCGCGGACTAGAAATAAAGATTCAAGAAAAGCTAGCCTTTTTAAAACAGCTGGACACGAAAAGCCAAAAGCAACGTTATTCACAAAAAATTAAAAAATAAGATAAATAAAATAAGTGGAAGGGTAGGTGATTTAATGATGGAGTGGTTAGCCGTTGCCATCGGCGGCGCTCTAGGAGCTATGAGTCGTTATGGCTTGGTTCAGGCCATGCCACCAACAGGGTCATCTTTCCCTTGGGCTATATGGTGTGCGAATGTGATCGGCTCGGCTCTCATAGGGTTGTTTTATGTCATTATTGTCGAAAAGACCATAATTTCCGCCGAGTGGAGACCGTTGATTATAGTTGGTTTTTTAGGTGGATTAACAACATTTTCAACCTTCGCACTTGACGGCATTTTACTTTGGCAAAATGGGCAGTTATCAATAGCGGCTGCCTATATTATTAGTTCTGTCGCAGCATGTTTATCGGTTGCAGTATTGAGTATCTATTTAGCTCAACGGCTTTTTTAAGTTAAGGAGATACACCATGAAGAACAGCTTCGCCGCAAAACATGCGCGTAAAATCAATAAGATTTCTATTTTTAAAGATAAAAAGAAAGCATTAAAATGTGGTGAGCGTAAACACAAGAATCATAATCAAACCCCAGAGCATTATTCAATAGCAGGTAGTCATTATTGATGCGTTATCGAATAATGTTTTCTGGCTTGAAATTAGCAGAGCTATTTTATTTTAATATTGTTCTGGTTAGCGCAGCCCAACCTACGCAAAGGATATAAATTAATTTAGTGTAGCGTGGGGTATCCCCACCAATCTTAATATAAACCCCATAAAGCAAAAGGGAAATAAATACATGTTAGACCCTAAATTGGTTCGGGCAGAACCTGAAGCACTAGCCGACGCATTAGCCAAGCGCGGCTTTAACTTAGATGTTAAGCAGTTAAGCTTACTCGAAGCGGAAAGAAAATCACTGCAAGTTAAAACAGAAGATCTACAGAAAGAGCGTAATACACGAGCTAAAAATATTGGAAAAGCGAAAGCAGCTGGCGAAGATATCGTTCCTTTGCTTGCAGAAGTCGAGTCTTTAAAAGGACAGCTAGGGGAAGCCGAAGAATCTTTAAAAGTAGTACAGGAAAAATTAAATACGGTCTTGAACGCTGTCCCTAACATACCCGCAGACGGTGTCCCTGAAGGTAAAGACGAAGGTGATAATGTTGAAATTCGTCGATGGGGTACACCACGAGAATTTGATTTCGACATTCAAGATCATGTCGATTTAGGCGAAAAAAATAATGAGCTTGATTTTGAAGTGGCCACTAAATTAACGGGGTCGCGTTTTGCTGTTTTGCGTGGGCAACTGGCTCGTCTTAATAGGGCGTTGATTCAATTTATGTTGAACACCCATATTGAAGAGCATGACTATCAAGAGATTTATGTCCCTTATCTCGTTAATAAAGAATCTTTATTTGGCACAGGACAACTGCCTAAGTTCGAAGAAGACTTATTTAAAACTAATGATGAACGTGGTCTTTATCTTATCCCTACCGCTGAGGTGCCTGTCACCAATATACTTCGTGATGAATTATTGAAAGAAGGCAGCGAATTACCGATTAAATTAGTTTGCCATAGCCCCTGTTTTCGCAGCGAAGCGGGCAGTCATGGTCGAGATACTCGTGGTTTGATTCGTCAACATCAGTTTGAAAAGGTTGAGCTGGTTAATTTTGTTAAACCCGATGATTCAGATCAAGCATTAGAAGACCTAACTGCTTGCGCTGAAAAAATTCTACAAAAATTAGGTTTGCCTTATCGAACTGTTATTTTATGTAAGGGTGATATGGGGTTTTCTGCTGCAAAAACCTACGATATTGAAGTGTGGGTACCATCGCAAAACAAATATAGAGAGATTTCTTCTTGCAGTAGTTTTAGAGACTTTCAGGCACGTCGCATGAAAGCCCGTTATCGAAACTCTGAAACAGGAAAGCCTGAATTATTACACACCCTTAACGGTTCAGGTTTAGCGATAGGCAGAACACTATTGGCGGTTATGGAAAATTATCAGCAAGCAGACGGTAGTATTGAGATACCTGAAGTACTTCAACCCTATATGGGTGGGATTGAAACAATAGCGTAGGGCGGGCCATGCCCAACTTCAAATCTGAAAATATTTATCCCCACGCGTTATTGTGCACCCACTGATGGGTGCACCCCACCCTACGTATGAGTTTGAGTTTTTATGGATTACATGCCTTTCTTTTTCGACCTTAAAGGTCGCGCCTGTTTATTTGTTGGTGGCGGCAATATTGCTACTCGTAAAGCGAGATTGATTGCTAAAGCCGGTGCTAAGCTAGTGGTCATATCGCCTTATATAAGCGATGAAATGATTGCCTTAGTGAAATTCTCGGGCGGGGAATATCATGCCCGAGAATTTCATCCGGATGATCTTGATTTGGGGATGATGGTAATTTGTGCAACTGATAATGAAGCGGTCAACAGAACGGTTTCAGAGTTAGCGCAACAAAAAAAATTACCCGTTAATGTGGTCGATTCACCCAGTCTTTGCAGCATTATTACTCCAGCCATTATCGATCGCTCGCCTTTAATGATTGCAATTACTAGTGGTGGAGAAGCACCTGTATTAGCGCGGCAAATACGCGCCAAGTTAGAAATACTATTTCCTTCTTCTTATGGCGCTCTAGCAAAGCTAGCCGGTCAGTTTCGTAATAAAGTCAAACAAACGCTCGCCTCAGGCGAGCAACGTTTACGTTTTTGGCAAACCGTTTTTGATGGTCCCATTGCTGAAAAAGCCTTTGCTGGAAAATTAGATGAAGCGGAGCAGGGTATAGAATCATTGCTGGCCTCCATCGATAACGATACATTGGCAGGGGAGGTTTACCTCGTTGGTGGTGGGCCTGGGGATCCTGATTTACTCACTTTCAAAGCCCTAAGGCTAATGCAGCAAGCCGATGTCGTTCTTTATGATCGCTTGGTGAGCGAGGCAGTATTAAATTTAGTGCGTCGCGATGCCGATCGTATTTATGTTGGAAAACGTCGCGCCGATCATGCACTACCACAACAAAATATTAATCAATTATTAGTTGACCTTGCGAAAGAAGGTAAGCGAGTATTACGACTAAAAGGCGGTGATCCATTTATTTTTGGGCGTGGTGGTGAGGAGATTGAGCTACTAAGTGAAAACCATATTCCTTTTCAAGTGGTTCCTGGTATTACAGCAGCCTCTGGCTGCGCTGCTTATGCCGGGATCCCGCTAACTCATCGCGATCACGCGCAATCTGTTCGTTTTATTACGGGGCACACTAAAGCAGGCGATATTGATTTACCTTGGCAATCTCTAATGGACCCCAATCAAACCTTAGTGTTTTATATGGGGCTTGTTAACCTTGAGGCTATCTTTCAAGAGCTTATCAAACGCGGGCGCGATAAAGACACTCCTGCTGCTTTGGTTGAGAAGGGTACACGTCCTGACCAGAGAGTATTGACGGGGACTTTGGCCACCTTACCTGATCTAATAAAAGGTGAAGATGTGCATGCACCAACATTATTGATAATAGGCGGAGTCGTTAGCCTACACCAGAAACTCAACTGGTATTCGCCTTCAGAATAAACATATTATTACTTTGCAGCAACTTTAATCACTCTAATGTAAAGTTATTGTCACCACATTATTTAGGAAAAAGCGTAGTAAAATAATGGTTGCTCCATCAATACACTGAGTTCACCATCATACAAAATATGATGATTCAGGTTCTTACTACACTACTATTTTAAATGGATGGGATAAGTTTTTTGGAAAGCGCAATTCGAAGTTAGGCTGGGAAAACATAAAAATCGGACTAGAACAACGCCACGAATACCCTTTATGGAAATTGTTACTGAGGCCTCTGAATAATGAATATTCAATTAAAAAACAATGCCTTCCTCGCTATAGCTTTGTATCTACTTCTTTTAGTTGTTTTTAGCGCCAGCAGTTCTAGCCAGCCACTTAAAGTAGAGCCGGTAGCAACGGTAGATATTGCGAAAACTCTATCGGTTAAAAAGGCTCACTCTCTTTCTTTATCGGGCCAGTTAACGCTTGTCGATATTCGTTCCGAGCAAGAATGGTTTCAGTCTGGTATTGCACCTCAGGCGCTCCTCATATCAATGCATCAAGTTGGCGGTATGAACAAGTTTTCACAAGATCTTCTATCAGCCCTTGATGGCAATAAAGATACGCCGGTAGCTTTAATTTGCGCTTCGGGCCTTAGAAGCGCCCGTTTGCAGAAACACCTCGCACAAGAGGGCTTTACTCATATTATTGATGTAAGTGAAGGGATGCTAGGCAGTTGGTCTACAGAGGGATGGATAAAACAAAATCTACCCGTTAAAAGTTTTGAAAAACAATAGCTTATGGGTTTTAGTTAATGTATTTCCTTTGGAGTAATAAAAATAAGTGTCATACTGAAAGTAGCGCTGTTTCACAGTTCTAAAAACTAATACTAAAATAAATCACTATTCTGCCGTTATAGCTAATAATACCTAGTGATAGATTATTTATGCAATCATTTATCTCGATAAAAATGCTACTATGGGCAATAATTATTATAGAACTTTGTGGTGGCGCTTTTTTAGCGATTAGTAGCGCATTTGGGGCAGCTAAAAAATATCAACAGACGTATTATAGCCTTTTGTAACAGGAGGAAAAATCATGCTTAATATTGGCTCATTGCTACCTCCTGTGAGCACCCCGAAGATAGGTGAAACGACTTCGCGTGATGCTGCAGTCGCAGGAACAGAAATCAACAAAGATCCTCAACAATTGTCTTATCAGTGCCTACCAAGAAAACGGCGCGATAAAAAAGATCGGCGACGACGTAATATTAAACCTTTAATGGATTTGCGTATCTCCCGTGATCGGCGTTTAGATCCAGATGTCCCCTCTATCGATATTAAGATATAGTAAGGCCTTTGCATAAAAGTTATTTTACTTACATGTGGGTTTACCCCTTAAGGGGGGTGCCGAGGAAAAATGTTCTTAATCGGTGGTTGATAATGCATAAGCTCCCACTTTTCGTGCGTTTTGTCTTACCCGAAAGTAAAGTTATCTTCCGTGCAAAGGTCTCATCGTAGTTTATTATTTCGTTTTAACTAAATAGTCTCCTATATGATCAAATGGCAGTGGGCAGAGTTTACTCACTTATCATCTGAGGA
>JBLHWO010000059.1:0-16859 GCA_047629215.1 Cellvibrionaceae bacterium | reverse complement strand
CGCCAAATGAACGGGTGGGTAAACTTCATCAGGATCAGTTTGCTTTTGAAGCATACAGTGTAGTGGATACCGTCATAATGGGGCACACGGAGTTGTGGGCAGTCAAGCAAGAGCGAGACCGGCTTTATTCCCTGCCAGAAATGTCCGAAGATGAGGGTATGAAGGTTGCCAACTTAGAAACCGAATTTGCTGAAATGGATGGTTATAGTTCCGAAAGTCGAGCTGAAGAAATTTTACTGGGTGCGGGTATTGACGAGTCGTTTCATTACGGCCCCATGAGCGATGTGGCCCCCGGCTGGAAATTGCGAGTGCTGCTGGCACAAGCTCTATTTGCCGATCCGGACATTCTTCTACTCGACGAGCCCACCAACAACCTCGATATTAATACGATCCGCTGGTTGGAAGATGTTCTTAATCAGCGTAATAGCACAATGGTGATTATTTCTCACGATCGTCATTTTTTGAATTCCGTATGTACTCATATGGCCGATATTGATTACGGTGAACTAAGAGTGTACCCCGGCAACTATGATGACTTTATGCGGGCGGCGACTGAGGTGCAAGAACGTATGCAGTCAGTGAATGCTAAAAAGAGCATACAGATTGCTGACTTACAACAATTTGTAAGTCGTTTTTCGGCTAATGCATCTAAAGCTAAGCAAGCGACCTCGCGCGCTAAGCAATTAGAAAAAATTAAACTCGATGATATTAAGCCTTCTAGTCGAGTCAGCCCTTTTATTCGCTTTAAGCAAGATAAAAAATTGCACCGCCAAGCCGTTACCTTGGAAAAACTGAGTCATGGTTTTGATGGTGAAGCCTTGTTCAACCAAGTCAATATTATTATCGACGCTGGCGAGCGTATCGCGGTTATTGGTGAAAATGGAGCGGGCAAAACAACGTTATTGCGATGCTTAATAGGCCAGCTGGCACCAGAAAAAGGCACAATAAAATGGGCAGAGAATGCAAGTCTAGGTTATTGTCCGCAAGACAGTACAGACGACTTTAGAAGTAACATGAAGATATTTGATTGGATGAGCCAATGGCGTAAACCCAATCACGATGATCAGATTGTCAGAGCTACCTTAGGGCGTTTACTGTTCTCAGCAGACGATTACGAGAAACACGTTACCGTTTGCTCCGGTGGAGAAAAAAACCGGCTACTATTTGGCAAGCTAATGATGATGGATACCAATATTTTATTAATGGATGAGCCCACTAACCATTTGGATATGGAAGCGATTGAGTCATTAAACTTAGCTCTTGAGCATTACGATGGCACCTTGCTGTTTGTGAGCCATGATAGAGAGTTTGTTTCCTCTTTGGCGACTCATATTATTGAGATAAAAGATAAAACACTGATTAGTTTTAAAGGGACATATAGCGAATATCTCGATACTCAAGTGAAAGCAGAGAAAGTAGCGAGAACAGCTAACGCCTAATGGTAGCAGCGAAAATTTAATAAGTTACATCTGGTTTGGGAAAACATGAAAGATAGGCTTACGATTACCTTGATTACTATCGATAACGATTTTAATACTATCTTCTCTGAAAAAATCACAGCACTGTCTCCTCGTGGCGGTATGAATATTACCGACCAGCTGCTCACATTGAGCTGCCGTTTACGCACCAGTCCCGTCGATTATCGCAGCGACTGGCATCTAGCCGGTGACCCAACATTAATTATGATTCAGCAAAGCACACTAAGAGTTATTTTGCATGACGGAAGTTTTAAAGACTTTTCTGCGGGCGAGTTTTTTATCGCGCAAGACAAGTTGCCAGAGGGCATAATCTTCGACCCACACCAACATGGCCATCGAGCAGAAGTTGTCGGCGAGCAAGATTTACACGCCGTACATGTTAAGCTAGCGTCCCCATTTTAATTATCACTGTTTGGTAGACATTGTTTAGCCGACATGGGTTGAATTTTTAGGCTCAATAAAAAGAGAATGTTATGCGACTAGTATCTTGGAATGTTAATGGCATTCGTGCCGCAATGAAAAAAGAATTTCCTGAATCACTAGAATCTTTAGCGTGTGATGTGTTGTGCTTACAAGAAACAAAAGCACAGTGTGAACAAGTGGTAGAAGCGCTTGCCGATATTGAGGGCTATCACCTCTACACTCACTCCGCTGTTAAAAAAGGCTATTCAGGTACAGCTATCCTAAGTCGAACGGAGCCTTTATCGGTAAGTTACGGTTTAGGCATAGATGAGCATGACCAAGAGGGAAGGGTTATTGCCGCCGAGTATGAGCGTTTCTTTTTAGTAACCGTCTATACGCCTAACTCAGGAAGTGAGCTAATGCGTTTGCCTTATCGCCAAGACTGGGACGCCGAATTTTTAAAATACCTAAAACTCTTAGAAGAGACAAAGCCCGTACTAGTCTGTGGCGATTTAAACGTCGCTCATACCGACCTCGACCTCGCCCGCCCTAAGCCTAACTATAATAAAAGTGCAGGTTATATGCAGAAAGAAATAGACGGCATTAATAACTTAGTTGGTGCCGGCTTTACCGATACCTTCAGGCATATCAAGCCAGAAGAGATCAAATATAGCTGGTGGAGCTACCGCGCTGGCGCCCGCCAAAATAATGTAGGCTGGCGTATAGACTACTTTCTCGCATCACAAAGCTTGTTGCCAAAAATTGCCGATGCGGATATTCATAATGAGATTTTAGGCTCGGATCATTGTCCGGTATCTGTCGATATAAGGCTTTAGGAAAAATAGTGCATTAAGTCTATATGCTAAGCGGTGTTTGAAAGAGCACAAGACTTTGTAGCTTATATGAGAGCAAAAAAAAATACCCTAACATGCCTGCATGCTATTGGTGATAACCAAAGATCAGTTTTATACTCTAAAGCATAAAATCTTTTATCCAATGGCAGATAATCACGGTAGTGCTTAGAGTATGCCCCCCCTCAATAAGACACATCTCTATCGATCAATTGCAAATTGGTATGTCTATTACCGATGGTAATAATGAGTGGGTTTCTAATAACAATTGCAGCCACAAGGGCATGATTATTTGAGTTGAAGTCATCGAGTAAATACGTGCCCTTGGAGCAAAAGACCTCTATATTGATACATCGCGAGGTAACGATGCAGGCTCGTCAGTTAAAGGTGAGCCAAGCTACTCAAAAGGCTCAGCGGTAGAGCTTGCCGAATTCACTGATATATCTGGCCGAATGATCGAGTCATTGACTCAGAACCATAATGCGCTTGCCTGTGTTACCCAATTAAGAGAAAAAGACGGCTATCTAATAGAGCATTCATTCAATGTGAGTGTATTAATGGGAATATTGGCTCATGCAATTGGCTATAGCGGGGAGACACTACAAGAATTGGTAACAGGCGCTTTACTAAACAATGTCGGTAAAATTAGTATAGCGGATGAAGTTTTGCATAAGCCAGGTAAGCTTCTACTCAAAGAATGGGGTGAGATGGAAAAGCATGTTACCTAGGGCGAAGAGGTATTCCAAAACACACCCGCAGTTGCCCCCATTATGATGGATGTTTGTGCCCAGCATCATGAGCGAATAGATGGTGGGGGGTATCCTCGTGGACTCTCTGGCGGTGAAATTCCTATTCATAGCCGCATGGCCTCAGTTGTTGATGTCTATGGCGCCATTACTGCTGAGCGGGTCTACCATAAAGGCATGGCGCCCACATTAGCCTTAAAGAAACTATTGGAATGGAGTGCAGAAGGGTACTTGGACAAACAATTGGTTAACCACTTTATACCGGCGATGGGTATTTATCCTGTAGGCAGTGTGGTGGAGTTAGATAAGTAAAAACTAGCGGTGGTGCTTGAAGCGAATCCAGGCGAAGCCAAAAAACCAAAAGTAATACAAGTGTATGATCTAAAGCTCAGGCGTTATGTGAAGAAGCTTTCGATTAATCTAGCAGGTGAACGCTGTGGGCGGCATATTGTGAAAGCGGTGTATGCTGAAAACTATGGTATTACACCGGGTGATTTTATTTAGCCTTAACGAAATCTTTGCACGAAAGCCATTTTACTTAACCTTGCGCGTCAATTCATAGCCCAGTTAGGCCATGCTCTCTTCGTGCTCCCCCAGTTGAAATGCAAAAAGTATAAGCAGATCTCTAAAATAAACAGTAAAACGTACTCGGTGCTAGTTATGATTAAACGCTAGTCCTCCCTCTCTTCCTGTGCTGGCGGTTTTGTAGTAGCTTCAATGGCTTTAGCTTTAATTTCCACATAAATGGTCATAATATTGTTTTCAACCAGTTCGTCGATATTGTTAGTTAACGATGACAGGGGCACGTCAATAGCGGTCTCTTCAGATTGCCCAAATCTGCATTCGAATCCCCAATAGGTGGCGCCAGAAGGTAGTGGGTTTTTACGTTCTTTTTTGAGAAATTTTTTGATGTCGTGCTTTACCGAGTCTACGATACGCGGCACTTTAATTTTAGGGTGGTCTAACTTAAAGGTTTTTTTCATTGGGATCCTACTGGAATGGGCAGCCACTATAAGCTGGAAGTTTCTGATGGTGCGCAGTGTAATGTTTATCAGAGGGTTCTACCATTACTTTGGAGCTACTTTGGAGCTAAGCTCATGGCGATAAGCTTAGTGTTGGTCTCGAGGCGTATCACTCAAGCAAATCATTTTATTCTTGCACAATGGGATAAGAGCCTGCACTTTTGATTACCTCGGCAAGTTCTAAGCCTAGCGCTATGAGGGTACACACTACCATCTTACCCGTGCGACCAATGTAAGAGCCTAACCAAGCACACCCTTTACATTCCACGACAGTAACGTATCTATATCTTCTAAGCTATGTGCTTGCAGCTACAGTGCTTATACGAAAATAGTAAAGATGCTCAATAAAGAAGAAAAAAAACGTAAGCCACGCGACTTGCTGTGCACATGTTCGCCGGTATTTTGACAATCACTGACAATAGAGCCTATTCAAGCGTAAGCGGCATTAAACTATATAGCAAAACTGTATCACATAGAAAAACATTGTCGAGAAGAGCGGATCGATACAGAAGCAATAATAAAAAACGTCAAACGGATAGCGAGCCTATCGTGCCCGAGTTTTTCAAATGGGTTTATCAGCAGCGACAGAGAATGGATTTACTCCCATCGAATCCTTTTACCAAAGCGCTCACCTATGCCAGTAATCGGCAGACCGAATTAAAGATTTTTTTGGCAAACCTTGGTGTGGCTATGGATACCAATCATGTTGAGCGTGCGCTTAGTGTAATTCCTATGGAGCGAAAGAATTACTTGTTTTGTTGGAGCGAGCTGGGCGCAGAGCAGCTGGGTATTCTGCAAAGTCTATTGGTAGCGTGTCGATTGCAGGGTATTAATCCGCATGATTATCTCGTTCATGCATTGCAGCGTGTCATTTGATACCCTGCGTCTAAAGTAGAAGAATTGACGCCAAGGATATGGAAAAAGAAGTTAATGGATAAAAAATTAACGTCAGATTTGACTGAATAGGGAAACCTAATGGCTGATTGATCGCTTACTTTTTAAGAGGTAGCGCAATAAACTTCGAGTCGGACTTACGACATAAAACTAATGATGTATCAATAAGTAAACTATGGGGTGATATCACCTTTCTTCACTATCTCCCTGTTGACAGATAGCGACTTATGGGAGTCTCCATTGCTCTTTTTAGGATAGAAAGGTTCGATCAGTGTTAGTCAGTATGGCCAAGGAATGACCTGATTCATTTCATTCAGAGACTTTTCTGGCTGGCTGGTTAGAGCTAGATCCCCGATCTCTGACCCCAGTTATTCTGTTATCCGGTTATCGATTTCTTTCTACACAAATGTTATCACAAAAAAATAAAGAGGAATTTAAAAATTATAAGGTGAAATTAAAATCTTTTATGATCATTCCAGGGCATTTGCTACCGCCCAAAGATCTTAATGAATAAGTACTACTTTGAAGCTCAATGTCAGAAAAGTCTGTAACTTGCTCTAAATTATCACCCCAAAAATTATAGAGAGTATCATCAAAGCGAAGATCCTTAATTGGAGCTACTATTTCGCCATTTTCTACCCAAAAACAAGCGAAACGAGTCATGCCGGTAATACGGCCACGTTTTTGATCGCTCCAATTGAGATAGTGAAGATTAGAAATATACAGCCCCGTTGTTAATTCTTTGAGAATATCTTCACGGCTTAATTCTCCAGATTCAATTACTGGAGAGCGAAGTGACTCATTAGAGTTTGCTGCATTTGACTTAAGTCCATATTCTTTAGCTGTTCTAGAACTTACCAGCAAGTTCTCTAGCTGACCATTTTTAAAAATTGGCAGTTTCTCAGTAAAAACTTCCCCTTCGTCATTAAATCGACCCGTTAATCCAAGGGAGAAATCTTCATTTAGGTTGAACTTTTTACTTAAACGCTTGCCTTCATTTTTATAAGGAAGAAGAGGAGAACTTCCCTGCTTTAGGGCGCCTTGACTTGTGCCTCCCCAACAAAAAGTAGAGAGGATTTCACTAACAGCAGCAGGTGCGAGGTAGCATCGGTACTTCCCTGGATCAAGGACTTTATTTTCTTTTTCCATATGGTGAAGGTTTTTTATCGATTCCTCTAATATGGCCTTGAATGAATTAACATCAAATTCTGCTCCTCCATAGAAACCCTTTACTGCTTTTTCTTTTTCAGAGTAGATAGAGTAGTCAACACTAAAAGATTCACTTTCAAACCAATGGGATTGGCCAAGAGAGTTAACATTCCCTCTATAGCAAATACCACTTGTTAAAATACCTGCTAGGTCAATATGAGCAGTTTCATTACAGAGAATATTAGTAAGTTCTGTAATTTCAGATAAGTCGCCAGTGTTTGAAACACTTAAAGTACCGTTATTCTTAAAAGGTACAAAAAAAGCTGCTTTTGCCATAGTTTCCATACGAGAGCGGCATATTTTATACATATCATCAACTTTACTATGATCCTTAGTAGAGATTCCGGTGATGGTAAAATCGTAGCTATATTCTTTGCCATATTTTTGGATGGCCATCGAGAGATTTAACTGATGAATATCTGAGCCTTGCCTAATTTTAGATTTATTAAATCGAACAAAATGGGTTTTCTCACCAGCCATAGTGACGGTTACTTCTTCGCCCACTTCTTTCTTAGAGATAATATATGATGATATTTCCTTAAAATATATTTCCATTATGCGCCTCCAAATACTTCGATACTTTTAAATAAACATGTTGGAATAGCATGACCAACTCTTATTACTTGATTTGGCTCACCTTTTCCACAATAGGGTGATCCCCAAATTTCATAGGTGCTTTTATCCCCTACCTTATCTAAGTTCATCCAAAATGAATCAGTAACACCTCGATAATTAGGATTTTTTACTGTTTTAGTGATTTTTCCATTTTCAATTAATTTTGCGTATTCACAGCCAAATTGAAATTTATTTCGATAATCATCAATAGACCAAGATCGATTAGTATACATAATGATACCTTTCTCAACGCCTTTGATCATATCGTTAAAAGAAGAGTCACCTGGTTCAATATTAATATTTGCCATTCTATCAATGGGAGGCCTATTCCAATCAGAGCTTCTGGCACAGCTAACACCAGGAACTCCCGAGCGAAATTGTGATTCTAAGCCGCCAATGCCTCTTAAAAGAATACCATCTTTTATTAAGTATTCTTTGTTAGCTTTAACACCATTATCATCAAATACATAACTTGCCATTTCAGATTCTAGTAATGGATCAAAAGTAACATTTAAAAGAGTGGATCCATATTGCCTTGTGCCAAAATCATTTATTCCAATAAAACTCCAGCCGGCATAATTTCTCTCATCACCTAAAATACGATCGAGTTCTAAGGGGTGCCCGATAGATTCATGTACTTGTAAATAGAGTTGATCAGGAGCAATAATAAGATCAAGGCTACCTGTTGGGCATTCCTCAGCATCAAGTAATTCGATTGCTTCAGTTCCTACTCGCTTAGCTTCTTGTAATAGAAGCTGCATATCAAAGCCTTCAAGGCCTAATTGCCTGCCATTCATTCCATATGTGCGTGTTTGATTTTCATTATCCCTAGAGGCGGTAGCTGAAAAATCTTTAGATACAATACAGAACTCTTGAGAGTATTTGGCGCCATTAGAGCTAATATAATTAACATTTTTTTTAGTGAGCATGGCCCATGCAGAGGCTTCAATAATTTCATCTGTTACTTTAAGTGCCTTCGTTATCGCGACTAAATTTGATTGCAACTCAGAGAGTGATATTTTTTCAAATGGGATTTCCGTTTTGGTTTGATATTCACCACTATTTGCAGGACGAATTGAATTGTCAAAATCACAAAGATTATTTTCCTTTGTTTTAATGGCAAAATTTAAAGCCTTATTAAAGGCTCTTTCAATCCCTTTATTTGTTAAGTCGCAAGTTCCAGCATAGCTTATCTGGCCACCATGAAGAACTTCAACCATTACACCGTGTGACTCAGCTGTATTGATCTGATCAGCCATTGAATTTCTGGCCATGATAAAATCAGTAACTTCTTTGCACTCTCTTATGCTTACCCAGTCACAGGAAGAAGAGAATTTATTTAGTAATTTTTTATACTCATCCATCATCTGTAAAATCTCTTTAATATTATAGTGGCTGACCCTGAGCGTGAAGGGTGAGTGTAAAGGGGCGCATCTATCTAAACCTCAATGGGGTTGAGTTACGCCAAGAAAAGCGAGAGTGTTGGTTCCGAGTTTTCCGCATTATGTTGTTCAGCGGGGCATAGTAGGAAGGCAGTTTTTGTTGTCGATGAAGATTGTCGCTATTATTTGAGTGCAGTAACTGAACAAAATAACCCCGGCTATGACAGCCGGATAAAGTATCTCGAGTTGCTAATTGTGAATATACGCCTAGTTGCCGATATAGGGGGGGAATTAAAAAGAACGCTTCAGACAGTATCAATGCGAGTATCAGTAGTAACAATGCAGTCTGTAATCGTTGTTGATGCAGTACACTGTCTTGAGCTTCTTTTTGATACTGTGACACAATGCATCCGAGCGAAGCCAATAGGTCTAGCCTCCGACTTAGCGAAGCGTCAATACGTTCACTCTGATTGGGGTTGATCACTATCTTTTCTGCTAACTCTTGATAGAGCCTAAGCCTAGAATCCGTATTCCAAGGGAGGAAATACGTCTCCTTGAGCTGTTCAGATATTGAAGGCAGCGTCGTTAGGTAGTGACTGGCTTGCTTCATTTCGGATATAGCACTGGACAGCATTTGCTGTAGCTGAGGTAAAGCCTCTTTGGAGCGCACTACACTAAATGCAATAAACTGAGATGGCATTCTTTGTCTCCACTTGCATTGATGATGTAAGCCGACTCTATTGTGCTGTTCTACGCCATTGTCGAGATACGCATAGATTGTGCATAGGGCCGCTCCCGATGAATAACAGAATAATAGAATGTAAGATAATTCTTTTTTTCTCGACCTAAGGCTAGTGCCATAGCATTCAATCTCTAGGGGTAGAAGAGCTCCTCTGCAGTGGTCAACGCTTTATCATACCTTTAAAAGAGGGCATGGATGAGACCATATTCTCTAAACGCTTATTTTAGCAATATTAAAAATGTTACGCGCTGAGTATACAAAAATGCTGAGTATACAAAAATAAAGTCCTGCATTTATAAGTATAGTTGCTTCTCAAAAAAGGAATCATGATGGTGTAATCACTGCCTGATCTGTGTAAAATCATCGCCTTTGTAATATCATCTATCTGAAGCCAGACTTGACTAAGATGAATTTTTAAAATTATATAAAAATCAATCATTTATGGATGATAGCTAATGTGGATGACTATTCTTACTTGGATTGAAGTTAAATGCGTTTAAAACATATCAAGCTTGCTGGCTTTAAATCCTTTGTTGACCCAACAACGGTGACCTTCCCCAGCAACCTTTGTGCAGTTGTTGGTCCTAATGGCTGTGGTAAATCAAATATTATCGATGCCGTACGTTGGGTAATGGGGGAATCCTCAGCTAAAAACTTACGTGGGGAATCGATGACAGACGTTATCTTCAACGGTTCTAATAGCCGCAAGCCAGTGGGGCAGGCCTCTATTGAGCTGGTGTTTGATAATAGCGATGCAACTTTGAAAGGTGAATATGCTGGTTTTACAGAGATTTCTATCAGGCGCAAAGTGACACGTGACGCACAAAACATTTACTATCTTAATGGCAGCAAATGCCGTCGTCGGGATATTGTCGATATCTTTTTGGGTACAGGCTTAGGGCCTCGCAGTTACGCTATTATTGAGCAGGGCATGATTTCGCGTTTGATCGAATCTAAACCCGAAGAGCTGCGGGTGTACATTGAAGAAGCAGCGGGTATTTCAAAGTATAAAGAGCGCCGTCGCGATACCGAAAATCGTATGCGTCGAACCATGGAAAACTTAGAGCGATTAAGTGATATTCGCGAAGAGCTGGGACGACAGCTGGTTAGATTGGAGCGTCAGGCCAAATCTGCAGAAAAATATGCCGAGCTTAAAAAAGAAGAGCGTGAAATTAAAGCGCAATTGCACACACTGCGCTATCGCTTGTTGGATGAACAATTCAAAACACAACAACAAGATATTCGCGAACGTGAATTAAAAATCGAGTCTTTCGTGACTGACCGAGTCAGTTTGGATACTTCGATTGAAAAGTATCGCGAAGCCTATGCAGAACAAGGCGATACCTTCAATGAAATACAGGGTCGTTTTTATGGCGTTGGCACAGAAATCGCTCGTATAGAGCAAAGTATTCAGCATGTACAGGAGCGTAATCGTCAGCTTCACGATGACCTCGGGCAAGTCGATCGTGAATATAAAGAATCACAAATACATCTTGAAAGTGATCAAGGCAAGATAAGTTCATGGGAAATTGAGTTAAACGAAATTGAGCCAGAGTTGGAATTGTTAGAGTCTGCCGAAACAGATTCAGGAACCGATTTAGTTGATGCTGAAGAGGCGATGCAAGTCTGGCAGCAAGAGTGGGATGAGTTTAACCAAAGTGCCGCAGAGCCGCGTCAGCGCGCAGAAGTAGAGCAATCTCGTATTCAGCATCTGGAGCAAGTGCAAACGCGCTTGCTGGAACGTATTCGTCGTTTAGAAGCAGAGGGCATAGAGAACACGGGTGATGAACAAGCAGCAGAAATCCCTTTATTACAAGAAGCCTTGGGTGAAGCTCAGTTATTAAGAGAAGATAAGCAAAGTCTAATTGAAGGTGTTATTCAACGAGTAGACCAGACTCGCGATTCTATTAGTCGAATTGAGTCTTCTCTTAATGTGAAACGTAGTGAGTTACAAAGCGCTCGTGGCCGCCATGCCTCTTTGGAAGCACTGCAACAAGCTGCCGTATCCGGCGGTAAGAAACTCGATGCTTGGTTAGCCGATAATACTCTTGATGCTAAACCCCGTTTACTTTCACAATTGAAAGTAGAGCCTAAGTGGCAGAAATCAGTCGAAATGGTGCTTGGAGATGCCTTGCAAGCGGTTTGTGTCGACGGTATCGATGAAGTTGCTGAGCTATTGGGTTCTTTGGAGCAAGGCAGTCTAGTGTTGCTGGATATTCAAAAGGGTAGTAGGCCCACAACTAAAGGTCATTTAACGGCTCTTAGCGATAAAGTCTCTGGCAGTGTGGATGCGTCCAGCTTGTTAAAAAGTGTGTACATTGCTGACTCGCTGAATGAGGCATTATCTGCCCGTGATCAACTCGATGCTAATGAGTCCATTATTACCTCGGAAGGTATTTGGCTTGGTAGTCATTGGTTGCGAGTCAAAAGAGAAGCTGACGGCGAAGCGGGTGTTCTAGCCCGTCAAAAAGACTTAGAAACCGTAGATCAAAATATTCTTGTGCTCGAAAAAGGCGTAGATAGCCTATCTGAAGAGCTGTCTCAGCATAGAGGCAATGTTAAGCACGATGAAGCTGAACGTGAACAGTTGCGTCGTAGTCTAGATGAAGCCAATAAACTATTTCACGAGCAGCAATCCAAGTTGTCGGGTATGCAGGTTCGTATAGAGCAAGAAGGTGTTCGTCGCCAAAAATTAGCCGGTGATATAGCCGAAGCGAAAGAGCAGATGAGTCTTGAAACTGAGCATTTAAGTCAATCACGAATAGTGTTGGAAGAAGCCATTGGTTTAATGGAAAAAGATACTGAGCAAAAAGAAGCCTTGCTGACTCGCCGCGATGATATTAGAGGTAAGCTCGACCAAAGTCGCCAGCGCGCTCGGCATGATAAAGATAAGCTACACGCCTTAGCGATGCGCCATCAGTCAATTAAAACTCAGTTGCAATCGATTCGAGAAAGTATGAAGCGCTTGCAAGAACAGTCAAGCCGCTTAGAGCAGCGCCAGCAACAGTTGCAAACCTCCCTCGGTGATAGTGATGATCCAACAGAAGGGCATAAAATAGATCTGGAAGCCTTGCTCGAAAAACGTATCGCCGTTGAAGAGGAGTTGACTTCATCACGTAGGCAATTCGAAACTGTTGAGCAAGAGCTGCGAGATGCCGAGCAATCACGATCACGAGTTGAGAATGACTTGCAATCATTACGCGGCCGGTTAACAGATGCTCGACTGTCGGCGCAGACGGTACAGGTTAAGCGCGAGACGATAGCTAAGCAGTTATTAGATGATGGTAGTGATTTGGAGGAGCTCTTAACTGAGCTGCCTGAAAATGCATCAGAGGGACCTTTTGAAATAGAGTTGGAGCAATTGGGTGGCCGCATTACTCGCCTTGGTGCTATCAACCTTGCTGCGATTGATGAATATAAAATCGAGTCGGAACGAAAAAATTATCTTGATGCCCAAGATGGAGACTTACGAGAAGCCCTAGAGACGCTAGAGAATGCGATCCTCAAAATTGATAAAGAAACGCGTACTCGATTTAAAGAAACTTTTGATCAAGTGAATATCGGTATTCAGGAGTTATTTCCAAAAGTCTTTGGTGGCGGTCATGCTTATATTGAACTAACGGGCGATGACCTGCTAGATGCGGGCGTCACCATTATGGCGAGACCGCCAGGCAAGCGTAATAGTACAATTCATCTGTTATCAGGCGGAGAAAAAGCACTAACGGCGATTGCCCTTGTGTTCTCTATTTTCCGTCTGAATCCGGCACCATTTTGTATGCTTGATGAAGTCGATGCCCCATTAGATGATGCTAACGTAGGTCGTTATGCACGCTTGGTAGAGGAAATGTCTGCACAGGTACAATTTATCTACATCACTCACAATAAGATTGCGATGGAGATGGCCCATCATCTTATGGGGGTAACCATGCATGAAGCAGGGGTTTCACGAATGGTGACAGTGGATGTTAACGAAGCGGCAGAATTGGCTTCGGCTTAAAGTGGGACTTATTAAACCTAAAAACGGTAGTTGAATTACGAAAGCCCGCACAAGTTATTGGTGCACCTAGAAAATTTTAGAATTCACTTACGACCAATAGGGTCGCTACGTGATTCTAAAGCTTCCTATGCACATCAATAACTTGCACAGCTTTTCGCGTCAACTGCGGTTTTTAGGTTAAAGAAGATAGTTAAATGGCTTTGAATTAAGTGACTAAAATTTAGTCTCTATCATTAGCTTTACTGGACGTTTGGGTTCAGCTGAGGAATAATCCTCCCCAATATTATTGATTAAATAGCACAAAATATATATGGATCAGCACTGGTTAACTGTACTTATAGTCCTACTTATAATAGGCATTATTTTTGATGCCATGAGACGCATGCGCAGTGCACGGCGTGATTCGATTAAAATGGCTCTAAAACCCACTAAAAAGAATTCGAGTAAAAATACGGTAGATGAGTCTGGCCACAAAGAAACCGGGAGTGGCTATGGCAGTGAATTCCCAAATGGCGGAGCTCGTGTCAGCGAACAAAAAATTGACCCCAGCCGTATTAATCAAGTGCGTAATAAATATAACTTCGGTACAGATATGTCTGTATGGAAAGGTAAGGTCGCAGAAAAAATAGCAGAGCATACCGGTATTCACAAACTCTCACGAGAAGAGCTCGCAGGTAAAAAAGCCCTTAGCGATAAAAACGCCCCAAGAATAGAACCGTCTTTTGAGCATGCAGATCCTTTACTGGATACCTTTAGTGACTCATATTCAAGAGACGATCGCTATCAAAAAGATATAGATGAAGAGATAGATATTGAGACGACAGAGGAACTCGTAGAAATCACAACTGAAAAGCCTATTTCTCCTGAGCTAACTCCCTTAGATTCAACGTCAATGCCTTCAAAAGAAATAAGCTCTAAGCCTCCTTCGGAGGTTAATAAAGAGCCTGTTCAGGCTAGTCTTAACCTAGAGGATTCGGTTCCCATGCTGATGGATTCTTTAGATGAAATACATTCTGAGGGCAGTGATGAGTTATCGGATGACGTGGCGCTTGAAATGGAGCTAGAGGTAAAAGCAGTCCCAGAAAAAATCGTTACAGTGGGGACCCATATCGAGCCAATTATTTCAGAAGAAGAGAGAACGTTAGTTTCTCATTCGGCCAATAAGCCACGCTATGAATCCAAATATACCGATCATGCCAGACATCAGGTAGAGCCCCCGCAAGAGGTCTTAGTGATTCATGTAAGGGCGGCTGAAAATGAATATTTTTATGGCAGTGATTTACTGGAATTAATTTTAGATAACGGTTTACGCTTTGGTGCAATGGATATTTTTCATCGCCATGCAGGTGAAGACGGTGAAGGCCCAATACTTTTTAGTATGGCAAATATGGTCAAGCCAGGAGTATTTGACCTGCATACTTTTGAGGAGTTTAGCACGGTAGGCTTAAGTTTCTTTTTGGGATTGCCAACGGAAACAGATACTAATATGGAGACCTTCGATATTATGCTGGCGACAGTAAAAGATATCGCAGAGAGGTTGGAAGGGGAATTGAAAGATGAAGATCGAAGCGTATTAACCAAGCAAACGATTGAACATTATCGCGAGCGTATTCGTGATTTTGTAAGGCGACAGCGATTAGAAAAAAATAAACCATGAGCGATAGTACATCAAGGGCTAGAAAAGCCGCTATGATCGAACCAGAAGCTAGTTCAGACACTACTAAAGCTCAGTCAATAATACAGTCTCTTCGTGAGCAGCTTCATCACCATAATTACTTATACTATGCTCTAGATGATCCGCAGTTACCGGATGTGGAGTACGATCGTTTACTGCGCCAACTGCAAGAGTTGGAAGTAACGTACCCTGCATTCATTACCACTGATTCACCCACTCAGCGAGTCGGCAGCGTGCCGTTATCGGCATTTTCTCAGGTTAGGCATGAAATACCTATGCTCTCACTTGACAATGCTTTTAGTCATCAAGAGTTTGCCGACTTCAATAAACGGGTGATTGAAAGAATAAAGAGTGCCTCAGAGACAGATATTGAGTTTGCCTGTGAGCCTAAGCTCGATGGTATTGCGGTTAGCCTTTTGTATGAAGATGGTTTGTTAGTATTGGGGGCAACGCGGGGCGATGGAGCTACTGGCGAAGATATTACTCAGAATTGCCGTACTATTCGTTCAATTCCTTTGCGCTTAAGCGGTGAGGGAATTCCAAAGCGTTTAGAGGTTAGGGGCGAAATTTACATGCCTAAAGCTGCCTTTGAAAAACTCAATAAGTTAGCAATGTCTAAGGACGAAAAACAATTTGTGAACCCCCGTAACGCAGCAGCGGGAAGTTTAAGGCAATTAGATTCTTTGATTACCGCTAGTCGTGATTTGGAAATGTGTGCATACAGTATTGGCGTCGTTAAATTAGCCCTGAATGGGCGCGCATTGCCGTCTCGCCACACGGATATTTTGTACACGCTATCAGAGTGGGGCTTTCGTATTAACCGTGAAATGAAGGCGGTAAGTGGTGTCAATGAGTGTAACCAGTACTACGAGTATTTGGCTGATAAGCGTTCACAGCTGCCGTATGAAATAGATGGTATCGTTTATAAAGTTAACGATCTTGAGTTGCAGCAACAATTAGGTTTTGTTTCTCGTGCGCCGCGCTGGGCGATAGCGCGCAAATTTCCAGCACAAGAAGAGCTGACTCAATTATTAGGCATTGAATTTCAAGTCGGTAGAACCGGCGCTGTTACGCCTGTTGCGCGCTTAAAGCCGGTTTTTGTTGGGGGCGTCACAGTTTCAAATGCAACCTTACACAATGAAGATGAAGTTCAGCGTTTAGGTGTTAGAGTGGGTGATACGGTCATTATTCGTCGCGCTGGGGACGTTATTCCTCAAATTGTTTCGGTAGTTACTAGTCGTCGTCCACCGGGGACGAAGGCACTTGTATTTCCAGTTCGTTGCCCTGTTTGTGAGTCGCCTATTGTTCAAGTTGAAGGTGAGGCGATAAAACGCTGTAGCGGTGGCTTAATTTGTGGCGCACAGGTTAAGCAAGCCATTAAACACTACGCCTCGCGAAAGGCCATGGATATCGATGGTTTAGGTGATAAGTTAGTTGAGCTATTAGTTGATGAAAAGCGGATTGAGTCAGTGTCTGATCTTTACAGATTAGAGTTAGAATCTGTGGCAGCTTTGGAGCGCATGGGTAAAAAATCGGCTGAAAACCTACTAGCCGCCATAGAGTATTCAAAACAAACAACCTTAGCGCGATTTATCTATGCCTTGGGTATTCGCCAAGTTGGGGAGACAACGGCCCGGAATCTTGCAAAACACTTTGGTGATATTGATGGTTTAATGAATTCAGCAACAGATGTTCTTGTCGAAATTAACGATGTAGGCCCTATTGTTGCTGGTTTTATTGTGGATTTTTTTCAAAGTGAAGGGAGTCGGCTTTTAGTGCAAAAACTAAGAGAGCATGGGCTTACTTGGCCTAGAGAAAGGCCCATCATTACAGAGCATGCCCCGCT